>NZ_LBJZ01000008.1:0-171455 GCF_028128935.1 Bradyrhizobium sp. CCBAU 11361
CAGCCCCCGCAAATCGTGCGGGAATCATATCGCGCGAATCACATCAAGCGCAGCGTTTTCACACAGCCAGGGTCACAAGCGGTAATGTTCTGAACCGGCCATCTATGTCCGCATGGCCGCGAGAAGCTGACGTCCGGGCTTCTATGACCGCACCGCCCTAACGCGCGTGCAGCAGCGCGAGCAGAACCACGACTGCGCAGGCGAGCGCCGCCGTGGTCAGCTTCCAGAACATCAGCGGGTTGCGCTCCAGAAGAGGCGTGCTCCGCGTGGCGAGATAGGCCGGATTGGGATTCCTGAGTTCGAAGACGAACTCGGAGAGGTCCTCGTGGCGCTTGTAGGGATCGGGATGCAGCGCTTTCCTGAGCGCGCCGTCGATCCATCCCGGGATGCCCCGCTCGGCATCGATGGCCGGGCGATATCTCAACTTCCACGCGTCCGATCTTCCCCGGATCTTGGCGAGCTGGGCGCCGTAGGGGAGATGTCCGGTGAGCATATGGTAGCAAATGGCGGCCAGCGAAAACATGTCGGACCGCGGCGATCCTCCCTCGCCGAGGAAATACTCCGGGGCCGTGTACTGGACCGTGCCGAGAATTTCCTCGTCCGCCGATTTCGGCGCCGCCTCGGCGACGCCGGCGACCCTGACCGATCCGAAGTCGATGATCTTCGCGGTGCCGGTCTTGTCGATCAGGACATTGTCGGGCCTGAGGTCCTGGTGCAGCATCTCCATGCGGTGGAAGGCGCGAAGCCCCGTGGCGATCTGCTCGACGATCCTGCGGACCGTCTCCAGATCGGGACGCGGGTTGTCGAGCATCCACTGCCTCAAGGTCTGCCCTTCGATGAACTCCGTTGCGACATAGAGGTAGCTGCGCCGTCTCGACTGTGAGAGCGGCTTCAGCACGTGCGGGCTGACGATGCGGCGCGCGATCCACTCCTCCATCAGGAAGCGCTTGAGATAGGCGGCATTGTCGCGCAGGTCGATCGACGGCAGCTTGAGCGCGACCGCCTCCTCGGTCTCCACATCGACGGCAAGGTAGATGTGGCTGCGGCTGCTGCCGTGAATCTCGCGGACGATCCTGTAGCCGTCGAACATCGCCCGCGGCTCGGGCAGCGCAGGAAGCGGCAGTTCGAAGGTCTGATTGAAGATGCCTGCCGAGTCGCGCTGCGGCACTGCGTCGATGCGGAGGATCTGGACGGTGATGTTGTCGTCGCTGCCGCGCCGGTAGGCTTCGTCCACGATCGCCTTCGCGGCGCCGTCGAGATCGGCTGCATGCTCGTTGAGCGCGCTCGTGATGAAGCGCGCATCGACGAATTCGTAGGCGCCGTCGGTTGCGAGGATAAAGGTGTCGCCGGCCTCGATCTCGACCGTCTGGTAGTCGATCTCGAGCTGCGGGTTGATGCCGAGCGCGCGACCGAGATAGGTCTGCTCCGACGACACGATGATGCGGTGATCGTCGGTCAGCTGCTCGAGCGCCTTGCCGGCGATGCGGTAGATGCGGCAGTCGCCGACATGGAAGATGTGCGCGGTGGTCGCCTTGATGACCATGGCGCTGAGGGTGCAGACATAGCCCTTGTCGCGGTCATAGGCATATTGGCTCTTGCGCGTCTGCGCGTGCAGCCAGGAATTGGTCGCGTCGAGCACGCGGCGGGCGGAGGTCTTCACCGTCCAGGATTCCGACGTGCAGTAATAGTCCATCAGGAAGCTCTTGACCGCCGACTCGCTGGCGATCTGGCTCACCGTGCTGCTGGAGATGCCGTCGGCGAGAACCGCCGCGATGCCCTTCAGGCTGAGCAGCGGCTCCTCCGGAATCAGGATGCCGTGAAAATCCTGGTTGACGGGCTTGCGACCCCTGTCGGAGTGCTGGCCGATCGAAATCAGGAGTCCGCGGGTCATCGTCATCACCGGCAAGGGGGAGCCTCACCCTGCTCGGGCGAGGCTCCCCTGTCGAGACGTTGTTTGATCAGGCCGCGACGCGGGGCTGCGTGGTCTTGCCGGCCTGGCGCTTCGGCAGGGTCATGACGTGCGTGGCGTAGAGCGTCATGCCGGTGAAGGCGAGGCCGCCGACGAGGTTGCCGAGCACGGTCGGGATCTCGTTCCAGATCAGGTAGTCCATGATTGAGAACTTCGCGTGCAGCATCAGGCCCGACGGGAACAGGAACATGTTCACCACGGAGTGCTCGAACACCATGTAGAAGAACACCAGGATCGGCATCCACATCGCGATGACCTTGCCGGGGACCGAGGTCGAGATCATGGCGCCGACGACGCCGGTCGAGACCATCCAGTTGCAGAGCATGCCGCGCATGAACAGCGTCGCCATGCCGGCGGCGCCGTGCGCGGCATAGCCGAGCGTTCGGCCCTCACCGATATTGCCGATCGCCGCGCCGACCTTGTCGGGGTCCTGCGTGAAGCCGAAGGTCGTGACGAAGGCCATCATGAAGGCCACGGTGAAGGCGCCGGCGAAGTTGCCGACGAAGACGAGGCCCCAGTTGCGGAGCACGCCGCCAAAGGTGACGCCCGGGCGCTTGTCGATCAGGGCGAGCGGCGAGAGCACGAACACACCGGTCAAGAGGTCGAAGCCGAGCAGGTAGAGCATGACGAAGCCGACCGGAAACAGCAGCGCACCGACGAGCGGCTGGCCGGTGTTCACGTTGATGGTGACGGCGAACCAGGCCGCCAGCGTGAGGATGGCGCCGGCCATATAGGCCCGGATGATGGTATCCCGGGTGGACATGAAGATCTTGGACTCGCCCGCATCCACCATCTTGGTGACGAATTCCGAAGGCGCGAGATACGACATCAATGGTTCCTTTTGCTTCGTAAGTTAGATCGACACGCCCTCTCGATGAGAGCGCGGCTGAACGTCTTGGGCCGTGCGGACAGCTCTGCCGCGCACGAGGGCTATGGAGGTCTGGAAGCCTTGGGAATCGCGTCACGACGACTGAGCCGAGAAGGGCCGCGAAGCAGTGGAGCTTCCGGTTTGCAGCCGCCAGAGGCTGCAACAATGCGGCAAGCCGCAGTCTTCGTTGACGCCAATGGAAATGCAAGTCGCGTGCCGCTTGGGTGCGATAGAAAACGTAAGCGATTTCAAATGGATGGTACGTGCCTTGATCCGGCTTTTGCCGGCTCCGCGGCCTTTTGCTTAGGCGGCTGCATAAGAATTGTGCGGCGCACAAGAAATGAGCAGTCCGCAAATTTCGCGTGCGCAGCAACCCTGCGACAGACTGGCGCGGCGCATATAACGTATTGAATTCTCATCGGTTTAAGAGGTGCAGCGCTTGGCATGAAGCTTGAATAGTTCCAAGCCGACGCCATTGAAGCCGTCCCGCGAGACTTCTCATCCGATTTTGCTGACGCCACCAGACGGGGGTCCCCCCGTCGCGCGTTCGCATGCGCCTTTTTCGGGCGTCACGGACGGACGGGCTGCTCGTGCGCACTGACGCAATCATTCGCAACGACGCAAAAGGACGACATCACCGATGACCAAGCGCATCCGCCGGCCCTCCGAGACTGGCCTCAGCCGCCGTCAATTGTTGAAGGCCACCGGCAGCACGGCTGCCCTTCTTGCCGCCGCCAAGCTCAATTTCCCCGCCGGCGCGTTCGCGCAGGACGCAGGCCCCGAGGTCAAGGGCGCCAAGCTCGGCTTCATCGCGCTCAGCGACGCCGGTCCGCTCTTCGTCGCCAAGGACAAGGGCCTGTTCGCCAAATACGGCATGCCTGACACTGACGTGCAGAAGCAGGCCTCCTGGGGCACGACGCGCGACAACCTCGTGCTCGGCTCCGAAGGCAACGGCATCGATGGCGCCCACATCCTCACCCCGATGCCGTATCTGATCTCGGCCGGCAAGGTGACGCAGAACAACCAGCCGACGCCGATGTACATCCTGGCGCGGCTGAATCTCGACAGTCAGTGCATCTCGGTTGCCAACGAATATGCCGACCTCAAGCTCGGCGTCGACGCGTCGCCGTTCAAGGCGGCGCTGGAGAAGAAGAAGGCCTCCGGCAAGTCGGTGAAGGCCGCGATGACGTTCCCCGGCGGCACCCACGACCTCTGGATCCGCTACTGGCTCGCCGCCGGCGGCATCGATCCCGACAAGGACATCGAGACCATCGTTGTGCCGCCGCCGCAGATGGTGGCCAACATGAAGGTCGGCACCATGGACGCCTTCTGCGTCGGCGAGCCCTGGAACCTGCAGCTGATCCACCAGGGCATCGGCTACACGGCGATCAACACGGGCGAACTCTGGAACAAGCATCCGGAAAAATCCTTCGGCATGCGCGCAGCCTTCGTCGACAAATATCCGAAGGCCGCCAAGGCGCTGCTGATGGCCGTGATGGAGGCCCAGCAATGGGCCGACAAGGCCGAGAACAAGGCCGAGCTCGCCGCCATCATGGGCAAGCGGCAGTGGATGAACTGCCCGGTCGAGGACGTGCTCGATCGCACCTCGGGCAAGTTCGACTACGGCATCCCCGGCAAGGTGGTCGAGAACTCGCCGCACATCATGAAGTACTGGCGCGACTTCGCCTCTTATCCGTTCCAGAGCCACGACCTCTGGTTCCTCACCGAGGACATCCGCTGGGGCAAATACGAGGCGAACTTCGACACCAAGGCGCTGATCGCCAAGGTCAACCGCGAGGATATGTGGCGCGACGCCGCCAAGACGCTCGGCGTCGCCGCCTCGGAGATCCCGGCCTCCACCTCGCGCGGCAAGGAGACCTTCTTCGATGGCAAGGTGTTCGATCCCGAAAATCCGGCGGCCTATCTGAAGTCGCTCGCGATCAAGCGCGTCGAAGTCTGATGGAGCCCTGCGGCCGCCGCGAGGCGGCCGCATCGTCCCGGAGCCGAAGAGAGATAGCGATGAACATGCCTGCCACGAAGATTGAGGTTGAGACCGCGACGCCCGCGGGGAGCGCCGCGCCCGTCGTCGCGATGACGCCGAAGCGGCCGCCGCGGAGCGAGGCTTACGCGCGCATGGTGCGCGAGACCGCTGTGCGCGTCATCCCGCCGATCGTCGTGATCGCGCTGCTGACGCTGGTCTGGGAGCTGGTCTGCCGCCGCGCCGGCTCGGCACTGCCGCCGCCGTCGCGGGTATTCAAGGACACCAAGGAGCTGATCCTCGATCCGTTCTTCGACCATGGCGGCATCGACAAGGGCCTGTTCTGGCATCTCTCCGCCAGCCTTCAGCGCGTCGCCTTCGGCTATTCGCTCTCCGCGATCGCCGGCATCGCGCTCGGCGTGCTGGTTGGCCAGTCGGTCTGGGCGATGCGCGGGCTCGATCCGCTGTTCCAGGTCCTGCGCACCATCCCGCCGCTCGCCTGGCTGCCGCTCTCGCTCGCAGCGTTCCGTGACGGCCAGCCCTCGGCGATCTTCGTCATCTTCATCACGTCGATCTGGCCGATCATCATCAACACGGCGGTCGGCATCCGCAACATCCCGCAGGACTACCGCAACGTCGCGGCTGTCGTGCAGCTCAATCCGCTGGAGTTCTTCGGCAAGGTCATGATCCCGGCGGCCGCGCCCTACATCTTCACCGGCCTGCGCATCGGCATCGGTCTGTCGTGGCTCGCCATCGTCGCCGCCGAAATGCTGATCGGCGGCGTCGGCATCGGCTTCTTCATCTGGGACGCCTGGAACTCCTCGCACATCAGCGAGATCATCCTGGCCCTGATCTATGTCGGCATCGTCGGCTTCGTGCTCGATCGCCTGATTGCGGGCCTCGGCAAGATCGTCACCCGCGGCACCGCGATGAACTGAGGGGAGGGACACATGACCGCCTATCTGAAGCTCGACCACATCGACAAGATTTTTACCCGCGGCGCCGCCACCACGGAGGTCCTGAAGGACATCAGTCTGACGATCGAGAAGGGGCAATATGTCTCGATCATCGGCCATTCCGGCTGCGGCAAGTCGACCCTGCTCAACATCATCGCAGGGCTGACCAACGCCTCGACCGGCGGCGTGCTGCTGGAGAACCGCGAGGTCAACTCGCCGGGGCCCGATCGCGCCGTGGTGTTCCAGAACCACAGCCTGCTGCCCTGGCTCACGGTCTACGAGAACGTCAGGCTCGGTGTCGACAAGGTGTTCGCCAAGACCAAGACGCGGGCCGAGCGCGACGCCTGGGTGATGCACAATCTCAATCTGGTGCAGATGGCGCACGCCAAGGACAAGCGTCCTTCCGAAATCTCCGGCGGCATGAAGCAGCGCGTCGGCATCGCGCGGGCGCTGGCGATGGAGCCGAAGGTGCTGCTACTCGACGAGCCGTTCGGCGCACTCGACGCGCTGACCCGCGCGCATCTGCAGGACTCGGTGATGGCGCTGCACCAGAAGCTCGGCAACACCATTCTGATGATCACCCACGATGTCGACGAGGCCGTGCTCCTGTCCGACCGTATCGTGATGATGACGAACGGGCCAAGCGCGCGCATCGGCGAGGTGCTGGAGGTGCCGCTGGCGCGTCCCCGCAAGCGGCTCGAGCTCGCCACCAACACCACCTATCTGAAGTGCCGGCAGCGCGTGCTCGAATTCCTCTACGAGCGTCATCGCTTCGTAGAAGCCGCGTAAACGAAGGTTTAACGCGGAAGATGTGCGCGCCTAAATAATCGACACCTCGCTCAATCCTTGTGCGGCGCACAGGGATTGAGCGAATCGCAAAATTTGCGTGCGAAATAGCCCTGCAAGAATTTCGGGCAATTCGAACAAGCCCCTGAATTCCCTGTATTTCCCGAGCGCGCGCAGTTGGCACGGAAATTGAAAAGCATTTGCGCGACGCCAACGACGACGTCCCTCAACATCATCAATCAGCATCGTGAACTCGCCACCGGGGTGAAGCCTCGGAGCGCGCCTCCGCGCCTGGAGGCTGAGCCTGCAACGACGCAGCGGTGAGCCTAGAAGGGATACTCAATGACGAAGAATCCGACCTGGATTTCAGACTGGCGCCCCGAAGACGAGGCGTTCTGGAACGCGACTGGCAAGACTATCGCGCGACGCAACCTGATCTGGTCGATCGTGGCCGAGCATATCGGCTTCTCGGTCTGGCTGATCTGGAGCATCGTCACCACCAAGCTGCCGCAGGCAGGCTTCCATTACACCACCGACCAGCTGTTCCAGCTCGTTGCCGTGCCGGGCCTGATCGGCGCGCTGATGCGTTTTCCCTACACGTTCGCGGTGACGACGTTCGGCGGTCGCAACTGGACCATTTTCAGCGCGGCCATCCTGTTCATTCCGACGTTGTCGCTCGCCTATTTCGTCAGCCAGCCCGACACGCCGTTCTGGCTGATGCTGCTGATCGCCTCGACCGCCGGTCTCGGCGGCGGCAATTTCGCCTCCAGCATGACCAACATCTCCTTCTTCTTCCCGGACAAGATGAAGGGATGGGCGCTGGGCCTCAACGCAGCCGGCGGCAATATCGGTGTCTCCAGCGTGCAGCTCCTGACCCCGATCCTGATGACGCTCGCCGTCATCAACCTGTTCCAGGCAACCCCCGTCGACGGCGTGTTCCTTCAGAACGCCGGCCTGATGTGGGTGCTGCCGATCGCGATCGCGGTGTTCGGCGCGGTGTTCTTCATGAACAACCTGACCACGGCCAAGTCGTCGATCAGGAATCAGCTCGCGGTGGTCAAGCGCAAGCACACCTGGATCATGGCGTACCTCTACATTGGCACGTTCGGATCCTTCATCGGCTACTCCGCGGCGTTTCCGCTGCTGATCAAGACGCAGTTTCCGTCGGTGACGATCGCGATCGCGTTCCTCGGGCCTCTCGTCGGTTCGCTGTCGCGCCCGTTCGGCGGCTGGCTGGCGGACAGGATCGGCGGCTCGGTCATCACCTTCTGGAACTTCATCGTGATGGCGGGCGCCACCGTCGGCGTGCTCTATTTCGTCGGGCACAAGGATTTCATCGGCTTCCTGTCGATGTTCCTGATCCTGTTCGTGACGACGGGCATCGGCAACGGCTCGACCTACCGCATGATCCCCTCGATCTTCCGCGAGCAGAACCTGTTCAAGGTGCGCGGCAAGGGCGATGCGGCGCGCGCGGTCGCCCTGAAGACGGCGAGCATCGAGAGCGGTGCGGCGGTTGGCTTCATCGGCGCGGTCGGCGCTGTCGGCGGCTATCTGATCCCGAGCGGTTTCGGCAAGTCGATCGCCATGACCGGCGGGCCGCAGCTCGCGCTCGCGATCTATCTCGCCTTCTACGCGTCCTGCCTCGGCCTGACCTGGTGGTTCTACCTGCGTCGCAGCCCGCAGCGTGAAGGCGCGCCAAGCCTCGCCGAAGCAAGGGTGTGACCGCTTGGTATGAATCTCGCTTCTCCCCGTACGCGGGGAGAAGCATTGCCCGACAGTTTGACCATGAACCTGGTTCGCAATGGCGCGCACCAAGACAAACCCAACAGGCAGGAGAACACCATGACTTCAGAACAGATCGCCCTCGTCCAGCAGAGCTTCGCCAAGGTCGCGCCGATTTCGGAAACCGCAGCGGTGCTGTTCTACGATCGCCTGTTCGAGGTGGCGCCGTCCGTGCGCGCGATGTTTCCTGAAGACATGACCGAGCAGCGCAAGAAGCTGATGGGCATGCTTGCTGCCGTCGTCGGTGGCCTGTCGAACCTGGACTCGATTCTTCCCGCGGCCTCGGCGCTTGCCAAGCGTCACGTCGCCTACGGCGCCAAGGCCGAGCACTACCCCGTCGTCGGCGCGACCTTGCTGTGGACCCTGGAGAAGGGTCTCGGCGAGGCCTGGACGCCCGAACTCGCCACGGCCTGGACCGACGCCTACGGCGTGCTGTCCGGCTACATGATTTCCGAGGCCTACGGCGCTCAGGCGCAGGCCGCCGAATAGGAGATGCCTTGTGAGTGAACCGCTGGTCATCGTCGGTAACGGTATGGCGGCCGCGCGTCTGGTCGACGAGCTCGCCAAGACCGCGCTTGGCCGCTACGCGGTTGCCGTTATCGGCGATGAACCGAGGCTCGCTTACAACCGCGTGCTGCTCTCCTCCGTGCTGGCCGGCGAGACCGGCTCGCACGAGATCGAGCTGCGGCCGGCCGACTGGTGGCGCCATCGCGGCGTCACGGTGCGCTACGGCTACCGCGTCACCGAGATCGACACCGGCCGCCGCGAGCTCAAGATCGAGGGCGAGGAGAGCATGGAATATTCCAAGCTCGTGCTTGCCACGGGATCGACGCCGCTGCGGCTCAACGTGCCGGGCGCCGATCTCGCCGGCGTGCATACGTTCCGCGACACGCGCGACGTCGACCTGCTGCTGACGCTTGCGGCGGCGAAGAAGCGCGTCGTCGTGGTCGGCGGCGGTCTGCTCGGGTTGGAGGCGGCCTATGGGCTTGCCAAGGCCGGCGCCCCGGTGACGCTGCTGCATCTGATGGACCGGCTGATGGAGCGCCAGCTCGATGGGCCGGCCGCCGACCTGCTCAAGACGCTGGTCGAGCGCAAGGGCATCCGCATCCTGCTCAATGCCAGCACGAAATGCATCCATGGCGATGGCCATGTCGAAGCCGTCGAGCTCGCCGACGGCAGCCGCATCGAGGCCGATGCCGTGATCTTTGCCGCCGGCATCAAGCCCAATATCGCGTTGGCCAAGGACGCCGGCATCGCGGTCAATCGCGGCATCGTGGTCAACGACGTCATGCAGACGGCGTCACCCGACATCTTCGCGCTCGGTGAATGCGCCGAGCATCGCGGCACCTGCTATGGCCTGGTCGAGCCTGCCTATGAGCAGGCGCGCGTGCTGGCGCGGCATCTCGCAGGCCGGCCCGCCGCTTATCAGGGCAGCGTGGTCTCGACCAATCTGAAGGTCTCGGGCGTCAGTGTATTCTCCGCCGGCGACTTCATGGGCGGGGAGGGCAGCGAGAGCCTCGTGCTGTCCGACCGCAGGCGCGGGACCTACAAGAAGCTCGTCATCGCCGACGGTCGGCTCACCGGCGCGGTGCTGATCGGCGATACCGTCGATGCGCTCTGGTATCTCGAACTGATCCGCAACCGCGACAAGGTGGCGGCGATCCGTACCGACATGATGTTCGGCCGCGCGCTCGCGCGTCCCTCCAAAGCGGCTTGATAGAGGCGGCTTGATAAGGCAGCTCGATATGACGGCGATCGACCCGACGCTCCGGACCACCAAGACCACCTGCCCCTATTGCGGTGTTGGCTGCGGCGTGCTCGCAACGCCCGACGGCAAGGGCGGAGCGGCGATCGCCGGCGACCCGGATCATCCCGCCAATTTCGGCCGGCTGTGCTCGAAGGGCTCGGCGCTCGGCGAGACCGTCGGGCTGGAGGGCCGGCTGCTCTACCCCATGATCCGCTGCAAGGGCGTGCTGGAGCGCGTCGCCTGGAGCGATGCGCTCGACCACGTTGCCCACCGCATGCAGCACATCGTGGCGCGCGACGGTGCCGATGCGGTCGCGTTCTATCTTTCGGGCCAGCTCCTGACCGAGGATTACTACGTCGCCAACAAGCTGATGAAGGGCTTTGTCGGCACCGCCAATGTCGACACCAATTCGCGGCTCTGCATGTCGTCCTCGGTCGCCGGCCATCGCCGCGCCTTCGGCGCCGACACCGTGCCCGGCTGCTACGAGGATCTCGACCAGGCCGACCTGCTGGTCTTCGTCGGCTCGAACGCGGCGTGGTGCCACCCGGTCCTGTTCCAGCGCATGCTGAAGAACCGGCAGGAGCGCGGCGCCCGCATGATCGTGATCGACCCGCGTCGCACCGACACTGCGAGCGACGTCGATCTGTTCCTGGGGCTGAAGCCCGGCACCGACACCGCCTTGTTCTCGGGCCTGTTCGTCCATCTCGCCGACAGCGGCGCGCTGGACCAGGACTACATCGCGGCCAACACGTCGGGCTTCGACGACGCGCTGGCGCGCGCGCGCAACATCGCCGGCAGCGTCGCTGCGACTGCGCTGGCCACAGGCCTCTCCGAGCAGGACGTCGCGACGTTCTTCAAGATGTTCCGTGATGTCGAGCGCGTTGTCACGCTCTATTCGCAAGGGGTCAACCAGTCGGCGCAGGGCACCGACAAGGTCAACGCGATCCTCAACTGCCATCTCGCCACGGGCCGCATCGGCAAGCCGGGCGCCTCACCGTTCTCGCTCACCGGCCAGCCCAACGCGATGGGCGGCCGCGAGGTCGGCGGTCTCGCCAATCAGCTCGCCGCGCACATGAACTTCACGCCGCCGGACATCGACCGTGTCAGGCGGTTCTGGAAGGCGCCGCGCATCGCCACCCATGAGGGGCTGAAAGCGGTGCAGCTGTTCGAGGCGATCAACCGCGGCGAGGTCAAGGCGCTGTGGGTGATGGGCACCAACCCCGCGGTGTCGCTGCCCGATGCGGACTTCGTGCGCGAGGCACTGAAGAAGCTCGAGCTGTTCGTGGTCTCCGAGAACGTGCTCTCCAATGACACGGTCGAGGCCGGCCCGCATGTGCTGCTGCCCGCGCTCGCCTGGGGCGAGAAGTCGGGCACGGTGACCAACTCCGAACGGCGCATCTCGCGCCAGCGCTCGTTCCTGCCGGCGCCGGGCGAGGCGCGGCCGGACTGGTGGATTCTCAGCGAGACCGCAAAACGTCTCGGCTTCGGCGACAGTTTTGACTACAAATCCGCCGCCGATATTTTCCGCGAGCACGCGGCGCTTTCGGCGTTCGAGAACGATGGCAGCCGCGATTTCGACATCGGCGCGTTGACCTCGCTTTCGAACGAGGCCTTCGACGCCTTGAAGCCCGTGCAGTGGCCGGTGCGCGAAGGCGGGACGTCCGGCGAGCGCTTCTTTGCGACGGGCGGCTTCTTCACCAATGACGGCAAAGGCCGCTTCGTCGCGCCGGAGATGCCGTCGCTGCGCGGCGAGACCGGCGCGTCGCGCCCCTTACGGCTCAACACCGGGCGCATCCGCGACCAGTGGCACACCATGACGCGCACGGGTCTCAGCCAGCGGCTGGGCGCGCATCTGCCCGAGCCCTTCGTCGAGGTCCACCCAGACGACGCCGGCAAATACGGTATCGCCCACGACGGCTATGCCCGCATCACCACCGATTACGGGCAGTGCATCCTGAAGGTGGTCGTCAGCGATCGGCAGCAGCGCGGCACACTGTTCGTGCCGATCCACTGGAGCGCGATGAACGCCTCGCACGGCCGCGTCGGTGCGCTGGTGCAGTCCTTCACCGACCCGTTCTCGGGGCAGCCGGAATCGAAGGCGACGCCGGCCGCGATCGCGCCCTATGAATACGTCTTCCGCGGCTTCGCGCTGTCGCGCCAACAGCTCGATCTGCCGCCCAATCTGCTGTGGACGCGCGTCACGGTCAGCGGCGGCTTCGGTTATCTCTTCGCCGACAACGCCGATCTGTCGCGCTGGCCCGCCTGGCTCGAGAGTGTCGCCGGCGAGGATGTCGCCGAGTACCGCGATTTCGGCGGCGGCGTCTATCGCGCGGCCTCGTTCGCGGGCGATCGCATCGAGACCTGCCTGTTCGTCGGACCCGCCCATGATGCCGGCGACTGGGAGGTGGTGAAGAGCCTGTTCGTGGCCGATCAGGTCACCGACGACCAGCGGCGCATGCTGCTGTCCGGCAAGTCCAGCGAAGGCGCCGCCGCGACCGGTCCGATCGTCTGCGCCTGCTTCGGCGTCGGCCGCGGCACCATCTGCGACAGCATCGCGACTGGCGCGCGCACGACGGCCGAGATCGGCGCCAGGCTCAAGGCCGGCACCAATTGCGGCTCCTGCATCCCCGAGCTGAAGCGCCTGATCGCGACGACGGAGGTAGCGCCAGTGAAGCAGGCGAAGGTCGCGGGTGTGGTGGGGTAGGGGCGACGTTCTCGGTCGTTGCCGGAGACTCCGCTGTCATCGCCCGGCTTGACCGGGCGATCCAGTACGCCGAGACACCTGTGATTATGCGGTGAGGCCGCGGCGTACTGGATTCCCCGCTTCCGCGGGGAATGACGGTGAGGGCGTGGCGCCATACCTCCGCCCCAATCGACGCGCCCTCGATTGTGCCCTATGTTGCCGCGCTCTCCCATCAGCAGCACCCATAACAACCATGATGTACCTGGAAACGCCGCCGCGTCTCATCGAGACGACACTCTTCTCCGCCATGCCCGACAAGTTCCGCCGCAAGGGCGTGCGGACGGATTGGGCCGATGCCAACCGGCCGGGTGTTGCGACCGATAGCTTCATCGAGGGGCCGTCATTCGACAGGGACGGCAATCTCCACATCGTCGACATTCCCTTCGGCCGCATCTTCCGCATCGCGCCTGACGGCGAATGGTCGCAAATCGTCGAATATGAAGGCTGGCCGAACGGACTGAAGATCGCGGCCGACGGCCGCATCATGGTCGCCGACTACATGCACGGCATCATGGAGCTCGATGCGACGGCCGGCCGCATCAAGCCTATCCTGACCGCGCGCAATTCAGAATCCTTCCGCGGCTGCAACGACCTGCATCTGGCCTCCAACGGCGACATCTATTTCACCGATCAGGGCCAGACCGGCCTGCACGATCCGAGCGGGCGCGTGTACCGGCTGACGCCGAGCGGCAGGCTCGACTGCCTCATCGACACCGGTATCAGCCCGAACGGCCTGGTGCTCGATCCAACCGAGACCGTGCTGTTCGTCGCGATGACACGCGACAACGCGGTGTGGCGGCTGCCGTTCATGAAGGACGGCAGCGTGTCGAAGGTCGGCCGCTTCTGCTCGCTGTTCGGCACCAGCGGTCCTGATGGCATGACGATGGACGCGCGTGGCCGCCTGTTCGTCGGCCACGCCTCGCTCGGCCACGTCTTCGTATTCGCGCCGAACGGCGAATTGATCGCGCGGATCAAGTCCTGTGCGGGGCCGAATTGCACCAATGTCGCGATCGGTGGCGAAAGCAAGGATCGTCTCTATATCACGGAGTCCGCGACCGGCAGCGTGCTGGTCGCGGATATCGGCGGATTGAACTCCTGAGCTTGATGGCGTTGCCTGAGCGAAAGAGTGGTATCGGAGCGAACATGAACACAAATCCCTTCGGCAAGACCGGCGCCAACGTCTCCGTCATCGGGCAGGGCACCTGGTATCTCGACCATGGTGATCGCAAGCGCGCGATCGGGGCGCTTCAGCGCGGGCTCGATCTCGGCATGACCCACATCGACACCGCCGAGATGTATGGCGATGCCGAGCTCGTCATTGCTGACGCGATCGCGGGCCGGCGCGAGGACGTTTTCCTCGTCTCGAAAGTGCTGCCAAGCAATGCGTCGCGCCGCGGCACGATTACCGCCTGCGAACGCTCGCTGAAGCGGCTCAAGACCGATCGGCTCGATTGTTATCTTCTGCATTGGCGCGGCTCCTATCCGCTCGAAGACACCGTCGCAGCGTTCGAGGAGCTGGCGAAGGCCGGCAAGATCAAATCCTGGGGCGTTTCCAATTTCGATGCCGACGATCTCGACGAGATGCTCGATGTCGCGGGCGAGGGCCGCATCGCCTGCAATCAGGTGCTCTATCATCTGAAGGAACGTGCGATCGAGCATGCCGTGATCCCGTGGTGCGAGCGGCATGGCGTCGCTGTCGTCGCCTATTCGCCGTTCGGCCATGACGATTTTCCGGCAATCAACAGCAAGGGCGGCGCCGTGCTGGCGCGCATCGCGGAGGCGCGGCGCGTGACACCGCGTCAGGTCGCGCTGAGCTTCCTCACCCGTGCAACTACGGTGTTCGCGATCCCGAAGGCGTCGTCGGCGGAACATGCCGGCGAGAATGCGGCCGCCGGCGATCTCGTGTTGACGAAAGAGGAGATTGCGACGCTGGATGCGGCGTTTCCGCGCGGTCCGAAGCCGCGAGGTCTTCCCATGCTGTAGTGCAGCAAGCGCGCAATCTTAATGGAATATTGACGCGCGCAGCCCACAGCGCATATCGGCATCCTGTTTTCGGAAGTTGTGAAAGCGGCGCATTTGTCGTTTTTTACAGCCGTCCCCGATTCGCATTTTTCCAGAGTTTCTGCCGTGACTCCGCCGCCCGCCGCAGCCGCAAGGCTCGACAGTATTTCCATGCCTATGCCGGAGAAGAAGAACGTCGGCCGCCGCGCGCCTGCGCGCGTCGACCATCCCTTCAAGGGCATCGCGCTGATCCTGCTGTCGACGGTATTTCTCGGCTGCTCCGACATCACCGCGAAATATCTTTCGACCAGCCTGCCGTCGATCCAGATCACCTGGATCCGCTTTCTTACCTTCGCGCTTATATTCACGCCGGTGATGCTGCGGTCCTCGCCGTACTACGCGATGCGCACCGAGCGCCTCGGATTGCATGTGATGCGCGGCGCGGTGCTGCTTGGCTCCTCGCTGTTCTTCATCACGGGCTTGCGCTTCCTGCCGATCGCGGAGGCGTCCGCAACCGGCTTCGTCGCACCGCTGTTCGTCACTGCGCTCTCCATCGTCTTCCTCGGTGAGAAGGTGGGCATGCGCCGCTGGTTCGCCACCGCGCTCGGCCTGATCGGCGTGCTGATCATCCTGCGCCCGGGCACCGGCGCGTTTCATCTCGCAGCGTTCTTCCCGGTCATCTCGGCCGCTTGCTGGGCCGGCACGCTGATCCTGACGCGCATGATGAGCGGTCGCGAGGCGGTCGTCACCACCATGGCCTATTCCTCGTTGACCGGTCTTGCGATCCTGACAGCGATGGTGCCGTTCGTCTGGGTCACGCCGTCCTGGACCGCGATTGCACTCGGTATCTTCATCGGCGTCGCCTCCACGGCGGGCCAGTGGATCGTCGTACTCGCCTATCGCTACGGCGATGCCTCGGTGCTGGCGCCGTTCTCCTATTCGCAATTGTTGTGGGTCAGCATTCTCGGCTTCTTCATCTTCGGCGAGGTGCCGAGCATCTGGACCGTCGTCGGCGCGGCCTTCATCGTCGCCAGCGGTCTCTACATCGCCCATCGCGAGCGCGTCCGCCGCGCCCAGCTCCTGGTGCTGGAAGAGCGTTCCCCGAACGCCTGACGCAAGTTCGCGCATCGCGCGTCGTGCTATCAACGGCTCCAACAACAATACGGGAGGAGCCGGATGCGCGCTGCGATCTTCAGGAACGGTGAGATTGTCGTTGGTCAGATGGCCGAGCCGAAGCCGGGCCCCGGCCAGGTGCTGGTCAAGACGCTCGCCTGCGGCATCTGCGGCTCCGACCTGCATGCGCGCCAGCACGCCCACCGCATGGTCGAGATGGCGCGCAAGGTCGGCCGCAAGCCGATGGACCTCGCCCGCGACGTCGTGTTCGGTCATGAATTCTGCTGCGAGATCGTCGACTACGGTCCCGGCACCGCGCGCAAGCTCAGGCCCGGCACCCATGTCTGCTCGCTGCCGGCCCTGGTGACGCCGCAGGGTATCGAGGGCATCGGCTATTCCAACGACAATATCGGTGGCTATGCCGAAGCGATGCTGCTCAGCGAAGCGCTGCTGCTCGAAGTGCCCAACGGTCTGGCTCCCGAACATGCCGCACTGACCGAGCCGCTCGCCGTCGGCGTCCACGCCGTGGCGAAAGCCAACATCAGCGGCGGCGAGGTGCCGCTTGTCATCGGCTGCGGACCGGTCGGGCTCGCGGTGATCGCCGCGCTGAAGATCAGGGGGCTGCATCCGATCGTCGCCGCCGACTATTCGCCGGCGCGGCGCGCGCTGGCGGCCAGGCTCGGCGCCGATATCGTTGTCGATCCCAAGTTGTCGCAGCCCTACGCGACCTGGGCCGAGCACGCCCAGATGTCGGAGGGCGAGAAGGCGGCGCGGCCGCCGTTGCAGGCCATGCTGCCGGCGCTCAAGCCCGCGCTGATCTTCGAATGCGTCGGCGTGCCCGGCCTGTTGCAGCAGGTGTTCGAGGGCGCCCCGCGCGATGCCAGGATCGTCGTGGTCGGCGTCTGCATGGAGAGCGACAGAAACGAGCCCATGCTCGGCATCATGAAGGAACTCAACGTCCAGTACGTGCTCGGCTACACGCCGGACGAGTTCGCAAGCTCGCTGCGCCTGATCGCCGAAGGGCAGGTGGACGCCGCAGCAATGGTGACGGCGGAGGTCGGCCTCGACGGCGTCGCAAAGGCCTTCGCGGACCTCGCCAATCCCGAGGCGCATACGAAGATCATCGTGCAGCCGTGGCGGTGATCGCTTCGTAGGGTGGGTTAGCCTTGCGGCTGCGCGAAGCGCAGTCCGCACGGCGTAACCCACCACTTCTCTTGCAGCGGTGACAGAAGAGGCGGGTTACGCCGATCAGACGCGCTTCGCGCATATGCTCGACTAACCCACCCTACGACACCTCCGTCAGTATTTCGCAGGCACATACATCTCCGGCGGAACCGGCCCGCGGTGATAGTCGGGGTTGCGTACGCGCGGCGGCAGCACCACCGGCACGCGTGCGACCTCCTGGTACGGGATCTGGCTGAGCAAATGCGAGATGCAGTTGAGCCGGGCGCGCTTCTTGTCCACGGCATCGACGATCCACCACGGCGAATCCGGAAGGTGGGTGTGCTCGAGCATCGTCTCCTTGGCCTTGGTGTACTGCTCCCAGCGGCTGCGCGCCTCGACGTCCATCGGGCTCAGCTTCCACTGCTTGAGCGGATCCCTGATGCGCATGCTGAAGCGGAACTGCTGCTCGTCGTCGGTGATCGAGAACCAGTATTTGACCAGGGTGATGCCGGAGCGGATCAGCATCCGCTCGAACTCCGGCACCGTCTTGAAGAACTCCTGGTACTGCTCCTCGGTGCAGAAGCCCATCACGCGCTCGACCCCGGCGCGGTTGTACCAGCTGCGATCGAACAGCACCATCTCGCCGCCGGCGGGAAGATGCGCCACGTAGCGCTGGAAATACCATTGCGAGCGCTCGCGCTCGCTCGGCGCCGGAAGGGCGGCGACGCGGCAGATGCGGGGATTGAGCCGCTGGGTGATGCGCTTGATCACGCCGCCCTTGCCGGCGGAGTCGCGGCCCTCGAACAGCACCACGACCTTCTTCTTTTCGCTCTGCACCCAGTCCTGGAGCTTGACTAGCTCGCCCTGCAACCGCAGCAGCTCACGGAAATAGAGCCTGCGATCCACCGTCGGGCGAAGCGCGTCGGTCTCGTCCAGCAGCTCGTCGAGCCTGCTGTCATCGAGCTCCATCTCCAGCTCTTCGTCGAGATCGTCGGTCATTTCCCGGATGATGCGCTCGCGTTTGGCCATTTCAGGGGTGCGGTCCGATGCGGTCATGGGTCCTTCTTTCGGCAGGGTGCCTGTCGCCCGTGACCATCGGCGGGGTTTATTGCGCCCATGTGACACCGGTTCCGAAATAACCCGGTGGACCGTCACACCGGCAGCGCGATCGAATATTTCACCTGGCTCAGCGCAAAGCTCGACTCGATCGAGGCGATGCCGTCGAGCCGGGTCAGCTTGGTCTTCAGGAAGGTCTCGTAGGAAGCGAGGTCGGCGGCGACGACGCGCAGGAGATAGTCGCGGTTGCCTGTCATCAGATAGCACTCCAGCACCTCGTCCCATTTCGAGATCGCGCGCGCGAAGCGGTTGAGGTCCTCCTCCTTCTGCCGCGCCAGCTTGATCGAGATGAAGACGCTAACATGCAGGCCGAGCGCCTTCTGGTCGACGGTCGCGATATAGCGCGAGATGACGCCGCGCTCCTCCAGCAGCTTGACCCGGCGGTGGCAGGGCGACACCGAGAGCCCGACCTTGTCGGCGAGCTCCTGCATGGTCAGGCGGCTGTCGTTTTGGAGGTAGCTGAGGATTTTGCGGTCGATGGCGTCGAGCTCGGGCATTGGGATGAAACCTAGGTCAGGGGGCATTCGATTGGTAAAATATCCCAATATCGGCAGGTATGGCGCGAAAAATTGAGAAGTTTGGGGCCCCTCGCGGGAGTATCATCAAGGCCAGATTTTTCCGGAGCATCGCCATGCCCGTCGATTCCGCGCGTCTCGAAACCCTGACTGCCCTGGCCCGCAAGGCGCTGTGGCTGTCGTCATGGACCATCCACCACGCCAACCATATCCGCTCCAACGCGGACGGGTTGAAGGTCGGCGGCCACCAGGCCTCGTCGGCCTCGCTCGCGACCATCATGTCGGCGCTGTACTTTAGCGTGTTGCGCCCTGAGGACCGCGTTGCGGTGAAGCCGCATGCGAGCCCGGTGTTCCACGCCATCCAGTATCTGTTCGGCCGGCAGAGCCGCGAGAAGCTGGAGAATTTTCGCGGCTTCAAGGGCGCGCAGTCCTATCCCTCGCGCACCAAGGACGTCGACGACGTCGATTTCTCGACCGGCTCGGTCGGCCTCGGCGTTGCGCAGACGCTGTTCGCCTCGCTGGTGCAGGACTACGTCAAGGCGCATGGCTGGATGAAGGATCGCCGCGAAGGGCGGATGATCGCGCTGGTCGGCGACGCCGAGATGGACGAGGGCAACATCTTCGAAGCCTTGGCAGAAGGCTGGAAGCATGGCCTGCGCAACACCTGGTGGGTGGTCGACTACAACCGCCAGTCGCTCGACGCCGTCGTGCGCGAAGGGCTCTGGGAAAAGTTCGAGACCATGTTCCGCAATTTCGGCTGGGACGTGGTGATCGTGAAATACGGCCGGCTGATGCGCGAGGCCTTCGCCGAGCCGGGCGGCGAGGCGCTCAAGCGCTGGATCGACAATTGCCCGAACGCGCTCTATGCGGCGCTGTGCTTTCAGGGCGGCGCGGCCTTCCGCAAGCATCTGCACGACGAGATCGGCGACCAGGGGCCGATCACCAAGCTGATCGACAAGCGCAGCGATGAGGAGCTGCTGGCGCTGATGTCGAACCTCGGTGGCCACGACATGGCGAGCATGCTGGATGCGTTCGAATCCATCGACCACGATCGCCCGGTCTGCTTCATCGCCTACACCATCAAGGGCGTCGGCCTGCCGTTCCAGGGCCACAAGGACAACCATGCCGGCCTGATGACGGTCGCGCAGATGGAGAAATATCGCGAGAGCCAGAACATCCGCTCCGGCCACGAATGGGACAAGTACGAGGGCCTCGCGCTAGCTCCCGCCGAGCTCGACGCGTTCCTCGCGCGCGTGCCATTCAACCGGGACGGCCGCCGGCTGACCGCGCCGGTCGTCGAGGTGCTGTCGCAGCTCGCCTTCAAGCCGTCGCCGCAGATGTCCACCCAGCAGGGCTTTGGCCTCGTGCTGAACGAGATTGCGCGCGGCGACAGCGAGCTCGCTAGGCGCATCGTCACGACCTCGCCCGACGTCACCGTCTCGACCAATCTCGGCCCATGGGTGAACCGGCGCGGCCTGTTTGCGAGCGCCGAGAAGGCGGACTTATTCCGCAGTGAGAAAATTCCCTCCACCTACAACTGGGACGCCTCGCCCAAGGGCCAGCATCTCGAGCTCGGCATCGCCGAGATGAACCTCTTTATCATGCTCTCGGCGCTCGGCCTGTCGCACCAGATCAACGGCGCGCGGCTCTTGCCGGTCGGCACGCTCTACGACCCCTTCATCGAGCGCGGGCTCGATGCGCTGAATTATGCCTGCTACCAGGATGCGCGCTTCATGGTGGCGGCGACGCCATCAGGCATCACGCTCGCGCCCGAGGGCGGCGCGCACCAGTCGATCGCGACGCCGCTGATCGGCATGGCGCAGGATGGCCTCGCCTCGTTCGAGCCGGCCTTCGTCGACGAGCTCGCCGTGATCATGGGCTGGGGTTTCAATCACATGCAGCGCGATCCGGGTGAGGGCGGTTCCGTCTATCTGCGCCTCTCGACGCGCAGCATCGAGCAGGCGCAGCGGATCATGACGCCGGAGCTTCAGCAAGGCATCACCGACGGCGCCTATTGGCTGCGTAAACCGGGCCCCAATGCCGAACTCGTGATCGCCTATACCGGCGCGGTGGCGCCCGAGGCGATCGAGGCGACCGGCTTCATCGGCGAGAGCCGGCGCGACATCGGTCTGCTCGCGATCACTTCGGCCGACCGCTTGCACGCGGGCTGGACCGCCGCACGGAAATTGCGCCGCGATCGCCGCGGCGTGCAGCACCTCAGCCACATCGAGAAGCTGCTGGCACCGCTGCCGCGCGACTGCGGCATCGTGACCGTGATCGACGGCCATCCTTCCGCGCTCGGCTGGCTCGGCAGCGTCCGCGGCCACCGCGTCGAGGCACTCGGCGTCGAGCAGTTCGGCCAGACCGGCACCATCGCCGACCTCTACCGCCACTACGGCATCGACGCCAACGCCATCATCGATGCGGCCGAAAGCCTCACCACCGGCGCGCCGGTGCTGCATCGGAAGATGGCGGTGTAGAAACTCCCCGTCGCCCCGGCGAAGGCCGGGGCCCATACGCCGCGGCGGTTGTTATTGGCCGCAGGTGGTAGGCGCCTGAGCAAACCAACTGCGCAAGGTGGTTATGGGTCCCGGCCCCCCGTGCGCAATTGCGCACTAGGCCGGGACGACGCGGCTACCACCTTGCCTCGTTCCCGCCATCGGCTCATATACCCTCCGTCCGCCGCAACGCTGGCCCCGCATATGGCGGGTTCAATTGCCGGCGCTTTCGTGCAAGGATGCCTGCCGAAACGCCCCCACCATGCCCCCAAGAAGAGGTTAACGATGGTCAATCGCATGCAATTCTACATCGACGGCGCCTGGGTCGATCCCGCCGTCAAGAAGTCCACCGCCGTGGTCAATCCGGCGACGGAAGAGGCGATGTACGAGGTTGCGCTCGGCTCCAAGGCCGATGTCGACAAGGCCGTTGCCGCCGCCAAGCGCGCCTTTGCAACGTTCTCCCAGACCAGCCGCGAGGAGCGCGTCACGCTCCTCACGAAAGTGATCGAGATCTACAAGGGCCGCCTCAAGGAAATCGGCGCCGCCGTCTCCGACGAGATGGGCGCGCCGCTGCCGATGGCGGAGAAGCTGCAGGCCGGTGCCGGCCTCGGCCATCTCATGACCACGCTCGACGTGCTCAAGAACTATCATTTCGAGGAGCCGGTCGGCACCGCCATGGTGCTGCGCGAGCCGATCGGTGTGGTCGGCATGATCACGCCCTGGAACTGGCCGCTCAACCAGATCGCCTGCAAGGTCGCGCCCGCGCTCGCCGCCGGCTGCACCATGATCCTGAAGCCGTCGGAGTTCACCCCGACCTCGGCGTTGATCTTCGCGGAAATCCTCCATGAAGCCGGCGTGCCGAAGGGCGTGTTCAACCTCGTCAACGGCCTCGGCCCCGAGGTCGGCGCCGCCATGAGCGAGCATCCCGATATCGACATGATCTCGTTCACCGGCTCGACCCGCGCCGGCATCGATGTTGCCAAGCGCGCCGCGCCGACCGTGAAGCGCGTCAGCCAGGAGCTCGGCGGCAAGTCGCCGAACGTCATCCTCGAAGGCGCCGACCTCACGAAGGCGGTGACCGGCGGTGTGATGCACATGTTCAACAACTCCGGCCAGTCCTGCAACGCGCCCTCGCGCATGATCGTGCCGGCCTCGAAGATGAAGGAGGTCGCCGCGATCGCGAAGGCGGTCGCCGACAAGACCAAGGCGGGCGATCCGCGCGCCGAAGGCACCACCATCGGCCCCGTGGTCAACCGCGGCCAGTGGGACAAGATCCAGGGCCTCATCAAGAAGGGCATCGACGAGGGCGCAACGCTCGTCGCCGGTGGCCCGGGCCTGCCCGAGGGCGTCAACAAGGGCTTCTACGTCCGTCCGACTATCTTCGCCGACGTCACCCCCGAGATGACGATCGCCCGCGAAGAAATCTTCGGACCGGTGCTGACCATTATCGGCGCCAAGGACGAAGCCGAGGCCGTGCACATTGCCAACGACACGCCGTATGGTCTCGCGGGCTATGTCACGGGCGCTTCGGTTGAGGACGCCAAGCGCGTCGGCCGGCAGATCCGCGCCGGCAACGTCAACCTCCAGGGCGTGCCCAACGACCGCACCGCGCCGTTCGGCGGCTACAAGCAGTCCGGCAACGGTCGCGAGTGGGGCAAGTACGGCCTCGAGGACTTCCTCGAAGTGAAAGCGGTTGCGGGCTTCAACGCGGCGTAAGCTCTATCGCTTGAACGAGAACATGACGCCGGAGCGGGAAACCGCTCCGGCGTTTTTTCGTCGCGTCATTCCGGGGCGTCGCGAAGCGACGAGCCCGGAATCCATTTGGCAGCGGACTCTGCGCACGATGGATTCCGGGTTCGTGCCGAAGACGGCGCGCCCCGGAATGACGGAGGAGAGAGGAGCGCCTATCCCCCCACCGCGCCCTGCGTATTCACGTACAGCGCGTAGATCGACTGGCTCGCCGCCATGAACAGGCGGTTGTGCTTGACGCCGCCGAAGCAGAGATTGGCGCAGCGCTCGGGCAGGGCGATGCGGCCGATCATGACGCCGTCGGGCGCGAACACCACGACGCCGTCGAGCTCGGGATCGCCCATGCCCCAGCCGCACCAGAGATTGCCGTCGATATCGCAGCGCATGCCGTCCGGCGTACCCGGACCGGCGTCGATGAAGACGCGCTTGTTGGAGATGGTGGTGCCGTCCGCCGAGACGTCATAGGCGAGGATCTTGCGGTTCGGCACCCCGCGCGATTCCACGACATAGAGGATTTTCTCGTCCGGCGAGAAGCACAGCCCGTTCGGCCCCAGCACGCCCTCGGCGACGATGGTCGCCTTGCCCGTTGCGGGATCGTATCGGTAGACGTTCGGATCGATCTCCGGCTCCGCCTTGTAGCCCTCGTAATTGCCGAGCAGGCCGAAGGTCGGATCGGTGAACCAGACGGAGCCGTCGGACTTCACCACGACGTCGTTCGGCGAGTTCAGCCGCTTGCCGCCAAAGGAATCCATCAGCACGGTGATGCTGCCGTCATATTCGGTGCGCACCACGCGGCGGCCGCCATGCTCGCAGGTAACGAGCCGGCCCTGGCGATCCCTGGTGTTGCCGTTGGCGAAATTGGAGGGCTTGCGGAACACCGAGACCGCACCGGTCTCCTCCTCCCATTTGATGATGCGCTGGTTGGGGATGTCGCTGCACAAGAGATAGCGCCCATCGCCGAACCAGACCGGCCCCTCGGCCCAGCGCAGGCCGGTCGTCAGCCGTTCCACGGCGGAAAGCTTCAGCCAGTATTTTTCGAAGCGGGGATCGAGTGCTTTTATCGCCGGATCGGGGTAATAGGTCGCCGGCCGCCAGCCTTGAGTGTGGGACGATGCATCGTTCATGTGCAGGTCTCGTTGTTGCGTTCCCTCTGTCCAAGTCTGCTAGCATCAGTTATCTACGGCCGCAAATCGGTCACCACAGGCGAGGGAAGACATGCCGCGTATTTTGATGACGGGAGCTTCGGGCGGAATCGGCACGAGCCTGCGAAAGCTGTTGCCGCCGATCTATCCGGATCTCCTGCTCTCCGACATCAAGCCGCCCGCCGATCTCGGCGCGAACGAAAAGTTCAAGGCGGCGGATCTCGCCGACCTCGCGCAGTGCGAGGCGATCTGCGAGGGCGTCGACGGCATCATCCATTTCGGCGGCTATTCGGTCGAAGGCCCCTGGAACGACATCCTCCAGGCCAACATCATCGGCGGCTACAATCTGTTCGAGGCCGCCTACCGCAAGGGCGTCAAGCGCGTGGTGTTCGCCTCGTCGAACCATGCCGTCGGCTTCTATCCGCGCCATCACAAGATCGGCACCGATGTCACCCCGCGCCCCGACGGCCGCTACGGCGTCAGCAAGGTATTCGGCGAGGCCGTCGGCGCGCTCTATGCCGACAAGCACGGGCTGAAGGTGACGTGCCTGCGCATCGGCAATTTCGGCGACATGCCGCTCGACCAGCGCCGGCTCTCGATCTGGCTCAAACCCGACGACCTCGTGCAGCTCTGCCGCATCGGGCTCGAACATCCCGACATCCATTTCGAGGTCTTCTACGGCGCCTCCCTCAACGAGCGCGCCTGGTGGGACAACCACCGCGCCTACGAGTTCGGTTACCGCCCGACCGGCCGCTCCGAGGATCACGTGGCGCACGCGATGGCCGAGCAGGCCAAGCTGAAGCCGGATCCGATCGGCGACCACTACCAGGGCGGCGCGTTCTGTAGCAACGAGTTCGACGGCGATGCGAGCCGCATCATCGATTGGACCAAGCGGTAGCGTCGATGCTTGCAGGAACGTCGCTGCGCTTCGCCGGCTCCGCTTTCCGGAGCCGGCAGAGGTTCGCTTGTGCAGCAGGTCTGAAGGGCCCTTGCGACTAACGTCTGCGTCCACACCGTAGAGTTCCGGATTTCCGTTTTTGGAAATAGGCGTTCTATTGTCGGAACACGTGAGCGTTTCTTCTATGCATTGCCTTACGCGGAAGTGACCGCCTTTTCATTCCAGCGATTGTGGAAGCAAGATGCGCAAGATAGTTTGGTCGGGGGCCGCGGTGTTGGCGGTCGTCCTCGTCGCAGCAGCCTCCTGGCCAACGCCACGCCCAGATGTGGGGCAATTCGGAGATAGCGTCTACGAATCCATCTGGTTCTGGCGCATCCCGGCCTACGCCTACAATCCTGCCTGGCGTGTGCGCTGGATGTGGAGCGATCCGCTTCACGCACAGGCAAGATGCTGCCGGATCTCGACGCAGCCAGTGTCCGAACCGGGCTCGCAGGTTCCTCCAGCTGATAAGGTTGTCGCGCGCTTGGCAGGCAAGTAGAAGGGGCGCGCGTCAGTTCCTCTTTGGAGGTGTCCGGCTACGTTGCGCGCTGCGGCCGGGTGGCGCACATGGTTCCGGAGATTGTTTGCATTTCTCTCAAATAAGTTCCTTGCTTTAAGCTTAACCAGAAACCTAATCCTCGATTTACAGCCGCAATCTACAGTTTACCTTGTTCTTGAATCGGCAATTCAAGGACGCCAAACAATGCGCCGCTTAGCGCTCAACACGTGGCTCGTTATTGTTCTGGCGGCATCCAGTTTCAGCGCGCGTGCCGACGAGAACAAGCCTGATGGCGGCAGCTCGGCGTCGCTTGCTCCCCGCGCCAGGATCGAATGTTCGCTCAAGCGCAAGCCCGGTGAACCCCTCGATCCCCCGTCGACGGCCGCCATTCCCGGTTCCGAATCCTTCGTTGCGAGCGAGCATTTCAGGGAAGACATTGCGCCGACCGCGACTGTCAAGATTTCGTGGCTTGGGGCGACCTTTGCGCGCCGGTTCGCCGTGAAGGTCGAAGCTGCGGACGCTACGTCTCTGCAGACTCATGTCCTGAATAAATCCTCGAGTGCGGTGCAGATCCTCGGTGAGCTGGGCCCACGCGCTGAGAGCAAGCTTGCCGATATCTGGTGTCTCTTGAAGCAGCAGGCCAACGGCGAAAGCGGGGCGCTGCAGACCAGCTCCGTTCCGAACCTCTTCTTCGTCCGTGACGGCACGGGCGATCTTGGCGTGGTTGACGCCCTGTGGGGTGGCGCGGGCTGGGAGATCGGGGCCAGTCCAGTCGGAAGCCAGCGGCCGTGGACTCCTGGCACGCGCGTCTTCTCTCACTGACTGGCCCTCGCCCGGCCTTGGGACGTTTGAACGCAGCGCCTGTGGCCTATCCCTCCGAAGGATCGAGCATTTCGCCGAGCTTGTGAACGGCAACATTGATCGACATGCCGAGGTAGTCGCCGGAATCGCCGTACCACGAGCCGGCCAGCGGCACGGCCTGCCCCGGTTGCCGCGCTATGGCCACCGGGATGAGGTCGAAGCCGGCGCTCAGCCTGTTGGTCGGATCGTAATCGAGCCAGCCGGCGCCGGGCAGGAACACCTGCACCCATGCATGGGTGGCGCCGGAGCCGGTCATCCCCACGGCGCCGCCATCGAGCGCTGCATCATAGAGATAGCCGCTGACGAAGCGCGCGGCAAAGCCGAGGCGGCGCAACGTCTCGATCATGAGCCAGGCGAAGTCCCGGCAAGTGCCGGATTTCGTGCGCAGCGTCTCGACAGGGGACTGGGTGCCTTCCGCGTCTCTCCCGCGATAGCTGAAGTCGCTGCGAAACGTGCCCAGCATCCGGCGCAGCAGGTCGGCAGTCCGGTCCTGATCGCCGGCAACGAAGCTTTTGGTCCATGCCGCATGGCTGCCGTCTGGATCGTCGGCATGCGGACGCAGGTATCCTGCAAGATCGGTCCACTCGTCCGGCGTATACTGCACGGGGACTTCCTCGGCCCGCGGCTCCAGCGGAAACGTCTCCAGCCCCTTGATGCCGAAATAGATGCCGCGAACCTTGAAGGTGAATGTCAACTCGCTGCCGGGCTCGCTGAAGTCCATCACGGTGACGGCATTGGAGCGGGAATCGGTGACCCAATGCACCTTTGACGGCAGGCTGGTCGAGGCGGACCAGCGAAGCAGCCGGGTCGAGGACCCACGCCGCGGCAGGAACATGGCCCGGTGCGTGCCGAACGTCACCGGCTTTCTATAGCGATAGGTCGTCGTGTGCGTGATCTCGCCGATGATCGCCATGCATCATTCCGCTTCGCGTTGCGGGCTCGTTGAGCGCCGTCTCACACAGGAAGAGCGGTCTCCAGCTTTCGGCTCGGCTGCTTTGGCCCATTGATCTAGATCAACGTCATTCCCGGCATCGTCTGGCCCATCAAGCGATCACGCATTCCTTCAGACGTTTGACATTTCGAATTGACCGAATGGAGCGATGGACATGGGCATCCTTTGGACGATCATCATCGGATTTCTCGTCGGACTGCTCGCGAAGTTCATCATGCCCGGCGATAAGTCCGAGCCCAAAGGGTTCATCTTGACGACGGTGCTGGGAATTGTCGGCGCCTTCGTTGCGACCTGGCTCGGTCAGGCCGTGGGATGGTACCGGTTCGGGGAGGGCGCCGGCTTCATCGGAAGCGTGGTCGGTGCCATCATCCTTCTGTTTCTATACGGCCTTTTCATGGGTCGTCAGGGGCGCGCCTGAGCAATCCAAATGTTCTGCCGCGTGGTGACCGCTAGCAACACGATCGTGGAAATCGTGCTGACAGTCGTCGCGATGCTCGCGATGATCGTATCCGGACCGGCGCAAGCCGCCATGCTCAGCGATGCCGAAGTGATGTTCCTCGACCAGCTCGTCACCGCATCCGTAGTGCTGGAGCAACGATGCGACGGTTACGAGGTTGATGGTGCCGGCGGCGTTCAACTCGGCGCCCGGCTGCTCGGCAGTCCTGAGGCCGCGATGGCCATGATCGACGCCTATGCTGCGGCCATCAAGGCCCGCGATGGCGAGAGTTACGATCCCCGCAAATTCCGTCCCGAAGTGTCCGACGCGGCCCGCAAAACGTTCAGGCGCGTCCGGACGGACTTGATCAGAAACCCGAAAAGGGCCTGCGCCGATTATGGCGAGACCAGCGTGGATCGCGGCCTGCTGAGACGGTACTGAACGGCCTGTCAAGCGCGAAGCCCGATCGCCGGCGGAAATGGCGGATCGTCATCGGACCGCGGTGTTGCGGCATAGTGGTCGAAGCGCATTGTATGCGTGGCGAGCCCCTGGCTCATCGCCCGAAGGCTGTTCGCATAGCCGAACATGGTGATGAGCGGCACTGTCGAGTCGATAGCGATAGTGTCGCCTCCGACGGCCCTGGAGTTGTTCTTCCCTCGCCGCAACTTCAGGTCCTCGGCAATGGACGCCGCATATGATGCCGGTGTCATCACTTCGACCTTCATGATCGGTTCGAGCAGTACCGATTCCGCAATTTGCAGTGCCTTGCGGAAGACTGCACTGGCCGCGATCTCGAAGGCGAGCGGTGAAGAATCGACGTCGTGATACTTGCCGTCGATCAGCTGGACCTTGACGTCCACCACCGGATAGCCGGCAATCACACCGCAAGCCAGTACGCTTTCGAGTCCTTTCTCGATGCCAGGCATATACTCGTTCGGTAGCGCATCCACACCAATCTTGCGTTCAAGCTGGTATCCCTTGCCAAGCTCATTCGGCTCGATGGCAAGCTTAATGGCGGCAAAGTCACCTTTGGGCCCGTAGATCCTCTTGTGAATGTGTTCCGCTTCCGCCCGTTGGGTCGGGTGCTCAAGAAATGCCACCTGCAGGACGCCAACACCGATGGCTATTCCAGAGGTCCGGTTGAGGGCGTCGATCACGCTCTCGATGTGGTTTTCGCTCGTTCCCTTCAGGATGATCTGACCGGAGACTCGATCGACCGATACGGCGAGCGCTTCGTCATCGGCGGCGAGCCTCGCGAGCGCAGCAACGAGCTTCTCATGATCGGCCTTGGACTTCGCTTCGATGGCGACGTCAACAAGCAGGGGTGGCGTGCTCACATCATGCGGCATTGTAAAACCTGTAGCGTTGCCTTGGTCTAACGTCAGCTCACCTCGCTGGCAATCCGCGCCAGATAATCCGACTTGCTGAACTGCATGTGATCCACGCAAAGCTGCGCCAGCGCCCAGCTATCGCGGCCTTTCAACAGCTGGATCATCAACTCGTGCTGGCGCCGCGATTGCGCAAGGCCCTCGCGGTCGGCGAGGTTCTTGGCGCGCATCGGCAGCGTCAGGTTCATGTAGTCCTGGAGCGAGCGCACCAGATAGGGATTGCCGCAGGCGGAAAACAGCGCGAGGTGGAAGGCGTCGTTGGCCTCGTGGATGCCGCGCAGATCCTGCATGTCCGCCTTCGCGCAATATTGCCGCTGTAGCGCGGTCAGCTCGTCGATCAGGCCTTGCGGTGCGGGCAGGGGGATCATCAGCGCCGCCTGCCGGGTCAGCATCTCCCGGACCTCGTAGATCTGCCGGACCTCGTCAGCCGAATAGAACCGCACGGTGGCGCCGACGTTCTTCTCGCGGCGGACGATGCCGCGCCGCTCGGCATCCACCAGCGCCTGCCGCACGAAGTGCCGCGAGGTGCCGTAGGCCGACATCAGCGCGTCCTCGGTCAGGCGCGCGCCCGGCGCGAGCCGGCCGAAGATGATGTCCTCCTCCAGCCGCGCGACCACGTCGTCCGGATCGTCGCGCCGGACCGTCATGCTGTCTGCGGTGTGATTCTCGGGCATCCCCTCGGCCTCCGGCCCCGTGCCGGTCTGTCCTGTGGAGCAGGGAAGGCTCGGATTGTCAATAATCCGGTCGTTTGGCGGTGCGGCAATCCAGAAATTACCGGATACGCGCCTATCTTATTGACAATCGAGGGACAGGCTGTACGACAATGGCAAGGTGAATGGAGTGGCATGATGACGAGTGGCTTGCGCAAGGGTCTGACGAGCTATGGCGATGCCGGCTTCTCGCTGTTCCTGCGCAAGGCATTCATCAAGGCCATGGGCTATTCCGACGACGCGCTGGAGCGCCCGATCGTCGGCATCACCAACACCTATAGCGACTACAATCCCTGCCACGGCAACGTGCCCCAGATCATCGAGGCCACGAAACGCGGCGTGATGCTGTCGGGCGCGATGCCGTTCGTGTTTCCGACCATCTCGATCGCCGAGAGCTTTGCGCACCCGACCTCGATGTATCTGCGCAATCTGATGGCGATGGACACCGAGGAGATGATCCGGGCCCAGCCGATGGATTCGGTGATCGTGATCGGCGGCTGCGACAAGACGCTGCCGGCGCAGGTGATGGCGGCGATCAGCGCCGACCTGCCGACCGTGGTCATCCCCGTTGGCCCCATGGTGGTCGGCCATCACAAGGGCGAGGTGCTGGGCGCCTGCACCGACTGTCGCCGGCTGTGGGCGAAATATCGCGCCGGCGACATCGACGACGCCGAGATCGAGGCGGTCAACGGCCGTCTCGCGCCGTCGGTCGGCACCTGCATGGTGATGGGCACGGCCTCCACCATGGCCTGCATGATCGAAGCCATGGGGCTCTCGCTGCCGATGAGCGCCACGATCCCGGCGCCGCATGCCGAACGGTTCCGTCTTGCGGAGGCCAGCGGCCGGGTTGCGGCCGAGATGGCCAAGACCAAGGGGCCGAAGCCGAGCGAGTTGCTGACTCCGGCATCTTTCAAGAACGCGCAGGTCGTGCTTCAGGCGATCGGCGGCTCGACCAACGGCCTGATCCATCTGACGGCGATGGCGCATCGCTCGCCGCACCGGCTCGATCTCGAAGTCTTCGACCAGATCGGCCGCGAGGTGCCGGTGCTGGTCGATCTCAAGCCGTCGGGCGAGCACTACATGGAGCATTTCCATCACGCCGGCGGGGTGCCGAAGCTGCTGGCGCAGCTCGGCGATCTCGTCGATCTCGACGCGAAGACCATCAGCGGTCAGACGCTGCGCGATATCGCGGCGAATGCGGAAGACGTGCCCGGCCAGGACGCGATCCGTCCGCGCGACAATCCGATCAAGAAGGAAGGCGGCCTCGCCGTCCTGCACGGCAATCTCGCCCCGCGCGGCGCGGTCATCAAGCAATCCGCCGCAAGCCCGAAGCTGTTGCAGCATACGGGCCGGGCAATGGTGTTCGAATCCGTCGAGGACATGACCTTGCGGGTCGACGATCCCGATCTCGACGTGACCGCCGACGACGTGCTGGTGCTGCGCAACGCCGGCCCGAAGGGCGCGCCGGGCATGCCCGAGGCGGGCTATCTGCCGATCCCGAAGAAGCTCGCACGCGGTGGCACCAAGGACATGGTGCGCATTTCGGATGCGCGCATGAGCGGCACGGCGTTCGGCACCATCGTTCTGCACATCACGCCGGAATCCGCCGTCGGCGGGCCGCTGGCGCTGGTGAAGAACGGCGACATGATCCGGCTCGATGTCGCCAGGCGCAGCATCGAGCTGCTGGTCGATGCCGCCGAGCTGGAACGGCGGCGCGCCGCCTTGAAGCCGGCGGCTGCGCCCGAAGAGGCGCGGCGCGGCTACGCCTGGCTGTTCAACGAGACCATCATGCAGGCCGACGAGGGCTGCGATTTCGATTTCATGCAGAGGACTGGGAAGCAGACCGAGAAGGGGTGACCAACCACCCGAACGAACGCCCAGACCGCTGAAGCGGCGGGCGATAAAACAGGGGGAAACGATGATTGCACGATCCATGCGTGGGTTGGTGGCCATGGCCGCCGTACTTTTCGTCACGGGGGCCGGGGCACAGGAGGTGAAGCATTATCGTTTCGCCTATGACCAGCCGCGCAACACCGGCTATTCGATCGCGGGCGACCTCTTTGCCGACAAGCTCAAGGAATTGAGCAAGGGCACCATGATCATCGACCAGTACCCGGGCGCGCAGCTCGGGCAGGAGCCGCAGGTGCTCCAGCTCGTGAAAGCCGGCGACGTCGAATTCGCGATCATCTCCTCGGCCAACACCGCGACGATCTCGCCGCAGGCCGGCGTGATGTCGTTGCACTTCCTGTTCCGCGACGAGAACCACGTGGTCAAGGGGCTGGCCGATCCCCGCGTGTTCGAAGCGCTCAAGACCATGATCGACGAGACCACGCAGGGCCTGCACGTGATCGCGACCGGCTCGCAGGGCGTACGCCACATGTACAGCAGGCGGGAAATCCACAATGTCGGCGACGTCAAGGGCCTCAAGGTCCGCGTCCAGGCGACCGCGACCGAAGACTTGATGTTCCCGGCCTATGGTGCCCAGACCGTGCACATGCCGTTCGGCAGCGTCTATACTTCGCTGCAGACCGGCGTGGTCGACGTCGCCGAGAACAGCATCAACGTCTACCTCGTCAACAAGCACTACGAGGTCGCGCCGGTCCTCAACATCACCGAGCATGAAGCCAACAACGCGCTGGTGTTCATCTCCGACAAGCTCTGGCAGAGCCTGTCGGCGGAGCAGAAGGGGTGGGTGCAGGCGGCGGCCAACGAGATCAGCACCAAGGAACCGCAGAAGGCGTTCGACCTCGAGCGCACCGCGGCCGACAAGCTGAAGAAGATGGGCGTCAAGATCGTCGACAACGTCGACAAGAAGAGTTTTACGATGATCGCCGATCCCTATCTCGACAAGCTCGCCAAGGAGCTCGGCCCGCATGCCGAGAAGATCAAGAATTTGATCCGGTCGGTCAATTAGATCGCCCGCGGCCATCCTTCGAGACGCCCGCCTGCGGCGGGCCCTCAGGATGAGGTCTCGTTTTGCGGCGAGATTTTAGACCCTCATGGTGAGGAGCCCGCCAAAGCGGGCGTCTCGAACCATGCAGGCCGAGCACGATCGGCAGCTTCCCAGCTGTCATCGCGCTAGCTACGGGATGACGAGGACGCAAATGCCCATCGCCGACAAACTGCTCGTTCAGCGCCAACGCCACCTGAAATGGCGCGGGCTCGACTGGCTCGAGCTTGCGCTGATGATTCTCTGCGGCGTGCTGTGCTTCGGCTTCTCGCTGTCGGTCACCGCCGACATCGTCACCCGCACCATCGGCCATCCCTGGCTGTGGCTTCAGGAAGTCACCTCGACGCTGTTCATCTACGCGATCTTCGTCGGCACAGCGGCTGCGACGCGGCGCAACGATCACCTCTATCTCACCGCGATCTCCGAGGCGATGCACGGCACACCGCGGCTGATCGTCGAAGTCATCATCCGCCTGGTCGTGCTCGGCGTCGCCTTCTGCCTGATCTGGTACGGCTACCAGAACTATCTGCGCGGCTTCGGTAGTTTTCGCCTGCCGTCGGGCACGCCGATCGCCTCGCTCTATGCAATCATTCCGCTCTCGGGCGTGCTGATCGGCCTGTTCACCATCGAGCAGCTCGTCAACGGCCTGCGCAACGGCTTTGACCATCCCGAGCCGCCCGACGAGGACGCAGCGCCCGTCGTTACCGACGTACAGATGAGGGCGCAGCCGTGAGCGCACCTGTCGTCCTGTCGTTGATGACGTTCTGCTTCCTCTTCTTTGGCTATCTCGGCGTGCCAGTGCCGTTCTCGCTGATGGCCGGCGTCTTCATCGGCGCGATCCTGTCCGACGTCTCGCTCGCCGCCATCATCCAGAAGATCTTCGACGGCGTCGATTCCGAGGCGCTGCTGGCGATCCCGTTCTTCCTGCTGGTCGGCGAGCTCATGAGCTCGGCCAATGTGGTGGTGCGGATCGCGAACCTGTCGGTGTCGCTGGTCGGGCATATCAGGGGCGGGCTGTCGCAGGTGGTCGTCGTCTTCAGTATGTTCTTCTCGGAGATGTCGGGCTCGACCACGGCCGACGTCGCGGTGATGAGCCGCGCGCTGGGCGGCCCGATGAAGCGCGAGGGCTACGAGCCCGCCTTCATCGCCGCGATCATCGCATCCGCCTCGACGATTGCAGCGCTGGTGCCGCCGAGCATCACGGCGGTGGTCTATGGCGCCGTCGGCAACGTCTCGATTGCCGGCCTGTTCATGGCGGGCGTGGTGCCGGGTCTGATGATCGGCTTCGGCCTGATGATCTACTGCTATTTCTTCGGCCCCTCCGGCCTGCGCAAGCCGCGCGCGCCGCTGCGGCAAGTGGTGTTCGCGGCGGGCGATGCGGCCCTGCCGCTGATGATCCCGGTGATCCTGCTCGGCGGCATCCTGACCGGCTGGTTCACGCCGACGGAGGCCGGCGTCGTCGCCGTGGTCTGGATCGTCCTCGTGGTCATCCCCGCGCTCAACCGCGGCCACTTCAGGAAGATCCCTTATGATTTCTGCCTCGCCGGGCTGATCTTCTCGCTGCCGCTGATCACCATCGGCGCCGCCAACGCCTTCGGCTGGATGCTCGCTTACTTGCGCGGCGCGAGCTACATCGCAGAAGTGATCACCTCGATCGCGGGTCATGATCCGCATCTGATCATGCTGCTGATGGTGCTCCTGTTCACCGTGGTCGGCGACTTCATCGAGCCGGTGCCGACCATCATCATCTTCATGCCGCTGGTCAACACGCTGACGGAGGCGGGCGACATCAATGCCGTGCATATGGGCGTGGTGCTGATCGCCACGCTCGCCTTCGGCCTGATCACGCCGCCTTATGGCCTGGTGCTGCTGATGGCCTCGAAATTCGTCGGCATCAGCTTTGCCAAGGCCTTGCGCGCCGCATTGCCGATCTATGTGGTGTTCCTGGGGACGATCGCGTTCGCGATCTATTTCCCGAGCGTCGTGCTGTGGCTGCCGCGGCACGTGCTTCCCGAGTCGGTCGGCTGCTTCAAGTCGCCGGCGGGGACGGGCTATATCTGCCCGCAATAGCAACCTGCTCGATCCGCCATTGCGCCTGCTCGCGCACGTAACGGAACGGCGTGCCGTGGCTGTTCTTGAAATAGCTGCCGCACAGCGCGTTTGCCATGCCCTGCATCACGGCGTCGTGGCAGACGAACAGCAGATTGTCGTCGGGGTGACGGTCGAGCCAAGCGGAGACGCAAGCCAGCGACCGTTCGGTCATGGCGTCCCAGCTCTCGCCGTCGGCGGGCAGGATCGAGACGAGGCCCGTCGCCGAGTTGACACCGTGCTTGATCATGAGGTCGCGAACGGGGAGGCCTTCGAAGCTGCCGAAGTCGAACTCGATGATGCCGTCGTCGATCGCGAGCGGCACCGAGATCGCAGCCGCGATGATCTCGGCCGTTCGCGACGCGCGGACCAGGGGGCTTGCGACGATGCGGCTGATGCCGGCGCCGCGCAGCATGTCCACGGCTTCGTGCGCTTGCCGCAGACCATCCTCGTTCAGCGGATTGTCGGTGCGGCCCTGGAAGCGTCCTTCGCGATTCCAGTCGGTCGCGCCGTGACGAAGGCCGTAGAACGCGCGTGCCGGTACGGTCACTTCGACTTGCTCGTGAATTTCTTCACGGCGAGCCGAAACTCCTCCGTGTTCATCGCCATGATGATCTTGTGCTCCTCGGCGTCGAGCTGCTGTTTCACCGGCGTCGTGGCAGCCTGGTAGACCAGCGACTTGGTGCCGGCGATCGCGGCAGGCGGGTTCTGCGCGAGACGTTCGGCGAGCTGCCGCGTCGCCGCCTTCAGCTCGGTCGCGGGAACGATTTTGGCGACCAGGCCCCATTCGTGGGCCTGCTGCGCGGTAAAATTGTCCTCGGACAGGAAGATCTGGAGCGCGCGGCGGGATCCGACCGTGCCGACGATGCCGACCGTCGAGCCGCCGTCCGGCGACACCCCAATCTTGGCATAGGCCGGCGTGAACTTGGCGTCCTCCGCGGCGATGCAGAGATCGGTGACGAAGGCGAGGCCCATGCCGGCGCCGGCGGCCGAGCCATGGACGCTGGACAGCGACAGTTTCGGCATGCGCCGGATGGTCTCGATGAAGGCGTGATAATGCTTGAGCAGCTCGCCGACCACCGGCGTCACCGTGCCCGCTTCGGCCGCAGCTCCAATCGTCTGCAAATCGCCGCCGGCCGAGAAGGCGCGGCCTTCGCCCTCGATCACCACGACCCTGATGGCGTCGTCGCCTTCGAGATAGGACGCGAGCTGTTCGAGCTTTTGCGCAATCGCCAGGTTGATCGAGTTGAACGCGGCAGGGCGGTTGAGCGTGATGGTCGCGATCGGGCCGTCGATCCGCAGCAGGGCGGGATCATCGGGGTGGGAGGTGGGAGCTGGCATTGGAAATCCCCGGCATGAGGTGGTTCGTGCGACTAAATCGCAGAAGGCGAGGGGAGACAATCCCCGCGCGCCGCCCTTGCGCTGGGCGGAACGATAGGCTCAAATAGGGCCGCCTTTGTTGAGGGACGGACACGAGCGCCGGCTCCTCCTAGGCTAGCCAAGCCAATATCAGCGTGAGAGGAGACGACATGGGTCACGCTCGTGTCTCCGGAAGTGGGCTGTTCCAATGACTGGCGGTCCGGTGATCATTGTCGGCGCCGGCCATGGTGGCTACCAGGTCGCGGCATCCCTGCGGCAGGCCGGTTTTTCCGATCGCGTCTGCCTGATCAATGACGAGGCGCACCTGCCTTATCAGCGGCCGCCCTTGTCCAAGGCCTACATCAAGGGCTCCGCGGGACCGGAGAGCCTGATGTTCCGGCCGGAGAAATTCTATGCGGACCAGAAGATCGAGCTGATCGCCGGCCGCGCGGTGTCGATCGACCGCGCTGGGCGCAAGCTGCATCTCGCATCGGGCGAGACGCTTGATTACGGCCACCTCGTGCTGGCGACCGGCGCGCGCAACCGGCTGCTCGATCTGCCCAACGCCAACCTGCCCGATGTGAAATATCTGCGCATCCTCGACGACAGCGAGGCGCTGCGCAAGATCATGGCGTCGAAGACGCGGGTGGTGGTGATCGGCGCCGGCTTCATCGGCCTGGAATTCGCAGCGACGGCCCGGATCAAGGGGCTGGAGGTCGACGTGCTCGAGCTCGCCCCGCGCGTGATGGCGCGCGCGGTGACGGCGGAGGTCTCGGAGTATTTCCAGGCGCGGCATCGCGAGGCCGGCATCCGCATTCATCTCGGTGTGCAGGCAACCTCCATCGAGGCCGAGGGCGGCAAGGTCACCGGCGTCTCCTTGAGCGACGGCAGGCATCTGCCCGCCGACCTCGTCGTGGTCGGCGTCGGCGTGCTGCCGAACATCGAGCTCGCGGCGGAGGCGGGGCTGCCGGTCGCTGCCGGCATCATCGTCGATGAATATCTCTCGACGGCCGATCCCAACATCTCGGCGATCGGCGATTGCGCGCTGTTCGCAAGCCCGCGCTTCGGCGGCTCGCTGCGGCTGGAATCGGTGCAAAACGCCACCGATCACGCCCGCTGCCTCGCGGCCCGGCTGACCGGCGACCGCAAGCCTTACGACAGCCATCCCTGGTTCTGGAGCGACCAGGGCGACGACAAGCTCCAGATCGCGGGCCTCACCACCGGCTACGATCGCGTCGTTCTGCGCGGCGACCCCGCCAGGAAGGCGTTCTCGGCGTTCTGCTACAGGGGCGACAGACTGGTCGGCATCGAGTCCATCAACCGCGCCGGCGATCACATGTTCGGTCGCAGATTGCAGGGCATGGACCGCTCGATCACCCCGGAGCAGGCCGCAGATGAGAGCTTTGACCTGAAGAGCGCGCTGGCGTGAGGTTGCTCCCTCTCCCCGCGCGCGGGGAGAGGGGCGGGGTGAGGGGCTCTCCGCAGGGGCGGTGACAGTCGGACTCGCGGAGACTCCTCTCACCCGGAATTTGCTCTCGCAAATTCCGGCCTCTCCCCTCAGGCGGCAGGGCCATCGCATGTGACTTCTTGGCGGGGGCCTGAGCGCACCGCCTCGTCCTTCGAGACGACGGCTCCGCGGTCTCCTCAGAGCCTGACTCAAAAAGCGTAGACGTTTTCAGGGTCTGGCCAAGCGGCGAGTTAGGAGCCTCAGATGGGCGGCGAGCAACCAGGCTAGCTCGGTGGCGGCAGAGGCTTCGAAGTCTTTGGAGAGGCGACGACATCTGCCGAACCATGCAAAGGTACGCTCGACGACCCAGCGCCTGGGCAGGAGCTGGAAGCCTTTGACCCCGAGCGGTCGCTCGACGATCTCGATCGTCCATGGTCCGCAGTTGGAGAGTGCGTTGACGAGCTGTTTGCCGCGATAAATCCGATCGGCAAAGACATGCTCAAGCTTTGGGAAGCGGTCTCGCAAGAGCTCCAACAGAGGAACGGCACCATGGACATCCTGAATGTTGGCGGGATGAACATAGGCAGCCAGCAAGAGACCGTTGGTGTCGGTAACGATATGGCGCTTGCGCCCATGGAGACGCTTGCCGGCGTCGAATCCGCGTGGCCCGCCGGCCTCGGTCGTCGAGGCGGTCTGGCTATCGATGACGGCAGCTGTCGGTCTGGGCTTTCGCCCAAGCTTCCGGCGCGCCTTCCGAACCAAAGCTTCGACGATCTCCTGCCATCTACCCGTGTCGCGCCAAGCGTAAAAATAGCCCTGAACCGTCGAGTATGGCGGGAACTCCTTCGGCAAGGCTCGCCACTGGCAGCCGCTCGACAGAATATAGAAGATCGCCTGCACGATCTCGCGCAGATTAACCTCCCGCGGCCGGCCCAATCGCCGTCGCGGCGGCATCTTCCGGGCGATCAACGCCCACTCTGCATCGGTCAGATCACCTGTGTAACGCAGTCCACTGCGCTGATACTTGATACGAGCGGCTTTGGTCCACGGCATGGTGTCCTCCCTCGAATCTTTGCAAATCCGAAGGAATCACAGGCCCGCTAAAGCCGCTCACCTTTTTCGGTCAGGCTCTCAGGATGAGGCTGAGCGGCATCTTTGCCGGTCGAAAATTGCTGCCGCGCACTCCGTCCTCATCCTGAGGGCCCGCCAAAGGCGGGCGTCTCGAAGGATGGGCCGCAGAGCAATGGCCTTAAATGCGATTGCCCTGCCGCAGGCGGGGAGAGGCGGAAGCAAGCGCTTTACAGAACCGCCGCCACTTCCGCGGCCGTCGGCATCGACGGCCCGGCACCCATGCGCTGCACGCTGATCGAGGCGGCGGCGTTGGCGAAGGCGAGCGCCGTGCGCAGGGGAACTTCGTCGGCGAGTTGCGCCGCCAGCGCGCCGACGAAGCAATCGCCGGCGCCCGTGGTGTCGACCGCCTTCACCACGCGGCCCGGCGCTGAAAATTCCTCCCGGCCTGCGAGTGCGAGCACGCCGCGCTTGCCGAGCGTGACGCAGATGGTCTGGTCCGCGCGCGCCTGAAGCTGCCGCGCCACGTCGATGATCCGCGTGGCCTCGTCGCTGTCGGAGAGCTCGGTGCCGGCGAGGAAGCCGAGCTCGGTCTCGTTGAGCACGAGGATGTCGACGAGCTCAAGCAGCTCGCGGCCGAATTTCTGCGCCGGCGCCGGGTTGAGCAGCGTCGTCGCCTCCGCCGCCCGCGCCCGCCGGAAGAAGGCGGCAATCGTGGGGAGCGGAATCTCGAACTGGCTGACGGCGACATCGCCTTTGACAAGCGGGACGACACTGACGTCATCCGCGCTGACCAGCGCATTGCTGCCGGGAATAACGACGATGGTGTTGTCGGCCGCCGCGACCGTGATGATGGCGGTGCCGGTGTGCGCCTGCGCCGTCTCCTGGAGATATCCGAGATCGATGCCCTGACCGCCGAGGAACGCCTTCAGCTCGGCGCCGAATGAATCCTTGCCCAGGCGGCCGATCAGCGTGGTCCGCGCGCCGAGCCGCGCGGCCGCGACGGCCTGGTTGGCGCCCTTGCCGCCGGGGAAATACAGCACCTGTTGGCCGGCGACGGTTTCGCCGACCTTTGGATGGCGGTCGGCCGTCGCCACCACATCCATGTTGATGCTTCCGGCGACGTAGACGCGCCCCATTTTGAACCTCTCCGAAGACTAGGCTTTGACCTCGAACTCGTGCCTGACCTTGGCGATGTCGACAAGGGTCGGCAGGCCGGCCTCGTTGCCGAGGCGCTGGATCTTGAAGGTCGAGGCGGCGCGGGCGAAGTCGAAATGTTCGCGCCAGCTTTTGCCGGGATGGGCGAGGTAGGAATAGACATAGGCGCCATGGAAGACGTCGCCGGCGCCATTGGTGTCGATCACGCGCTCGCGCGGGATCGGCATCGCCGGCATGATCTCGACCGTGCCCGTCTCGTTGTACCAGAGCAGGCCCTTCTCACCCATGGTGACGCCGCCGATCTTGCAGCCGCGGCTCTTCAGGTAGTCCAGCATCTTCTCAGGCGTCAGGTCCATCTGCTCGCATAGCCGCTCGGCGACGATCGCGACGTCGATGAATTCCAGCAGCTCGTGCGTGTTGGTGCGCAGGCCGCCGCCGTCGAGCGAGGTCAGGATGCCGGCCTCGCGGCAAACCTTGGCATAGTGGATCGCGGCGTCCGGCTGGTGGCCGTCGATATGGAGCGCGCGGCAATTGCCGAGATTGAGGATCGGAAAGGGATGGATGTGGGAATCGTCGCGGCAGCGGACGATGGCGCGCTTGCCGTCCTTGGGCATGATGAAGGACAGCGAAGACTGGTTCACTTTTCGCGCATGCAGCGAGATCGCGTATTTCGCGCACATGTCCTGGAACATGCGCCCCAGCCAGTCATTGGCCGCCGTGGCGATCAGATCGGGCACGATGCCGAGCTTGGCGCAGCAGAACGCCGCCGTGACCGCGTTGCCGCCGAAGGACACCGCGTAGTCCGAGGCCACGTGCTTCTCGTCGCCGGTCGGCATGTGGTCGGTGATGAAGACGACGTCGATATAGGTCTGTCCGATAAAGAGAGCCTGCATTGCTTGTCCGTGATGCGCTGGGTGGTCCCGGCCGGCTGCTTACCTTAGCACCGCTTCGGCGGGAGCCAAAAACATTCGCAGAGCCAAAATATTTGCAGAGTCATGGCGATAGGCGCTTGAGGTCAGTATGGGGCCGGAATACGACCGTGGCAGGGCCAGCGTTGCCCGGGCAGAACCGACGCCCCCAGAACGTTCGGTTCCGGCCCCGTCGGGAGGGAGGGAGCATGATCACCGGCCTCGATCACGTCGTCGCTCTGGTGCGGGATATCGGTGCGGCCAAGGCCGCGTATCGGACACTTTTGGGACGCGCACCGGCCTGGCAGAATTCCGGCGAGGGCGCCGACCGGGTGCTGTTTACCCTCGAGAACATGACGATCGAATTGATGGCGCCCAGCGGCTTTAGCGTCACCGCCGACCGGATGCGCGCGCTGCTCGACGACCATGAAGGCGTGCTCGCCAGCCTGTGCTTTCGTGTCGCAGACATGAGCAGGATGCACCGGCGGCTGGAGCGGGTTGCGCTCAAGCCCGATCCGGTTGCCGAGGTCGAAAGCAGCGACGCTGTCACCGAGGCCGTCCTGCACTGGAAACGCACGCGCGCCGCCACGGAACTCACGCGCGGCGTGCGCATGTTCTTCCTCGAGCTGGCCGAGGAGCGCCCCCGATCGGTCGCGACCGACATCGCGCCGATCGACGCGCTCGACCACGTCGTGATCACCACCGAGGATTCAGAGCGTGCCGCCGCGCTCTATGGCGCGCGGCTCGGGCTTGATCTCGCGCTCGACCGCTCGCACCAGGACTGGGGCCAGCTCATGTTCTTCCGCTGCGGCGACCTCATCGTCGAGGTGGTGCGCCGTCCCGTGGCGGGCGGCGATGCCGCGCATGACCGTCTCTGGGGCCTGAGCTGGCGGGTCGCCGACATCGACGCCACGCGCGCCCGCCTGATCGCCGCCGGCCTCGACGTCACCGAGGTGCGCAACGGCCGCAAGCCGGGCACGCGGATCATGACGGTGCGGAACGGCACCTGTGGCATCCAGACGGTGCTGCTGGAGCGCTCGCCGAAGCCGGTGGATTAGAGCCGCCTCTCTCTCCTCCGTCATTCCGGGGCGTCGCGGAGCGGCGAGCCCGGAATCCATTCATCCACGTACCCCGCTGCACGATGGATTCCGGGCTCGCGCCCAAGAGGGCGCGCCCCGGAATGACGAAACGTTCTCAAACCGGCGCGCGCGTGTTACAGGACATCCTGACAGCACCCAGCGAGCAACCGGTTTGGCGAAGGCGAAGGCAAAGCGAAATCTGAGATGGCAGCGCGATCCCGAGGGGATGCGGCTGCGCATTCTCGAAGCCGCCAAGCAGGAGTTTTCCGCCCACGGGCTTGCCGGGGCGCGCGTCGACCGCATCGCGGACAAGGCCGGCGCCAACAAGCGCATGCTGTACTACCACGTCGGCAACAAGGACGAGCTTTATCTCGCGGTGCTCGAAGGCGCCTATGACAAGATCCGCAGCGAGGAGCGCGGGCTCGATCTCGAACATCTCGATCCGCCCGAGGCGATCCGCCGCCTGATCGAATTCACCTGGAGCTATTTCCTGCGCAACCCCGAGTTCCTCTCGCTGCTCCAGACCGAGAACCTCGCGCGCGCAAAGCACCTGAAACGCTCGACCAAGGTCAAGTCGATGCACTCGCCCTTCGTCGAGATGATCCGCACCGTGGTGCGGCGCGGCGTCGAGAGCGGCGACTTCCAGGTCGCGGTCGATCCCGTCCAGCTCTACATCTCGATCGCGGCGCTCAGCTTCTTCTATCTCTCGAACTCGGCGACGCTGAGCGTGATCTTCGGCCGCGATCTGCTCGCCAAGGAGGCCAAGGACGAGCGGCTCGCGCACATGGCGGGCCTCGTGCTGGCCGCGCTGACGGGGCGGTCGGTGGAGCTGCTGGAGATCGTCAATACCCCGAAGAAGCGCGCGGGCGTGGTGCAGACGGCGTAGAGCTGCGGCTTCGCCGCTTCGCTTGACCCGATATCCCTCCCCATCGTCGTCCCGGCGAAGGCCGGGACCCATACCGCGTGATCTATCGACGGCGCGCGGTGCTAATCCCGAACGACCAGTCTTCGCCAAACTTTGTCCTGTGGTTATGGGTCCCGGCCTTCGCCGGGACGACACCGAATGTGTGGTGCCGGATTACTCCACCAAGAACACCTCCATCGGCGATCCCAGGCCTAAATGGCCGGAACCCCCCCGCGCAAAACGTCACAGGGAAAGCTCTGGACAGTATTTATCCAACGAGTTAATTTCTCCTGAGAACGAAGAAGAATGCCGGGAGTGAAAATTGGCCGAGCCGAAGCAGCAAGGTGCGGTGTCCAAGGTGCTGAACGCGGCCTGGGTTCGGCCGTTCTTGTTCCTGGTCTTCATCGTGGTGGCCTGGGATCTCGCGATCCGGGTGTTCAGGATTCCCGCCTACCAGATCCCGGCTCCGCTCGATGTCGTCGCCGTGCTGCGCACCGAATGGCCGGAATTGCTGCGCCAGTCCTGGCCGACCACCTATGCGACAGTCTGCGGTTTCCTGCTCTCGGCGCTGTTCGGCATTCCAGTCGCGATGCTGATCGCGGGGTCGAAGACGGTGGAGAGCTACGTCTATCCGCTGCTGGTGTTCTCGCAGTCCGTGCCGAAGATCGCGATCGCGCCACTGTTCGTGGTCTGGTTCGGCTTCGGCATCATTCCAAAAGTGATTTCCGCCTTCCTGCTCGGCTTCTTCCCGGTGGTGGTCTCGGCGGTGCAGGGCTTCAAGTCGGTCGATCCTGACATGGTCGATCTCGCCCGCGCGATGCAGGGCAGCCGCTTCCAGGTGTTTCGCGCGGTGAACCTGCCGCATGCGCTGCCGGCGATCTTTTCCGGCCTCAAAGTGTCGGTGACGCTCGCGGTGGTCGGCGCCGTCGTCGGCGAGTTCGTCGGCTCCAATTCCGGCATCGGCTATGTGATGCAGCGCTCGATCGGCACGTTCGACCTGCCGACGATGTTCGCAGCCCTGGTGATCCTCGCGCTGCTCGGCGTGGTCCTGTTCTGGATCGTGGACCGGATCGAGAAGCTGGTCATTCCCTGGCATGTCAGCCAGCGCGAGGACGTGATTTTCGCAGCGTAAGCGAAGCAACGAACGGCCACCAACGGCCGAAACAACAACGACAAGGGAGAGTGACGATGAAGCGGTGGATAGGGGCTGCATCAGTGGCGCTGCTGGCATTCGCGGCCATGCCGGCGCAGGCAGCCGACAAGGTCGTGCTGATGCTGAACTGGTACGTCTATGGCGAGCATGCGCCGTTCTATTACGGCAAGGCCAAGGGCATTTTCGCGGCTGAAGGCATCGACCTCGAGATCCAGGAAGGCCGCGGCTCGGCTGCGACCACGCAGGCCGTTGCGGCCAAGACCGCCGACTTCGGCTATGTCGACGTGCCCACCATGATGCGCGCCGCCATCAAGGGCGCGCCTGTGGTCGCGACCGGTGTGCTGCTTCAGACCTCACCGATGTCCGCCATGGGCTTCGTCGACAAGAACATCAGGAAGCCCGAGGACATCAAGGGCAAGACGGTGGCGATCACGCCGGCGGACTCCATGACCCAGATCTGGCCGCTGTTCCTGAAGAAGACCGGCCTGAAGGAAAGCGACTTCCAGACGGTGGCGGGCGACGGCCAGACCAAGCTCAACGCCGTCATCAATGGCCAGGCTGACCTGCTGCTCGGCTACGTCATGGACCAGTCGATGAAGATCAAGGACGCCACCGGCAAGGACGTCTATCCGATCAAGTTCGCCGACTACGGCATCAACATGGTGTCGTCAGGCATCATCGCCAACGCCGACTATGTGAAGGCCAATGCCGACCTCGTCCGCCGCTTCATGTCGGCGACGACCAAGGCGGTCGAAGCCGCCGAGAAGGAGCCGAAGGCGGCGGCGCAGTCGATCCTCGATGCCAACCCCAAGGGCGGCAAGATCGACACGCTGACGCAGGGCTTCGAACTGACCATTCCGCTCTACCGGACCGCGGAGACCAAGAGCAAGCGGCCGTTCCAGGTCACCGACCAGAACATGACCGAGACCGTCAACCTGCTGGTCGAGTATGGCGGGCTCGATGCCAAGGCCAAGGACAACCCGAAGGCGTTCTACACCAACGATTATCTGCCGAAGAGTGGCTCGTGAGCGACAAATATCCCCTGTCGTCCCGGCGAAGGCCGGGACCCATAACCACCGTCCATGCTTGTTACGGAAGGTCTCTCGCCGCGTGCCCAAACGCGCCGGCACGGCGTATGGGTCCCGGCGTTCGCCGGGACGACGGGCGGAGAGGGGTGCGATGAATCCCGCGACCAAACCAATCGACGCGCAGCCGGCCGCGCATCTGAGACTGGTGAGCGACCGGGCTGCCGGCGAGGCGTCGGGCATCAAGCTGTCCGGCGTGTCGAAGACCTACCGGACGCGTGACGGCGACGTGCCGTCGCTGCGGCCGCTCGATTTTGACATCAACGAGGGCGAGTTCTTCGTCGTGGTCGGCCCAAGCGGCTGCGGCAAGTCCACGCTGCTCAAGCTGATCTCGGGCCTGCTGCCGCCGACGTCAGGCGAGATCCTGGTCGAGGGCGAGAAGGTGACGAAGCCGCACGGCAATGTCGGCATCGTGTTCCAGAACGCGCTGCTGCTGCCATGGCGGAACATCCTGTCCAACGTGATGCTGCCGATCGACATGAAGCGGCTGCCGCGCCAAAAATATCTCGACCGCGCCAAGGCGCTCTTGAAGCTGGTCGGGCTCGAAGGCTTCGAGAAGAAGCTGCCCTGGCAGCTCTCCGGCGGCATGCAGCAGCGCGCCTCGATCTGCCGTGCGCTGGTGCACGATCCCAAGATCATGCTGATGGACGAGCCGTTCGGCGCGCTCGACGCGCTGACGCGCGAGCGCATGAATGTCGAGCTGATGCGGATCCAGCGCGAGACGAAGAAGACCGTGCTGCTGATCACGCATTCGATTCCGGAGGCCGTGTTCCTCGCCGACCGCGTGCTGGTCATGACCGAGCGTCCCGGCGCGGTCGCCGCGATCTACGACGTGCCGCTGCCGCGCCCGCGTTCGCTCGACGTGATGGCTGACCCGGTCTTCACCGAGCTGGTGCAGCGCATCCGCAAGCATTTCTTCTCACAAGGTGCACTGGACTAAAGCCATGGCGCCGCGCCTGAAGCTGCGAGACATCGCATTCTTCGAACGTCCCGTGCAGTTCGCGCGGCCGTTCCGCTTTGGCGCGATCACGCTTCACGCGACGCCGCAGCTGTTCGTGCGGGTCGAGATCGAGGTCGAGGGCAGGGGAACCGCGGTCGGCGCCAGCGCCGAACTGCTGGTGCCGAAATGGTTCGACAAGCGGCCGGAGCTGTCGCCGGCGCAGACGGTCGACGGTCTGCGCCGCTCGCTTCAGATCGCGCGCGGTCTTTATTTGGCGCGGACCGGATATCTGACCGCGTTCGACCTGCATGCGTCGTGCATCGGCGCACAGATTGCGACCTGTGCGAAGAAGAACATTCCGGCGCTTGCTGCGGCTTACGGCCCTGCGGAGATCGACAAGGCGGTCCTCGATGCGGTGCTGCGTGCCGTGGAGACCAACTTCTTCGATGGGATGGCCGGGAATATCGCCGGTATCGATGCACGGTTGTCGCCTGATTTGAAGGAAACGGATATCACAACGTTTCTTGCCGGCCGCAAGCCGCTGCCGCGGGTTGCTATCAGGCATACCGTCGGCCTCGACGATACGGTCGAAGGTAAGGGCGGCGTCGCCGATGCTCATGAGAACGCCGGCGCGCGTTACTTCAAGCTGAAGCTGTCGGGCGATCCCGCAGCCGACGCAGCGCGGCTGGCGCGGATCGGCAAGGAGCTCGATACGCTCGGACAAGGCTACAAGGTGACGCTCGATGCGAACGAGCAGTACGCCGATCTCGCGGCGCTTCAGGCGTTGATCGATCGGCTCGATCGTGACCCCGGCCTTGGACCGATCGCTTCGCGGTTGCTCTATATCGAGCAGCCGATGCCGCGTGATATCTCACGGCAGTCGCCGCTCGGCTCGCTCGCCGAGCGCGGTTTCATCATCGATGAGGCCGACGATTCCTACGATGCCTTCCCTGCCGCTCGGGCACTCGGCTATCACGGCATCTCCTCGAAGTCCTGCAAGGGGCTCTACAAGTCCGTCGTCAACGCGACGCGCGCGGCGAAGTGGAGTGCGGGCGGAGAGACGTTCTTCGTGACCGGCGAGGACCTGACCTGCCAGGCCGGCCTTGCCGTGCAGCAGGATCTCGCGCTCGGCGCCTTCCTCGGCATCGCCCATGCCGAGCGCAACGGCCACCACTATGTCGACGGCTTCGGCGATACGCCCGCCGCGGAAGCCCAGGCCTTCGCGGCCGCACATCCAGATCTCTATGCCGATGCCGGCCACGGCAGCCGGCTCTCCATTCACAGCGGCGATCTCCTGACGGGATCGCTGACCGCTACGGGCTTTGCGACGTCGGTCCATCCGGACTGGTCGGCGCTCCGCCCGCTCGAACAGCCAAAATCACTTCAGGAGCAATTGGCATGACCACCCAACGCCTCGGCCTCATCATGAACGGCGTCACCGGCCGCATGGGGCTCAACCAGCATCTGATCCGCTCGATCGTCGCGATCCGCGACCAGGGCGGCGTCCGCCTGAAGAACGGCGACCGCGTGATGCCGGATCCGATCCTGGTCGGCCGCAGCGCCGACAAGGTCGAGGCCCTCGCCAAGCGGTTCAACATCGCGCGCTGGACCACCGACCTCGACGTTGCGCTCGCCGACAAGAACGACACCATGTTCTTCGACGCCGCGACCACGCAGGCGCGTCCGGGCCTTCTGACCCAGGCCATCAATGCCGGCAAGCACGTCTATTGCGAGAAGCCGATCGCGACGAACTTCGAGGAGGCCCTCGAGGTCGTCAAGCTCGCCAACGCCAAGGGCGTCAAGCACGGCACGGTGCAGGACAAGCTGTTCCTGCCGGGCCTCAAGAAGATCGCCTTCCTGCGCGACTCCGGCTTCTTCGGCCGCATCCTCTCGGTGCGCGGCGAGTTCGGCTATTGGGTGTTCGAGGGCGGTTGGCAGGAGGCGCAGCGGCCGTCCTGGAATTACCGCGACGAGGACGGCGGCGGCATCATCCTCGACATGGTCTGCCACTGGCGCTACGTGCTCGACAACCTCTTCGGCAACGTCCAGAGCGTGGTCTGCATCGGCAACACCGACATCCCGGAGCGTTTTGACGAGCAGGGCAAGAAATACAAGGCGACCGCGGACGATTCCGCCTATGCCACATTCCAGCTCGAGGGCGGCGTCATTGCCCACATCAACATGTCCTGGGTCACGCGCGTCTATCGCGACGACCTCGTCACCTTCCAGGTCGACGGCACGCTCGGCTCGGCCGTCGCCGGCCTTTCCGACTGCATGATCCAGGCGCGGCAGGCGACCCCGAGGCCGGTGTGGAATCCCGACGAGAAGCGGCTGCACGATTTCTACGGCGACTGGCAGAAGCTGCCGGACAATGTCTCCTACGACAACGGCTTCAAGGAGCAGTGGGAGATGTTCATCCGTCACGTCTACGAGGGCGCTCCTTACAAGTTCACGCTGCTCGAAGGCGCCAAGGGCGTGCAGCTTGCCGAATGCGCGCTGAAGAGCTGGAAGGAGCGGCGCTGGATCGACGTCGCCCCGATCAAGGCCTGAAGTTAGTTGGATAAGCCGCGATGTTTACCAAGCCGTCATTGCGAGCGAAGCGAAGCAATCCAGAGTCCCTCCGCGGCGACGGTCTGGATTGCTTCGTCGCTTCGCTCCTCGCAATGACGGGGAGAGGTCTGAAATCATGAACAAACCCGTCCTGCCGATGTCATCCCTATCGTTGGAGCTGCCCAAAGCCGACCGGTCCATCGAGACCTACCGGCTCGCGGCCTCGCGAACGTTCCCGGCGAAGCTCGAGGGACCGCTGAACCGCATCGCATTCTCGGCCGTGCACACGGTGGCCGATCCCTTCGCCGACAATGACCCGTGGCTCTCCGTCGCTGTTGACTGGGACAAGACCATCGCCTTCCGTGAGCACGTCTGGGACCTCGGTCTCGGCGTCGCCGAGGCCATGGACACCGCGCAGCGCGGCATGGGGCTGGACTGGCCGACCTCGCTGGAGCTGATCACGCGCTCGGTCGGCGCTGCCAAGCATCGCAACGCGCTGGTGTATTCCGGCGCCGGCACGGACCAGCTCGCGGTGGAGGATGCCAGGGGTCTCGACGACGTGATCCGCGCCTATGAGGAGCAGATCTCGGCGGTCGAGAAGGTCGGCGGTCGCATCATCCTGATGGCGTCGCGCGCGCTGGCAAAACTCGGTCGCGGCGCCGACGACTACGCGAAGGTCTACAACCGTGTGCTGTCGCAGGTCCGGCAGCCCGTGATCATCCATTGGCTCGGCGACATGTTCGATCCGGCACTGACGGGATATTGGGGTACCAAGGACCTCGACAAGGCCATGGATGTTGCGGTGGCCATCATCAACAACAACGCCGCCAAGGTCGATGGCGTCAAGGTCTCGCTGCTCGACAAGCAGCGCGAGATCGACATGCGCCGTCGTCTCGACAAGCGCATCAAGATGTATACCGGCGACGACTTCAACTACGCGGAGCTGATCGCCGGTGATCAGCAGGGCTTCTCGCATGCGCTGCTCGGCATCTTCGATGCGATCGCGCCGGCGGCGTCTTATGCGCTGTCGCGGCTCGCTGCCGGCGACGAGGCAGGCTTCCACGACGTGCTGGGGCCGACCGTGCCGCTGTCGCGCCACATCTTCAAGGCGCCGACGCGCTTCTACAAGACCGGCGTAGTGTTCATGGCGTACCTCAACGGCCATCAGGATCATTTCACCATGGTGGGCGGGCAGGAGAGTGCGCGCTCGATGCTGCATCTGGCCGAGCTGTTCCGGCTGGCCGACAAGGCCGGTCTCCTCACCAATCCGGAACTGGCGACGCGGCGGATGAAGACCGTGCTGGCCTCGCATGGACTGGAATCCTGATGCGCGATTTTTCGTCCGACCATCGCTGGCTGTCGCTGAACACGGCGACAGTGCGCAAGCAGGGTGACCTCGTCGAGATCATCGACGCCTGTGCAAAGCACGGCATCCGCGCCATCGATCCCTGGCGCGACCAGGTCGCTGCTGTCGGTCTCGATCGCGCCGCCCGCGCGGTGCGCGATGCCGGGCTCGAGCTGTCAGGCTATTGCCGCGGCGGCATGTTCACCTCCGACGTATCGCGCCGCACCGAGGTGCGTGACGACAACCGGCGCTGCGTCGACGAGGCCAAGGCGCTGGGCGCATCCTGCATCGTCCTCGTGGTCGGCGGCCTGCCGCAATATTCGCGGCCGGGCAGCGAGGCCTCGAAGGATCTCGTGGCGGCGCGCGGGCAGGTCGAGGAGGCACTCGCCGAGATGCTAGATTATGCCAAGCAGGCAAACCTGCCATTGGCCATCGAACCGCTGCATCCGGCTTACGCGGCCGACCGCGCCTGCGTGAATACGACAAAACAGGCGCTCGACATCTGCGACCGGCTCGACCCCGGCCCCAGCGGCATGCTCGGCGTCGCGCTCGATGTCTATCACATCTGGTGGGACCCGGAGCTGATGAGCCAGATCGCGCGCGCCGGCAAGGATCGCCTGCTTGCCTTCCACGTCTGTGACTGGCTGGTGCCGACCAGGGACATCCTCAACGACCGCGGCATGATGGGCGACGGCGTCATCGACATCAAATCGGTGCGCAAAGCGGTCGAAGCGCAGGGGTTTGCCGGCTATTCGGAGATCGAGATCTTCTCCAACGACTGGTGGGGCAAGCCCATGGACGAGGTGCTGCGCACCTGCATTGCGCGGCACAGGACGGTGGTGTAGGCCCCACGCGCGCCGCCCTTGCGGTCCTTCATGCCTGCGTCGGCAGGATTGTTATGCGATGGACTTCCATCTTTTGACCGACCCCCTTCAGGTTCTCGTAGTTGCACGACACCGAGCGTGATTTGACGATGTCAGCGACGCCCGGTGCCTCCATCACCGTTGCGCTGATGCAGACTTCGTTGACATCGGCGAGACCTTGCACGCGTGCGGCGATATTCACGTCCTGCCCGAAATAGTCGATCCGGTCGTTGAGATTCACCGCAATCGCCCGCCCCCTGTGGACACCGACCTTGAGTCCCAGCGGCCGCGAAGCGGTCCGATTGAATCGCGACAGCTCTTCGACCATCTCGATGGAGGCGTGAACGGCGTCCTGGGGACGCTCGAAGCCGGCCATGACCGCGTCGCCGATCGTCTTCACGATGGCGCCGGATCGTTCCCGGATGATCCTGTTCAGGATCTCGAAGTGCTGGCGAACCAGAAAATACGCGTTCACGTCACCAACGCTTTCATACAGCGGGGTCGACTTCTTCAGATCGGTGAACAGGTAAGTCATGTCCGAGATATTGAGGCTCTCGCCCTCATCCACCAGCTGTGCCTTGTAGAGTTCACGGAAGCTCGGGGTGAGCAGCAACCGCTTGCCGGACAGAAACGGTTCATACTCGACCAGATGGGGCGCGAAACCTGGGGGATACTGGACGAACCAGAAGCGACCGCGATCGTCGGTGCGGTTCTCGATCCGGATGGTGTGCCTGCCTGGGCTGAGATCGGCCGTCTGCCGGAACGAAAAGCGTCCGTCGCCGAGGACCATGTCTTTCGGTGCCGTCGGCCGGTCCGGTACATGGAAGCGGCCCGACTCGAGCTGGACCAGCGTCCCTTGCGGCTCTGCCGGCTCCCCGTTCGCGAAGAATACCAGAAGGAGCTTGTGGCTCAAATCCAGCACCTCGAAACGGCCAGCTGTGACGTCGAAGTCGAAGCTGCGGTGCTCATGAGCCTCGATATCGGCGAATCCCCGTGAGAGCGCAGCAACGAGCTGCTGATGCGTCATTCCATGCGGAGCGATGAAGCCCTTGGAAAAGTTGTAGCGCAGGTAAAAATCCTCGACCGACAGCCTTTCGGGATGACGGAATATGATGTCGCGGACGCCGCTCGAGACCGTAAATGCGACCTGAATGTAGTCGTCCAGCGCCACATCGTTGATCGCGTTGCAGAACGCGCACTGAAAGCGTGGATGGACCTGGTCGAGCTCGCGGAAGCTGCCGGCGACCTGCGGGCAATAGGCGCAGATCAGCAGCCAGTCCATATCGAACAGGCCCACCTTGGCAGCGTGCACGAACAGCTCGACCGCGTCCGCCTCGGACATGCGGACGGCGCCGCCGTATTGGATGGGGTTGACGCGAAGAAGATCATAATCGTCGGCGGTCCGGATGAAGCGCTCGAGCTCAGGCAGAACATTCGGTGGCCAGCTTCTTGCCGCTTCGAGCGCGGCGAGACGCTCGCTCAGGAGACTCTCGTTGACTGGAGACCGGACATTCATCTCACGCTCCCTACCTGGTGGGCTGACTACGCCATTGGTCTTCGGCCGGACTCCGCGGCGGACGGCACCATCGCCTCGTCCGGCGCGATAGCCCCCAGGCTCTCGACGATCTCGAAACGGCCGCTCTTCGCCTGGGCGATATACATGTTCATGCGGACGTGGTGCTGGCCGGGAACCATTTCCGCCGGACCACCCGGCCCCTCGGCGATCCCCGCGTGATCGAGCGCAGCGATGACGTCCTCCTGGCGCAGCGAGCCGGCCTCGTTCACGGCCGCCGCCCAGAGCTTGATCCCACGGTAGAGGCCGGAGCAGGCGCTGCCGCCCGTGAACTGCTCCTTGCCGTGATAGCGCTTGTCGTACGCGCCGAGCAGCGTCTTGCTGAAGGGATCGCTGACGTTCTGGTAGAAGTCGAGGCAGCCGTAGAGGCCTTCCACATGCGGCGCGGGCAGCAGGCCGAGCAGGTTCTCGTCGAAATATGTGCAGATCAACTGGCCGCCGCGATCCTGAAAACCGGCGTTATGGAGTTGCGCGAAGAAGGGCACGACCCCGGGTGGAACGATGGTGTTGAACACCACGTCCGCGCCGCTGGACATGATCCTCGCGACTGTCTCGTCGTACTCCATGTGATCGAGGGGATGGTATTCCTCGCCGACGATGCTGCCGCCATTGGCGGTGACGAGCTGGCGGACCCTCTCGTTCATCACGTGCGGCCAGATGTAGTCTGCGGACGGCAGGTAGAATGTCCTGGCACCGGTCTTGCGCATCAGCCAGGGAATGAGCGGGTCGAGCTGCTGCGCCGGCACCGGGCCGGTGCAGAAGATCAGCGGGTCGCATTCCTGCCCTTCGTATTGCTCGGGGTAGACGTAGAGCGTCCTGCCCTTCACGACGGCCGGGCCCTTGATGGCCTGCCGCGTGGAGCTGTAGATGCCGCCGAAGATCACATCCACCTTGTCCTGCAATACAAGCTTGGCCGCCTTGGCCTCCGCGACTGCGTCGGTCGTTGCGCCGTCCTCGAGATAGAGTTCGATCTTCCGCCCCAGCAGGCCGCCATCGGCGTTGATCTCGTCAACCACCATCCTTGCCACGTTGGCGTTTGCGCGGCCCATGAACGAAAGTGCTCCGGTCTCCTCCGCGATCATGCCGACTTTGATGGACGCTTGTGTCATGGCAGATACTCCCCTGAGCTTTGTGCCCGCGAGCCGAGGTGCCGCTATACCGACGCGAGGTCCACCCGAAGCGTCTTTCGGTCTCGGCAAACCTGTGACGGCCGGCAACTTCGGGCTCGATGAAACGACGCGAGTTTTCAGGCACGATCCCGGCTGTGTCGCTGCGCACACCCAAAAATTCAGCGATTGGAAATTCAGCGATCGATAAGTGCTACGGTCTCCTGCTCCTCGGCAGGTGCGGCGTCATTGGTCCGCACGAATACAAAACGGGATGACACTGAGATCCGTGCGTCGGCGCTGCCATCTTGGCCAATGAGAATGAGTCCCGCTCCGCCATTGGCTACGTTCAAGATGACGGGGGCGCCCTTCCACGTCCTGATTGGCTCCATTCCGATGATCAGAAATTCACCGATCGGCTGGTCAAAATATTGCAGCCTCAGCTGTGGCCCGACTTCTGCCGCCGCAAGTCCGAAACCCAGCTGTTCGGCGCGCGCATAAATGTCCGCCAGCGACGCAGTATCGGTCTTAAAGCCGAGTTCGGCTGCCGACACCGCAAAAAGCTCTACGTTTGTTTTCGCGCCGCGAAGGATAAAGGTCGGTCGTGCGAGAATTTCGCCAGCCGAGTTTCCGATGCCGCAACCTACCGCATCCAATGCGTTACTGAGGGCAAAGAAATTTGCAAACGTCCCGATCGTGATCGTCTTCCACACGGGAACATCGACGGCGGATTTGATCGGGATTTGCGGCCTGTCAGCTGACGGAGCTTTCTTGAGCCTTAGTTGGTGCTGCAGGACGTCTCGCGCCGTGCATTGAGCTCGGGCTTCGCTCGCAAACAGGAGAGTGCAAGCGGTACAGAGCATCGCAACAATGAGAATCCGGCAGCGGCGCCATCCTGGCGAATGACACTGTGTGGCATGGCAACTGACTTTCCTGCCAGCTGTTTGGTCCATAACGGACCTCTCTTGCGCAAATGCAGCGCCAAAAAATCAGACGGTCACTTCACTGTGGTCGGGCCGATTCACGGCAGAAAGCCGTCGTCCTCGCAGCCTATAAAGGTTGGTCCTGGAAATTCCGCAAAGGTTCAGTGACGATGACGCCAGATGACGGACTCAATATAGGTCAGCGTGGGTGCACGTCTTGCGAAGCGGCCAGCTCGTGCGGAGCGGCGAGCTGGGGGAGTACCACCATGGATGAGGTGGACAGCCATCGGCTTTCAGGCAGAATGCTATCACCCCGATGCCGCAGCCTCGCTGCTCAGCGTGGCGTAGAGCCCGTCCAGGGCGGGTTTCGACCAGCTTGGCGGCCGTCGGCGCGGCCTCATGCTCTGAATTGACTTCCGCGTTCGGTGGCGAAACGGACACTGATCGGACTTGCTGCCGGCTCGACCCGGTCGCGAATGACCCGTACCGGAAGTCGGCATCCGCGCTACGACGCGGCTGGCCGTGTCCAACTCCGACCGTCGGCCGCCAGGAGCCCGGCGAGCACACTTGATGTGTTGCTTTTATTTTCCTTACCGGCAGCTTATTCTTCGTGTTCCAAGTGTTGCAAGGGACCCGATGACTGTAGACCGCCTAAAGGGATTGGCAACTTGCGCTATCTTTTCGGGGAGTACGCATTCGACGTCGACCGGCGCGAGGTGCATCGCGGGGCAGACGTCGTCTCCGTGGCGCCCCAGGTTTTTGACCTGATCGATTATCTGATCCGCAACAGGGGACGAGTTGTCAGCAAAGACGACCTCGTCAAAGCCATTTGGAATGGGCGCAGCGTATCCGACGCGGCTCTGACAACCCGCCTGAATGCCGCCCGGATTGCGATCGGCGATTCCGGCGAGGAGCAGCGCTTCATAAAGACACTGCCGCGCAAGGGCTTCCGTTTCGTCGGAGCAGTCCGGGAAGCGCTGGAACCGGTGGACGCAGCAGTTACCGGCAACCAGCAGGTAGAACTTCAACAGCCCGACCTTGCGATCCCCGACAAACCCTCCATTGCCGTGCTGCCATTTGAGAACATGAGCGGCGATCCAGAGCAGGAATTCTTCGCCGAAGGCATGGTGGAAGAAATCATCACTGCTCTGTCGCGCTTCAAGTCGCTGTTCGTCATCGCGCGCAATTCGAGCTTCACCTTCAAGGGCCGGGCGGTCGATATCAAGGAAGTCGGGCGAAGGCTCGGCGTGCGCTATGTCCTCGGGGGGGCTGTGCGGAAGGCGTCGGGGAAAGTTCGCATCACAGGGCAGTTGATCGATGCGGTTACTGGCGCGCATCTATGGGCGGACAGGTTTGAGCGTGATTTGACCGACGTCTTCTCTCTTCAGGACGAAGTTACCATCGCCGTCGTCTCGGCTATTCAGCCAAAGATGCTTCAAACAGAAATTGGAATGGCGACGCGGCGGCGACCAGAGAACCTCACTGCCTATGACTTTTTTCTCCGAGCCATGCACCAGTATCACCTGACGACCCGCGAAAGTTTGGCGGAGGCGATCAAGCTGGCTCATCGCGCTTTGGAGCTAGACCCGAGGTTCGGCTTTGCGGCGGCTTTGGCAGGTGACTGTCATGCGAGCAACGTCGCTCTAGGCTATGCCAACGATCCCCAGTTCGACTGCAAGGAAGCAGTTCGGCTTGCTCGTTTGGCATTGAGCATCGATGATGGTGATCCGGACACGCTGTCAAGGGTTGCAGTAATCTTGGCGGGCATGGTCGGCGATAGCGAAGCCGAGATCGAAATGGCTGACCGGGCGGTCGCGCTCAACCCAAACTCATGGCGCACTTGGAACAACAGAGGCTGGGTCTATATATTGGCGGGGCTTCCAGAGGAAGCGATGCGGAGCTTTGAACGCGCCATTCGCATGAGCCCCGTAGACCCGCTGCTACACATGACGTTTTTTGGCATTGGGCATGCCCTAACGAGGCTTCGCCGCTTTGACGAGGCGATCATAGCATTTAAGAAAGCCGTTCGTCACAACCCCTCCTTCATGCCAGCTTACCGCGGCCTTGCGTCCGGTTTCGCCCATCTCGGACGCGACGCTGAGGCGCACGAGGCGGCGGCGCGCGTGCTTGAGATCGATCCCGCCTTTACAATATCGGCGTGGATCGCCCAGGTCCCCAAACACTCAAAGCTGTTTGTTGAGGGTCTTCGGAAAGCGGGGTTGCCCGAATAGCCCGCTGCGCAGGAGGATCGAGGCGATCGAATGACCGCCCTTGGCCCCTAGTCGACCTCTCCGGTGGCTTGCGGCATGGACCGCTTCTGAACCCAAAGCCGCCGTTAACGAAAGTGCGGAGCGTGTCCGCTCCGCCCGATTTCTATGTTGCCGAACAAGAGTCCGGCGTTAACCATCGCCGGCGGTTCCCGTCTGCGCGAAATCGCTTCGATGTTTCTTAAATTTTGCCGGGTACCTATCCAGGCATGGTGACCTGGGGAAAGATATGAGCAAGCGGGCCAAACGTGGAAAGGTAGACACGCTTGCACTGCCAATGGCCGGGAGAGTTGCAATTGGCGTCGTGGCCGTCGCTGTATTGGGGTACGGTTTGCTGTCTCGCCCGGCGAGTGTGCAACCGACGCGGAAGCCGTCCGCACCCCAGGCCATGGCATCGTCAACCCCGGTTTACGTGGCAACTCCAGTTCATGCATCAGCATCAGCGTCAGCGCCAGCTCCGGCGCCGATTCCGGCCCCGGCCCCCCTGGTCGAACCGCCAAAAGCCGCTGACGGTCCCGGAGCATTTGTCCGGCAGGTGGTTGATTACGCCAGCCGCCAGACGCCGGGCACCGTGATCATCGATACCAAAAACACATTCCTTTATTTCGTTCTGAACGACACGCAGGCACTGCGCTACGGCATCGGTGTTGGCCGCGAAGGTTTCGCATGGTCCGGTGAGCAGACTGTGGCTCGTAAGGCAGAATGGCCGGATTGGCGTCCGCCTGCGGAGATGGTCTCGCGCCAGCCTTATTTGCCACGGTTCATGGCGGGCGGTCCCGGCAACCCGCTCGGCGCTCGGGCGATGTATCTGGGCGAGACCGAATATAGAATTCACGGCACCAACAAGCCCGATACGATCGGGAAGCGGGTTTCGTCCGGCTGTATCCGGCTGACCAACGAGGACGTCGAGGACCTCTATGAGCGGGTGAAAGTCGGAGCGAAAGTGATCGTGCTTCCGGGAACCGCGGCCCGTCGACCATCCCAGGGAGCGCCGCCCGACGCCGCTTCCCGATCGCCGGACCCGGCATCGCCGTCGAACCGGCCCTCGGCAGCTAACGCGCAGATGCTGTCATCCGGACCGAAGATCGCCGAGGCCCAGTAACTCAGTCCTCCGTCCTCGGCCTGCAACTGAAGACGAGGAGGCAATTCAAGTCGCAGCTTCTGGCCGATCTCGGACCGTGGGCCCTTGACCGCATTGGGTCGCTCTCGGCCGAATGCCGGACATGTGGTTAACGAGTTAAGAAGCACGCCACGTCGGTGCTGTGCCCCGTTGGATCTGGCTGGAAATCGTCCGTGCGACGCATCCGACGGCGAGCTGGTAGGAGTACCACCAACGAGAGGTGGACAGCCATCGGCTTTCAAGCAGAATGTCATCACCCCGATGCCGCAGCCTCGCCACACTCTGTGCCAGATCGGATGCGGTAATCGGTGCATCAACGATCAGCAGGCCCGGCGGATGTACCCCTGCCTGATGATCTTGAATGGCCCCGACGAGCAATCGTCGGGGCCATTGTTGTGATCGGCGTGGCAAGGCCAGCGATTTTTGTCGCGCCGCGTCTTTTGCTGCCGCCGATGCCGGCGTCGTTCGGCCCGACTATTCGCTGAAAAGTCAGACGATTGCGCTGTCATCGATTGACCGTCAAACACCGGACTATCACTCGTCAATTCAATCTGCAAAGCTGTGACAACACAATGCGCTTGTAAGCAAACAAGCGCGAAGGGAGGTTCGCAGTGGAGGCAGTGGAGAAAGTGCGACGCTTGCGTGCGATGGGTTCGCTGTGCCGTCAACAGGCCGCGTACAACAGCATGAACAAATGGAAGCTGCTCGCAGAAGCAGAATACTGGGATCACCTAGCTCATCTCGAGCTGTCTTCTTACTCCCAGCAATGCAATGCCACCGGCTCGAATGAGCTAGAGCGGCCTCAAGCGATCACAAACACGGATGACGCTCGACGAGAGACGATTTCCGCCGCGTGAGGACGGAATGAGGCTGTCGCTTGCATTCCGTGCCACCGCACTTCTCGCAGGGAGCAGCGGCCCGGATACGCATCTTCTCGTCGAGCCTTGAGGCACGGCGAATACGTCACCCACGTCGTGGGGCCGCTGCGCAATTACAACGCGAGAATGCGACGCTTCCCTCACGGGCCTGCGACATGTTGCAGCGTGTTGAAGCGCACCTTCTGCTCGCTGCTCGCCGCGAATGAGTGAGCGGAAGTATGGATATTATGGATATGCCTTCGTTAGATCCTTCGATCTAGCCCGGTTCCCGCACGTTCTCGATTTCGCGCACTGCCCTGCAGTGATAGGATGCACTCGTCACCAAGGCTTAACCTGAGGGAGGGAATCATGACGAACTTGGCCTCCTCGACGGGCTTCGACGTTGGAGCTGAAGTTAGTGGAGCTTATGCCGCCTGGGATTCGGCGTTCAACAAAGCTGACGCTAAAGCGGTCGCCGCAGCCTATATTTCGAACGCTAAAGTGCTGCCACCAACGCATCAGGTCATATCGGGTCCGGAAGAAATCGAGAATTTTTTCGCTGGGCTGTTTTCAGGCGGATTCACTGATCACAAACTTACGATCATAGACGTGGGTGGAGATGAGAAGGTCGTCTACAGTACCGCAAAATGGACGGCCAAAGGCAAGGGACCCGATGGGAGCCGCCAAAGTGCTGGCGGCATTGCCACCCATGTGTTCGAGCGTCAAGCGGATGGCTCATTGAAGCTGAGGTTGCATACCTTCAACTGAGCTCGCCGTCGTATCGCTTGGCGCCGCGCGAGGAGACTTCGCGTGGATATAGCCGAATGGCTTCGCAGTCTTGGGCTGGAGCGCTACACTCAGGCCTTCCAGGAAGCCGAAGTCACGCCTGATGTCCTGCAGTATCTGACTGAAGCCGATCTGCGAGAACTTGGCTTGCCGCTCGGCCCGCGCAAGACCGTACTGAGGGCGATTCAAGCACGCTCAACATCGGTCGTTCCCGTCTCCATTGATGCTGTTGAGCCAACTGAACAGATAAGGCCGGCACTACCCTCGGAGGCGGACCGTCGGCAGCTTACGGTCATGTTCGTCGACTTGGTCGGTTCAACCGCGCTCGCCTCAGGGCGCGACCCCGAGGAACTGCGTGACCTGATGCAGGCCTACCACAACAGCGTGGCGGGCGAGATCGCGAGGTTCGAAGGCCACATAGCCAAGCTCTTGGGCGACGGCGTTCTCGCGTATTTCGGTTGGCCGCGGGCGCATGAAGATGAGGCGGAGCGTGCCGTCCGCGCCGGGCTTCGAGTGACCAAGGCGGTCGCCTCCCTCACCGAGCCGGGCGGTGTAGCGCTTGCCGCTCGCGTCGGCATTGCAACCGGTCTCGTCGTGGTCGGCGAACTGATAGGCGAGGGAGATGCTCGCGAGCGCGCGGTGATCGGCGAAACCCCGAACCTGGCTGCCCGACTGCAGAGTCTGGCCGAGCCTGGTGACGTGGTGATCGCCGAGTCAACGCGCCGCCTACTCGCCGAAGCCTTCATGTACCAGGACCTCGGCACGGTGCCTCTCAAGGGTTTCCCGGAACCAGTGCAGGCTTGGCTTGTCCTTGGCGAGGGCGCGGCCGAGAGTCGGTTCGATGCCCAGCACGGTATGGCAACGACCGCGCTCGTCGGGCGGAATCAAGAACTTGCATTGCTCTTGGACCGCTGGGAGCAGGCGAAAGAGCGAGAGGGACAGATTGTCCTGCTCGGCGGCGAAGCAGGCATTGGCAAGTCCCGGCTCGTGCGGGCGCTGCGCGACCACCTCGCAGGTGCGCCGCACACGCCACTGAGCCATTTCTGTTCTCCGTTCCATACCAGCACTGCGTTGTACCCGATCATTGGCCTCCTCGAGCGGGCAGCAGGAATACGGCGAGAGGACGCTCCCGAAGAGCAGCTCGACAAACTCGAGGCCATGCTCGCTCTTGCTACAAACGACGTGCGTGGGTGCGCGCCGGTTCTGGCGGATCTCATGTCAATCCCGACGGGTGAGCGATACCCGCCACTTGCACTTAGTCCACATCAGAAGAAGGAGCGGACATTCCAGGCTCTCCTGGAGCAAATACAAGGCCTGGCGGCAAAGCAGCCCGTTCTCGCCGTTTACGAGGATGTTCACTGGGCAGACCCCACGATGCTCGAACTCCTCGACCGGGCGATTGACGAGGTGCAGCAACTTCCGATTCTGATGATTGTCACCTTCCGGCCCGAGTTCGTTCCGCGCTGGACAGGTCATGGGCACGTGACAGCGCTCTCTTTACGCAGACTGGGTCGCAGGCAAGGGACGGCTGTCGTTGACCGGATCACTGGCGGCAAAATACTTCCACAAGAGGTGCTTGAGCAGATTTTGGCCAAAACTGATGGCGTGCCGTTATTTGTCGAGGAGCTTACCAAGGCCGTCGTTGAGTCCGGACTGCTCAAAGACCATGGCAACCGCTATGAGTTGATAGGCCCGTTGCCGCCGCTGGCGATCCCGACGACGCTCCAGGATTCCTTGATGGCCCGCCTCGATCGGTTGGCGCCGGTCAAGGAAGTCGCGCAGATCGCTGCTTGCATCGGTCGCGAATTCGGACACGACCTCTTGCGATCAGTTACAGCGCTCGACGAACACGCGCTCCAGCGTGCTCTCAATGAGTTATTAAGAGCCGAGCTCATATTCCGGCGTGGAGCACCTCCGGATATCGGCTACAGCTTCAAACACGCGCTGGTCCAGGACATCGCGCATGAGAGCCTCTTAAAGAGCAAGCGGCAGCTGATCCATGCCCGCATCGCTGCAGCTCTCGAAGAACAGTATCCTGCCCGCGCGGAGGCCGAGCCGGAGACGATTGCTTCACACCTTACGCAGGGTGGGCTGGCGGGAAAGGCAGTCGGCTATTGGCTGCGGGCCGGCCGGATTGCAGCGGGACGTTCCGCCAATCTCGAAGCGATTACTCACCTCACAAGGGGACTGGAGGCACTCAAATCCAATCCACAAGGACCGGAGCGTGATCGCCAGGAACTCGCGCTGCAAACGGCGATCGGAGGTCCGCTGATTGCCATTCACGGATACACGGCTCCGCAACTGGGCACGGCCTTCAGCAGGGCTCACGCGCTCTGTTATGAACTCGACGACACGGGTGCCTTGTTCGCTACTCTTAGCGGGAAGTTCATTTTCCACTTCGTGCGCGGCGACTTTGGTGCCATGCAGAGCCTCGTTGCCGAGGCACAGCGCGCCGCCGAGCGCACCGGCGACACGGCACTTGAATTAGCAACACATCGTTTGGCGGCGCTAACCGCCATGCATGCCGGCGACTTTCTTACGGCTCGCTCGGAGCTCGAAACGATCCTGAGTCGTTATCAGCCAGACACGCATCGGCCACCGCCAGTTCACTATGTACATGACCCGAAGGCCTCGGCGTTACCCTACCTGGCAGTTGTGCTTTGGATCCTAGGCTACCCCGAGCAGGCCCTGATGACCAGCCGCGCGGCGTTTGAATACGCTGCGGAGCTAAACCAGACGAACCTTACTGCGCACGTGCAGGTCTATGGCGGCGCGGGGCTTGCGGAGCTGATGGGTGACATCGCGGCTGTGCATGCGCACGCCGATGCTGTCATCGATCTCGCCGATCAGCACAGCCTGAATTATTGGCGCTTGAGCGGCCTCATCCTGCAGGGTTGGGCAGTGGCACAAGAAGGTAACATAGATGGCGGTCTGGCGCTCATGCGCCTCAGTCTGAACGAGCGGGACATGCTCGGAGCCGGTTGGTACCAGGTCCGGTACTTGTGGATGCTCGCGGCGACGTACCGCCGGTTGGGTGACGACGAAAACGGCTTGGCCACCCTGGCGGAAGCGAGGGCCATCGCAGCGCGCAACGAAGAACATATGTGGGAGGCGGAACTTGCATGCTTAGATGGCGAACTGCATCACATTCGTGGTGCCCCAGCTGAGGAAGTCGAGAATTACTTGCAAGCTGCGCTCAAGATTGCCCAGAGCCAAAGCGCGAAATCTTTTGAACTGCGTGCGGCCATGAGTCTGGCTCGGCTTTGGCGCGACCAGGGCCGGATGGCCGATGCGCAAGGCCTCCTTGGCTCCGTTTACGGCAGGTTTACGGAAGGCTTCGAAACCACAGAGCTTCGTTCCGCAAAGGCACTCATGCAGGAACTCGCTGAGGTTTAATGCCTTCGTTTAGTAACGCATAAAAGGCACTAGCATCTAGGCGCAGGTCTGGCGCTTCCGGTGAACCGAAGCTTGCCTGCTGAGGCTCGCGCAATCTTAATTGAGGCGAGTGTCGGTTGGCCCCCGGCTCCCACGATGAAGGGGCCAGCTCGTGCGGATCAGCGCGCTGGTCGGAGTACCACCAAATGATGAGGTGGACAGCCATCGGCTTTCAAGCAGAATGTCATCGCCCCGATGCCGCAGCCTCGCCACACTCTGTGCCAGATCGGATGAGGTAATCGGTGGCATCAACGATCAGCAGGCCCGGCGGATGTACCCATGCCTGATGATCTTGAATGGCCCCGGCGTGCAATCGTCGGGGCCATTGTTGTGATCGGCGTGGCAAGGCTAGCGAGTTTTGCCGCGCCGCGTCTTTTGCTGCCGTCGATGCCGGCGTCGTTCGGCCCGACTATTCGCTGAAAAGTCAGACGATTGCGCTGTCATCGATTGACCGTCAAACACCGGACTATCACTCGTCAATTCAATCTGCAAAGCTGTGACAACACAAATGCGCCTGTAAGCAAACAAGCGCGAAGGAGGTTCGCAGTGGAGAAGGTGCAACGCTTGCGTGCGATGGGTTCGCTGTGCCGTCAACAGGCCGCATACAACAGCATGAACAAATGGAAGCTGCTCGCAGAAGCAGAATACTGGGATCACCTGGCCGATCTTGAGTTGTCTTCTTACTTCCAGCAGTGCAACGCCACAGGCTCGGACGAGATGGAGCGGTCGCAAGCGATCACAAACACGAATGAGGCTGGCCAGAAGACGATTCCGGCCGCGTGAGGTCAGAACGAGCTGCCGGTTGAATCCCGTGCCTCCGCGCTTCTCGGAGGGAACCGCGGCCCGGACACGCATATTCTCGTCGAGCGTTGCGACAGAGCGATTACCTCACCCCACGTCGTTCGGCCGCTGCGCAATTGCAACGAGAGAATGCGACGCCGCCCCCACGGGCCTGCCACCTGTTGCAGCGTGTTGAAGCGCGCCTTCTGCTCGCTGCTCAGCATGGCGTAGAGCTCGTCCAGGGCGGGCTCGACCAGCTTGGCGGCCCTCAGCATGGCCCCTCTGAATTGACTTCCGCTTTCAGCGGCAGAACGGACAATGGTCGGACTTCCTGCTGGCTCGACCCGGTCGCAAATGACTCCAGAACGGACATGCCGCGGACCTGGCAAAATTGGCGCGAATGAGCGGAGATGTGACATTTTTCCACCTGTCGGGGGACGCAGCAGCCTAGACTGGGTTCTGGCTGGGCCAAGCGCGGCCAATGCGTGAGTGTGGCCAACGAGCCCGGCCGGGTCTGGAAGTGACCGCCAATGAAGCATTGGACCGACTGGCTGCCGGCAATCGAAACCCTCCGCCGATATGAGGCGGCGTGGCTTCCGCGCGATATCTTCGCCGGACTCGTTCTGGCGACGATGCTGGTCCCGGTTGGAATTGCCTACGCGACAGCATCGGGCTTGCCTGGCATCTCTGGTCTGTACGCAACGATCGTACCGCTGTTGGTCTACGCGTTGTTTGGCCCCAGCCGCATCCTCGTGCTGGGCCCTGACTCGGCGCTGGCAGCTGTCATCCTTGGCGTTGTCGCCCCACTGTCTGGTGGCGATCCTCTTCGCGCCGCAACGCTCGCTGCGATGATGGCGATCGTTTCGGGGACGGTATGCATTCTAGCCGGCATCGCGCGCCTGGGTTTCGTCACCGAGCTGCTCTCCAAGCCGATAAGGTACGGCTATATGAACGGAATTGCATTGACCGTTTTGATCAGCCAACTGCCAAAGCTGTTCGGCTTCTCGATCGAGAGCGAAGGACCTTTACGAAGCCTATGGGCGATCGCCGATGCAATCCTTGGAGGAAAGACAAACTGGGTCGCATTCGGGATTGGGCTCGGCACGCTGATGGCCATCCTGCTGCTCCAGAACAACAAGCGGCTGCCGGGCATTCTGATTGCAGTAGTTGGGGCGACCGCCATCGTCGGTGCGCTTGATCTTGGGACTCGTTACGGCGTGGCGGTTTTGGGTCCTCTTCCGCAGGGCCTGCCGGGTTTCGCGATCCCCTGGATCACCTACGGCGATATCGTCCCGGTACTGGTCGGCGGCTGCGCAATCGCGCTGGTATCGTTCGCTGACACCAGCGTGCTTTCGCGCGCCTACTCCGCACGATTGGGCACTCATGTCGATCCCAACCAGGAGATGGTGGGGCTTGGCGCGGCCAATCTGGCAACCGGCTTTTTTCAGGGCTTCCCGATCAGCAGCAGCGCTTCGCGCACTCCCGTTGCAGAAGCCGCCGGCGCCCGTACCCAGCTAACCAGCGTCATCGGCGCGCTTGCCATCGCCGTCCTTCTGCTGGTGGCACCAAACCTGCTTCAGCATCTGCCCACCGCTGCATTGGCGGCCGTCGTAATCGCCGCTGCGATCGGCTTGTTTGAGGTCACCGACCTCAAGCGAATCTATCGGATTCAGCAGTGGGAGTTTTGGCTATCGATGGTCTGCTTTGTCGGCGTGGCGGTGCTCGGAGTGATTCCAGGAATTGGTCTGGCAATAGCAATCGCCATCGCCGAGTTCTTGTGGGACGGTTGGCGCCCACACTCCGCCGTGTTGGGTCGCGCCCATGGCGTCAAAGGTTATCACGACATCACAAGATATCCGGATGCACGCCAAATCCCCGGGCTGGTCCTGTTTCGGTGGGATGCGCCGCTGTTCTTCGCCAACGCCGAATTCTTCAAAGAGCGCGTACTGGACGCCGTGGCGAAATCGCCGACGCCGGTACGCTGGCTGGTCGTTGCGGCGGAGCCTGTCACCAGCGTGGACGTCTCCGCCGGCGATACGGTCGCCGAATTGGACGAGGCGCTGCACGCACAGGGTATCGAGTTCTGCTTTGCCGAACTGAAGGATCCAGTCAAGGACAAGCTGAAGAGATTTGGACTGTTCTCGCAGCTTGGCGAGCAGTATTTTTTCCCAACCATTGGCGCAGCCGTTTCCAGTTACCTGGAAATCAATGATGTGGAGTGGGTGGACTGGGAGGACGAGGCCAAACGTTAGGAATTGGCATGCCGGGCTTGAATACACACGCCGACTGACCCCCGATTCCGGCCCTGGTGCGAATATGCTTTTTGCAAAGCGTGCAATCAGTAACGGTCCGCACCCCGAGCGGCACAGGACGTGTAGCTCCCGCGCGCGCGGCCCTCACGGGCCTGCCACCTGCTGCAGCGTGTTGAAGCGCGCCTTCTGCTCGCTGCTCAGCGTGGCATAGAACTCGTCGAGGGCAGGTTCGACCAGCTTGGCGGCCGTCAGCATGGCCTCGAGCCGGCGTTGCATCGCCTCCAGCCGTCCGACCGGCGTCAGCGGCACATCGTTCGGGCAGGCCGCCTGCAGGCCCTCAACGCCCTTCGTCGTCGCTTCGCTGAGACGGTCGAGCGCTTCCTTTTGTTTGCCCGCGGGGTGGAGCACAGCCTCGATCCTCTGGATCGGCAACTGGGTCAGGCCGGACTTCGGATCGCCGCAGGCCTCGGCACGGGCTTCCTGGGCGCCGGCTTCCTGCTGCTGCGGCGAGCGGTCGCCGACATTGGGGCCGAGCGCGTTGAAGCGGGCCTGCTGCTCGTCACTGAGCGAGTTGTAGAAATTCTCCAGTGCCGGCCGCACGATCTTGACCGCTTCCAGCGTCGCGCTGACGCGGTTCATCATCGCCCGCAAGCGGCCGGGCGGAGTCAGCGCATAAGTCTCTGCGCAGGAGTCCTTGAACACACCGGCAGCGTTGGTCGCCGCGGTCTTCAATTCGTCGAGCAGTGCGCGTTGCTCCGGCGTCGGCCGCACCGCCCGCGCGATATCGGCAAGCGGCCAGGCGGTGACACCCTTGTCCGGTGTGCCGCACAATTGCTGTAGCGTTTGCGGGCTCACGCTGGCGCGCTGGCGCGCGCGGGAGCCGCCGCCGGCTTGCGGATAGTCGTACGGGTTGATGCTGGCATAGGCGGAATAGGGGCTGTCACCACCCCAGAACACGGTGTCGACGAAGTCGTCATACGCGTACGCCCAATAGCCGGGCTCGTAAGCGTAGGACCAGAACGTGTAGTCAAAAATGTCGGAGTAGGCGTAAGGCCAGAACACGGGCCCAAGCCACGCCACGAACACTGCGGGATGGCGGTGTCGCCAGGCCTGCCGGGGATACCAGCCGCTTTGACGGGTGACGAGGGCCGCTTGGGTTTGCGCGGTGGTCTGCTCTCGGTCTCGGAAGCGCGCGGCAAACCGGCCGCGCTCGGCGGCGCGCGCGGCGGCCGCCGCTGCGGTTGCAGCGGGAGCCTGCAGTCCCAGCCGCTGCTGGCGCGCCAGATCAGTTTGCTGCGTGCGCTGCTCGCGCTGCAGCAGGCGGTTCTGCGTCTGGAGCATCCGTTGCTGCTCGCGTTGCGCCCGCACGCCTTCCGGCTTTTGCGATTGCAATTGCTGCACGCGCTGCTGCAGGCGATCGATGCGGGTCTGGCGGTCCGCGGTCTGGCGCGACAGCATCTCGCGCTGCCGCTGCTGTACCATCTGCTGGCGCTGTTGGATCTTTTGCTGATGCTGTTGCGCGCGCTGATCGATCTGCTCGCGTCGCGACAGCCGCTCGCTTACGGCCGGCGCTGCGCCTGGACGGGAGGGGGCGGCGATATGCGGCGCCGGTCGCGGTGCCATGGCCGGACGTTGCGGCGCTGCCGGCGCCCGATGAAGTTCAGGCCGGGGTGCCGCTATGTGCGGGGCAGCCCGCTGCGGCGGTGCAGCGAAGTGGGGAGTCGGGCGCGGCGGCGGTGAGGCGATGTGCGGCGCCGGACGCGGCGCCATGGCCGGTCGCTGCTGCATGGCCGGGGGATGGAATGCCGGCGCGGCGGGACGCGCCATGGCTGGCGGCGCCGCCGGACGGGCCATTGCAGGTGGTGGTGCTGCCGGACGGGCCATTGCAGGTGGAGGTGCTGCCGGCCGAGCCGCCGGCGCTGCGGCCGGCCCCGGTGGTCCACCTCTTCCGTGTCCCTGGCCGGGTCCCTGGGCGGACGCGCCGACGCTCGTCGCCAGCATCGAGACACCAACCAAAAAAGCAGTCACGCAAACGCCACGCGGACGCATGATCGTCGCTCCCAGCTAGTAACCGCCCACGACTCTTAACGCGCGGGTGGCGGAATCGTTCGTTGTTGGCTGCGGCTGGCATTGCGATCTTCCGACGCAGGCAGCGTCAGGAGAATTCCTGCGTCAGGGTCGTGGCGAACTGCTCCAGCGCCCAGTCGACCTCAAGCGGCTGTCCAGCTTGAGCCAATTGCGGGCAGGGGCCTTGGACGAGGTGCTGCGCACCTACATCGAACGGCACAGGACGGCGGTCACGAGCGCTGCCCTCCCGGGCTTGCGACCTGTTGCAGCGCGTTGAAGCGCGCCTTCTGCTCGCCGCTCAGCGTGGCAGAGAACTCGTCCAGGGCGGGTTCGACCAGCTTGGCGGCCGTCAGCGTGAGCCCGCTGAATTGACTTCCGCTTTCAGCGGCAGAACGGACATTGGTCGGACTTACTGCTGGCTCGCCCGGTGCGGCACGCTAGGACGCGCGGTTAAGAAAGATCGGCAGCCCCTGCTTGTTGGCGTAGATGGGGCGGTAGCGCTCCGTGTTGTAGCTGCTCGCAACGTCCAATTTGCGCGGACCGAGCTTGGCGTCAGGGATGGGCACGAGGTCGTAGCGGCCCTCGACCAGCGCCGACATGAGGCCGGTCTTGCTTTCCAGCATGGCATCGTAGGCCATGTTACCGAAAGTCAGGGCCACAAGCTTGTCGATGAAGTCCGGATCGCCCGATCGCAAATCGTAGGTGAGATCGGAGGTGATCGTCTCCTCGCCGGTGCGCCGCTTGATCTCGTCGGCAAGCGATTCCGCCACGTTGGCCTTCTTGCGGTGACCGTAGGCGTCGGGCTCGCCGTATTCCTGCAGCTTGTAGCCTTCCCACTGAGCTCCCTCGCTGAGCACGATCAGCGCGTAGTTGCTTGGATTGGCGCGCTTGTCCTCGATGAGCAACCGGATCAGCTTGTCGAGGTCGACCTTATACTCCGGTATGACGCATCGTATCGAGGTCGCATACGCGGTGTAGAGTGCCGTAAATCCGGCATCGCGGCCAAAGACGCGGAAAATGCCAATTCGCTCATGCGAGCCGACGGTGGTGCGCTGCCGCTGGATGGCATCGCTGGCGCGGGTGATCGCGGTCGAGAAGCCGATGCAATACTCGGTGTTGCGGACGTCATTATCCATCGTCTTCGGGATGGCGATGATCTTGACGCCGAGTTCGTTGAGCTTGGCCGCATAACTGAGCGTGTCGTCGCCGCCGATGGCGATCAGGTGTTCGATGCCAAGTCCCGAAAGGTTAGCGAGCACCCGGCCGGTGAGGTCCCATGTCTTTGTCGCGATGCTGCCCTTGGTGCTCAGCGAGACCGGAACATCATTGCCGACGAGATGATCGGGCAGCTTTTGTATCTTGGAGGGATTGACGCGGCTCGAGTGCAGCACGGTGCCGCCGCGCCGGTCGATGGTTCGAGTGTTTTCACGGTTCAGCGGGATGACGTAGTGAGACCTGCTGTTTGGGTCGTCGAGGTTCAGGTGCGTGAGGGCCTCCCAACCACGGCGCAGACCGACAACCTCGATGTCGTCCTCACTGCCGCGATAAGTCACGCTCTTGATGACTGCATTGAGGCCGGCGACGTCGCCGCCGCCCGTGAGAATGCCGATGCGTTTTTTTGCCATGTCCACCTCCCGGATCGGCATGTCGTCATAGCGCCTGCATCTGTCGATTGAACGGTGAACGTCGCTCCAGCTTCTGATTGGAGGCGGTCGCTACTCGGCCGCTTCCGGCTTGCGGTCGTCGCGCAGTCGAAAACGCTTCAGCAGTCCGGACACGGTGTCGCGGAAGCCGCCATATTCCAGTTCGGAATAGGGTAGCATGGCGGCGCCAGACCAGCCTTGGCTGCGCATCTCGATGGCCTTGCGCTGGGCGCGCCGGCGGACCTCATCCCATGCCGGGTTGTCGAAGAAATCGGTGTAGGACTCGGCAAAGCGGCCTTCCCTGTCGATCGAAAAGCCGACGCAAGAAACGATCGGCAGGCAGTACATGCCGGTAACGGGCGTGTTGAGTGGCACCGGCATGAGCGGCATCACATGCGAGCCGCGTGCATCGCCGCCCACGAAGTGCGCTTTGGCGAACGGCGAGATTATTTCCTCCGGAGCTGGGAAAATCCCCTGGTTCCTGACGATCGCGACTGGATCATCCTTGCCGGTGTACTTGCCTGCGATCGCGTGGAGGCGCTGTGCCGAAACGGCCACGACGACCTCGCCATGGGTTCGAGAAATGATGCGATCGATGCCGAAGCGCTCGTTGTCGCGAAGCAGGGCGGCGATGTGGTAGCTGTCGGCGGGTGCGTCGAGCTCGATCAGGCTGTCGCCGGCTGTGTTGTCCATGTCGATGACATGGAAACGGAATCCCTTGATCATCGGAGGCAGCATCAGGCCAGCGCAGTACATGGGGTCGGCAAAGGCGAGATAGAGCGGCAGGTTGTAGGCGCCGGGGCCGCATTTGTCGGCCGCGAACACCATGAAGGACTCCGCGGGTCGCACGCCGGAGAGGCTGTGGTCGAAGCTGAGCTCGGCGACGCCTGGGCCGGCGCCGCGAATGTTCCCGGAAGGCGCGTCGGCGAGAAGATCCTGGCCAGCGCCATAGAGCCCGGAGGTTTTCGCGACCGAGGTGGCCGCGAGGAACGTCTTCCAGGCGAGTTGATGGACCTCGGAGCTTCCTTCGCCCCGTGTGTGCGTCATGATGATCGCAATGTCGTCGCCGGTGTGGCAGATGAAACCGTCGATCAGCAGACCATTGCAGATCGCCTTGGCAACCTCGCCCTCGACAGTCGCCATCATGCGTGAAGACGGTTTCGTATGCCCGCCAACGGAGCCAACGTCAGCTTTGATGACTGAAAGAGTGAGTCTCATGAGCATTTCTCCGATCCGCGCAGCTCAGCGCGCCGGCCTCGGCGCTTGCTGCGCCGGGCACGGCGCTGCTCATTCGCGGACAAAAACGTCCGTCGCTCCGATAGGTTCCACGCACTCCGTTCGTCCGGTTGCCGGGATCATGCAGAGTTTTGCCTTAGGACCATGCGTCACTATTTGCTGCGCTGCACGAGTCCGGTTCTGGCCGGGCCGCTAACTCGTTGTCGGCCGCGGCCGGCATTGCGATCTTCCGACGCAGGCAGCGTCAGGAGAAATCCTGCGTCAGGGTCGTGGCGAACTGCTCCAGCGCCCAGTCGACCTCGTCGCTGGTGATCACCAGCGGCGGGGCGATGCGGATCGTGTGCCCATGGGTATCCTTGGCGAGGATACCCTTGCCCTGGAGCGCCTCGCAGTAGCGGCGCGCGCGGCCGGCCTCGGGATGCAGCTCGACCGCCAGCATCAGGCCGCGCCCGCGCACGTCGCGGACCGTGTTGGCGCGGATGTCCTTCAAGCCTTCCAGAAGGCGCGCGCCCTGCATGGCCGCGTTCTCGATCATGCCTTCCTCGACCAGCACGCGCATCGCCGCGCGCGCCACCGCACAGGCAAGCGGGTTGCCGCCGAAGGTCGAACCATGCTGCCCGGGTCTCAATGTCCCGAGCACTTCGTTGTTCGAGAGCACGGCCGACACGGGATAGAAGCCGCCGGACAAGGCCTTGCCGAGCAGGGTCACGTCCGCTTCGATTCCCTCGTGCTGTTCGGCGAGCAGCTTGCCGGTGCGGCCGAGCCCGGTCTGGATCTCGTCGAGCACCAGCATGAAGTTGTTGGCCGTGCAGAGCTCCCGCACCCTGGTGAAATAGCCGGCTGGCGGAATGATGACGCCGGCTTCGCCCTGGATCGGCTCGACCAGGAAGGCGACGGTGTTTGGCGTGATCGCTTGTTCGAGCGCCGCGTCGTCGCCGAACGGGATGATCCTGAAGCCCGGTGCGAACGGTCCAAAGTGTCCGCGGGTCTCGGGGTCCGTTGAAAAGCCGACGATGCCCAGCGTGCGTCCGTGGAAATTGTCGGCGCAGACGATGATCTCGGCCTGGCCGTCCGGCACGCCTTTCACCTCGTAGCCCCATTTGCGCACCGACTTGATCGCGCTTTCGACCGCCTCGGCGCCGCTGTTCATCGGCAGCACCTTGTGGGAGCCGGTCAGCGCCGCGATCTCCTCGTAGAACGGGGCGAGCTGGTCGTTGTGGAAGGCGCGCGAGGTGAGCGTCAGCCGGTGTGCCTGTTCCACCATCGCCGCCAGGATCTTGGGGTGGCAGTGGCCCTGGCTGACCGCGGAATAGGCCGAGAGGCAATCGAGATAACGGTTTCCGTCGGTATCCCAGACCCAGACACCTTCGCCGCGCGACAGGACGACCCCGATCGGCTCGTAATTATGGGCGCCAAAGCGTGCTTCCGTTGCGAAGTAATCAATGACGGACGAGCTCATCTTTCGTCACTCCATTGTTGCGTGCCGGCGACAACCGACTGCACCGCGCTCAAATTCATCCGGGCCCGGCGAGATGCGCGAAGCCGCTGGTTTGCCTCCCCTTGTCAAATGGTTATGCGGATCCACCGAGGCAATCTTCCGTTAGTCTCCGCTACTGTGCATGGGGTCGTTTTCGACATTTTTGTTTTCGGGCCTCAGCCAATCGCGCAGGGCACGCTCAAAAAGCCGCGGAACCGCACCCGTCCGCCGCGCACCGGCTGGCCGTTCACGGCGTAGTTCGGGAAGCGCGCCAGGAAGCGCGAGATCGCGATGGCGCCCTCGAGCCGCGCCAGCGCCATGCCGGCGCATTGATGCGCGCCGGTGGCGAAGGCGAGATGCCGGTTCGGCGTCCGCGCGATGTCGAAGCTCTCGGGGGCGGGAAACTGCGCGGGATCGCGGTTGGCCGCACCGATGCACAGCGTCACCGACGTGCCGGCGTCGAGCATGACGCCGCCGAGCTCGACGGGTTCGGTGGTCATGCGGTTGCCGAGCTGGTTCGAGCTCTCGTAGCGCAGCATCTCCTCCACCGCTGTCTTGATCATGTCGGGGTTGCCGATCAACCGCTGCTTCTGGTCCGGATTCCGGTCCAGTGCCACGAGGCCGTTGCCGATCAGGTTGGTGGTGGTCTCGTGTCCGGCATTGAGCAGGAAGATGCAATTGTGCAGCAGCTCCTTCTCCGTCAGCCGCTCGCCGTTACCTTCTCCCTGGATCAGGCGCGTCAGCACGTCGCGGTCGGGATTGCCGGGCTTCTGGCGCCGGCGCGCGACCAGCGTTTCGAGATAGGCGAGAAAGTCCTTCACCGCCTTGTTGCCGCGCGCGGCCGCTTCGCTCGACACCACGGGTTCGAGGGCGCCGAGGATCGCCAGCGACCAGTCGCGCAGCGGCGCGCGCTCGTCATGGGGCACGTCGAGCAGATTGCCGATCACCTCGATCGGGATCGAGGCGGCAAAATCCTCGATCAGCTCGCAATGCCCCTTGGCGGCGATGGCATCGAGCAGGCCATCCACCAGCTTGACGAGATCGCCCTCCATCCCCGCGATCGCGCGCGGCGACAGCGCGCCCATGATCAGGCGGCGCACGCGGGTGTGTGCCGGCGGATCGTTGAAGACGAGGCTCGTGGTGTGATGCTCGTAGAGCGGGGTGTCGCCGTATTTCGGCGCGAACTCGCGCTTCTTGTCCGAGCTGAACGACTTGGTGTTCTTGTAGGTGGCGACGAGGTCGTCGTAGCGGGTCAGGAACACGGTGCCGTTCGGCAGGCGCTTGACCGGCTCGTTCTCCCGCAGTGCACGATAGGTCGGGTAGGGGTTGTCGTAGAACTCCGGCGTCAGCTTCTCGAGATCGAAATTCGCCGCCAGTTCTTTCGCACTTGCGTTCATTGCCGCCATACTCGCCGGTTGAGACCGATATGCCGTTTTCGCTCTTTCGAGCGGCGCGGATCACCGTCTACAGTCGTGCCGTGATTTGCAAGCCGACCGGACAGGAAAATGCACGCCCGCGCTGACGCTGCCGACACGGCCCCGAATTGGCCCGACGATATTTTCGCGACATTGCAGCGCTTCGACGTCCGGCAGGTGCCTTACGTGCCTGATGCCGGCCATTCGAAGCTGATCCAGCGCGTGCTGGGGTCCTCCACGATGCGCGGGATTCCCTTGACGACGGAAGAGGAGGGCGTGGCGCTTCTGGCGGGCGCCTGGACCGGCGGGCAGCGCGGCGTCCTGCTGATGCAATCGAGCGGGGTCGGCAATTGCATCAACATGCTGTCGCTGATCCCGATCCTGCGCTTTCCGTTCCTCACGCTCGTGACCATGCGCGGCGAGTGGGGTGAGTTCAATCCGTGGCAGGTGCCGATGGGATCGACCACGCAGGGCGTGTTCGAACTCTCCGGCGTCAAGGTGCTGCGCGCCTCCAATGCGGCCGAGGTGCCGGCGGTGATGGAGGCAGCCGCAGCGCAGGCCTACAACGCGCTCACGCCCACCGCCGTCCTGTTGTCGCAGCGCCTGATCGGCGCCAAGGTCTTCACCAGATGAGCAAGGCCAATCTCCTCGACCGTCGCCAGGTCGTCTCGACGCTGCTTGCGGACCGCAAGGATGTGGTTGCGATTGGCGGCCTCGGGGCCTCCACCAACGACATGTGTGCCGCAGGCGATCACGCCCGCAACTTCTATCTCTGGGGCGGCATGGGCGGCGCCGCGATGATCGGGCTGGGGCTCGCGCTGGCGCAGCCGAAACTGCCGGTGCTGGTCATCACCGGCGACGGCGAGATGCTGATGGGCATGGGCAGCCTTGCCACCATCGGACTCCAGAAGCCGTCCAACCTCTCCATCGTGGTGCTCGACAACGAGGCCTATGGCGAGACCGGCGGCCAGACCAGCCACACCTCGGCCGCCGCCGACCTCGTCGGCGTCGCCAAGGCCTGCGGCATCCGGGACGCCCGCGCGATCTCGACCATGGCCGAGGTCGCGGCCTTTGCCAAAGCCGTCCACGACGTCTCGGCGGGGCCGCGATTTGCCAATGTGAAGATCGACAGCGCCAGCCTTGAGCGGATCCTGCCGAGCCGGGACGGGACCTACATCGTCAACCGGATCCGCGGCGATCTCGGCTTCCAGCCGATCTAGGTCCATTCCCCGCGGCGACCTCGCCTGCACGTAGGCCGTGCAGGTGGGGCAATTTCCACTGAAATTACAACGCTTCCAGGTTGCGATGCAGCATAATGCTTGACTTTTGCGTGGGTGAGTGCTTACTCACTACCCCATGAGCTCACTGCGAATGACGAGCGACCTGAGGCGTCAATTGATCCTCGGCGCCGCAAAGCGCTGCTTTGCCCGACACGGCTATACCGGCACCACGACCAAGAGCGTGGCGGCCGCCGCTGCCATTTCCGAAGCCCTGCTGTTCAAGCACTTCCCTTCCAAGGCGGCGCTCTACGCTGAAATTCTCAGCGACGAATGCGAAGCCGATCCGGCGCTGACGGACCTTCTCGAGCGGGAGCCCTCCACCGCCACCATGGTCGAGCTGATCCGCGGCATGGTCCAGCACTTCCTCCGCATCGCCGATGGTCCGGACCAGGAAGAGGCCCAGCGCCTGCGACTGATGGCCACGAGTCATTTGGATGATGGCGAATTCGCCCGTTTGCTATATGCCAAGATCGAGAAGCTGATCGGGGCGGTCTTCATCGCCTCGCTCGAGCGTGCGGTTGCCGCCGGGGACGCGCGGCCCTGCACTGGCGATCCACTCAACCTGTTCTGGTTTGCTCATCATTCGTTGATGACGGCGGCCCTGACCAGGCTGCCGGCTACGCCCTGTCTCGCTTACGGCAAGGCGAACGATCTGGAGCGTCAGCTCTGTGAGTTTCTCCTGAGAGGTATCGGACTTAACGACGCCGCAATTGCTTCACATCTGGGCCGCGATCAGGCGCCGGGTGTCGGCAAGACGGCGATTGCAGAAAGTGCATGACATGAACATCGTAACCGAACACAAGATTTCGGGCGAACCGATCGACAAAGCTCCCAAGCGTCCGGTCCGGCCGGTGCTCTGGTTCGTCATCGTCGGCACGCTGCTCGGCGTGCTCGTCGGCGGCCTCGTCTGGTTCAATTACTTCCGCGGCCAGATGATCAAGCAGTTCTTCGCCAACAACAAGCCGCCGCCGACCGTGGTCAGTGCGGCCGAGGCGAAGTCCGAGGTGGTGCCTAACCTGCTGACCGCGGTCGGCGGGCTCGCCGCCGTGCACCAGGTCGATGTCAGCGCCGACGTCAACGGCCGCGTCACCGAGATCAAGTTCGAGCCGGGTTCGCATGTCGAGGCCGGCACGCCGCTGGCGCAGCTGTTCGACGCGCCCGATCAGGGCGATCTCGCCAACTACAAGGCGCAGGCGACCGTCGCGCAGCTCTCGCTCGATCGTGCCAAGCAACTGGCGTCGCGCCAGTTCGGCCCGCAGGCGACCGTCGATTCGGCGCAGGCCGCGTACGACCAGGCGCTGGCCGGCATCGCCAAGACCGAAGCGCTGATCTCGCAGAAGTTCGTGCGCGCGCCGTTCTCCGGCGATCTCGGCGTCCGCAAGGTCGAGGTCGGCCAATATCTGACGGCCGGTACGGCGATCGTGTCGCTGACCGATCTGTCGGAGCTCTGGGCCAACTTCACGGTGACGGAAAAGGACTCGGGCAACCTCAAGGTCGGCCAAGCGGTCCGGCTGAAGGTCGACGCCTATCCGGGCCGCACCTTCGACGCCAAGATCACCACGATCGAGCCGCAGATCTCGACCGACACCCGCAACATCCGCGTGCAGGCGACCGTCGCCAATCCGGAGAAGATCCTGAAGCCCGGCATGTTCGTGACCACCACGGTGGTGCTGCCGGACAAGCCGGCGGTGATCACCGTCCCGGAGACGGCGGTCGACTACACGCTGTACGGCGACTCCGTGTTCGTGATCACCGAGAAGAAGGAAGAGGACGGCAAGACCAGCCTCTCCGCGGTGCGCACGTTCGTGCAGACCGGCAACCGGGTCGAAGGCCGCGTCGAAATCATCAAAGGCGTGAAGCCGGGCGACAAGGTCGTCGCCGTCGGCCAGCTCAAGCTGCAATCGGGCGCGGCGGTGTCGATTTCGACCGACCCGGCCCCGCAGATCCCGGCGCAGCCGCCGCGCTACTGACACCGCAAACGTCGCAGCATGATCCGGCACGGCCGGATCATGTTCGTGCAAGTCAACGAAATCGAGATCGCCGCGATGCGCTTTACTGATATTTTCATCAAACGCCCGGTCCTGTCGGTCGTTGTCAGCCTGCTGATCCTGCTGATCGGCCTGCGCGCGGCGATGGTGCTGCCGATCCGGCAATATCCGAAACTGTCGAACACGGTCATCAACATCACGACCGTCTATCCCGGCGCATCCGCGGACTTGATCCAGGGCTTCATCACCACGCCGATCGAGCAGGCGGTCGCTTCTGCGGAAGGCGTCGATTACATGACCTCGTCGTCGGTGCTCGGCACCTCGACGATCCAGGTCTACATCAAGCTGAACTTCGATCCGAACCAGGCGCTCACCGAGGTGCTGGCCAAGACGAACTCGGTCAAATACCTGATCCCGAAGGAATCCAACGACCCGATCGTCACCAAGACGACGGGCCAGACCACGGCGGTGATGTATCTCGGCTTCTCCTCCGAGGAGCTGTCGGGCTCGGCAATCTCGGACTATCTGACGCGCGTGGTGCAGCCGGTGCTGTCGACCGTCGACGGCGTGGCCTCTGCCGACATCCTTGGCGCCCAGAACTTCGCGATGCGGCTGTGGCTCGATCCCGTGAAGATGGCCGGCCGCAATGTCTCGCCGGCTGACGTCGCATCGGCGATCGCCGCCAACAACTTCCAGTCCGCGGCAGGCCAGACCAAGGGCTATCTGATCGTCTCGAACGTCTCGACGAATACGGGCCTGACAGACGTCAACCAGTTCAGAAAGATGATCGTCAAGGCCAAGGACGGCGGCTTCGTGCGGATGGAGGACATCGCCACCGTCGAGCTTGCAGCCCAAAGCACGGACGCGAGCGTCGCCTTCAACGGCGAGCACGCGATCTTCATCGGAGTGCAGGCGACCCCGCAGGGCAACCCGCTGACGCTGGTCAAGGGCGTGCGCGCGCTGTTCCCCGAGCTCGAGCGCAACCTGCCGCCGTCGATGAAGATGAAGGTGGCCTACGATTCCACCAAGTTCATCCAGTCCTCGATCGACGAGGTCGAGAAGACGCTGGGCGAAGCCGTGATCATCGTGATCGTGGTCATCTTCCTGTTCCTGGCGTCATTCCGCTCCGTCATCATTCCTGTCGTCACCATCCCGCTATCGATGATCGGCGTCTGCACGCTGATGCTGGCGCTGGGATTCAGCTTCAACCTGCTGACGCTGCTGGCGATGGTGCTGGCGATCGGCCTCGTCGTCGACGACGCCATCGTCGTGGTGGAGAACATCCACCGCCATCTGGAGGAAGGGAAGACGCCGGTTCAAGCTTCGCTAGAGGGCGCGCGCGAAATCGTGGGTCCCGTCATCTCGATGACCATCACACTCGCGGCCGTGTACGCGCCGATCGGCTTCCTCGGCGGCCTCACCGGCTCGCTGTTTCGCGAATTCGCCTTCACGCTCGCGGGCTCGGTGATCGTGTCGGGCGTGATCGCGCTGACGCTGTCGCCGATGATGTGCTCGGTGCTGCTGAAGAACACCGAAGAGGGTCGGTTCGCCAAGTTGGTGAACAGGGTGTTCGGCGCGCTGACGCGCTGGTATGGCCGCAGGCTCGACCGCTCGCTCGATTACAAGGCCATTACCGGTCTGTTCGCAGTGACGATCCTCGGGCTGGTCGGCTTCCTCTACATGCACACGTCGAAGGAACTGGCGCCGGAGGAAGACCAGGGCATCGTGTTCGCGGTGACCAAGGCGCCGAAATACGCCAACATCGACTATGTCGATTTTTACGGCGAGAAGCTCGACGAGAAATTCCAGAAATTCCCGGAGACCGATCTGCGCTTCGTGCTGAACGGCATCAACGGTCCGCAGGGCGGCATCGCCGGCATGCTGCTGAAGCCGTGGGAGGAGCGCAAGCGCTCGTCGATCCAGTTGAAGCCCCTGGTGCAGGCCGAGCTCTCCAAGATCGAGGGCGTGCAGGCCTTCGCCTTCAACCTGCCGCCGTTGCCCGGCGGACCCGGCGGCCTGCCGGTGCAGATGGTGATCAATTCCACCGCCGGATTCCAGACTGTCTATGAGCAGATGGAGAAGCTGAAGGACGCCGCGCGCAAGAGCGGCATGTTCATCGTCTCCGACAGCGACCTTGCCTATAACCAGCCGAACGTGCAGGTCACGATCGACCGCACCAAGGCCCAGGACCTCGGCGTCAACATGCAGAACCTCGGCAGCACGCTCGCGGTGCTGCTCGGCGGCAATTACATCAACCGCTTCAATCTCGAGGGCCGCTCCTACCAGGTGATTCCACAGGTGCCCCGAGGCAAGCGGCTCTCACCGGAATCGCTCGGCGGCTACTATGTGACGACCAACACCGGCCAGCAGCTTCCGCTGTCGACCGTGGTCTCGATCAGGACCAAGACCGATCCGAACTCGCTGACCCACTACAACCAGCTCAATTCGGCGACGTTCTCGGCCGTGCCGATGCCCGGCGTGACGGTCGGTGCTGCGGTCGACTTCCTCGAAAGCGAGGCCAAGAAGCTGCCGCAGGGTTTCAGCCACGACTATCTCGCGGACTCCAGGCAGTATGTGCAGGAAGGCAACCAGCTCGCGATCACCTTCGGCTTCGCGCTGATCATCATCTTCCTGGTGCTGGCAGCCCAGTTCGAGAGCTTGCGTGACCCGCTGGTGATCATGATCTCGGTGCCGATGGCGATCGTCGGCGCGCTGATCCCGCTGTTCTTCGGCGCCGCGACCATGAACATCTACACCCAGGTCGGTCTGCTCACCCTGGTCGGCCTGATCACCAAGCACGGCATCCTGATGGTGGAGTTCGCCAACGAGCTCCAGATCAACGAGCGGCTCGACCGCCGCTCGGCCATCGAGATGTCGGCCCGCATCCGCCTACGGCCGATCCTGATGACCACGGCCGCGATGGTGACGGGTCTGATCCCGCTCCTGACCGCGACCGGCGCGGGTGCGGCCAGCCGCTTCTCGATCGGTCTGGTCGTTGTCGCCGGCATGTCGATCGGCACGCTGTTCACGCTGTTCGTGCTGCCCGCCGTCTACGTGGTGCTGGCGACCGACCATCGCGCGGCGGCGGATTCCGAGCGGAACAAGCAGGTCAACGAGCTCGACCTCGGTTCCAAGGCGCTGCGGCCGACCTGAGGTAGCAAGCGAATCGGAGGGCGGCAGCGGCCAATCCGCTGCCGCCCTTTTTCGTTGTACCCGCCGGTGCTGATGCGGTGGCCACCGCGGCCGTCGGACGGGCCTTGGCTGGGCTCGCGAGAGACAAGGTCTCGTCTTCTTGCTAGGTTCCACTGGATGAGCCTCTCCCTCCATCCCGACACCCCGCAAGCCAGGACGTCGCCGAGCGCGGCCCTGGATGGGGCCGTGGCCGGCGAAGCGACGGGGCGAGGGATCAGGATCCGGCTGTTCACCAAATACGTCGCACTGTTCGTGGCCGTCGTCGCCGTCGCGCTGCTTGCCAACGGGCTGTTCGAAGTCTTCTTCTACTATCGTGAGCACAAGGCCTCGCTGATCCGCGTCCAGCATGAGCAGGCCGAGGCGGCGGCCGCCAAGATCGGCCAATTCGTCAAGGAGATCGAGAGCCAGCTCGGCTGGACCACGCAGCTGCCGTGGTCGGCGGACTCGATCGAGCAACGCCGGTTCGACGCGCTGCGGCTGCTGCGCCAGGTGCCAGGGATCACCGAGCTCGCCCAGGTGGATTCGAACGGCAAGGAGCGGTTGCGGGTCTCGCGACTGGCGACGAACGCAATCGACAGCGGGATCGACCTGTCGACCGACCCGAAGTTCACCGAGGCGGTCGCGCACAAGGTCTATTACGGACCGGTCTATTTCCGCAGGGACTCCGAACCCTACATGACGTTGGCGCTGGCCGGCGCGCGCAAGGATTCCGTCGTCAGCATCGCGGAGGTCAATCTGAAGCTGATCTGGGACGTCGTCTCCCAGATCAAGGTCGGCGAGCACGGAGACGCCTATGTGGTCGGGCCGGAGGGGCGCCTGATCGCGCATCCCGATATCAGCCTGGTCCTACGCAACACCGACATGTCGAACCTCGCGCAGGTCCGCGCCGCGCAGGCCGGAGGCGGTACCATGTCCGATCCGCTTCCCGAAGCGCGCAACATCCAGGGGCAGAAGGTGCTGACCGCATCGGCCCCGATCGAGCCGCTGCACTGGACCATGTTCGTCGAGCTTCCGGTCGAGGAGGCCTATGCCGCGCTCTATGCCTCGCTGCAGCGGCTTGCGATCGTGCTGCTGGCGGCGTCGATCTTCGCGGTGCTTGCGGGGATATTCCTCGCGCGCCGCATGGTGGGACCGATCCAGGCGCTGCGCAGCGGCGCCGAGCGGATCGGGGGCGGCGACTTCTCCCAGCGCATTGCGATCCGGACCGGTGACGAGCTCGAAGGGCTCGCCGACCAGTTCAACGACATGGGCGCGCGCTTGCAGGAATCCTACGCGGACTTGGAAAAGAAGGTCGAGGTGCGAACGGCCGAATTAAGCGAGTCGCTGGAGCAACAGACGGCGACTTCGGAGGTACTACAGGTGATTAGTTCGTCTCCGGGCGAACTCACGCCGGTGTTCCACAAGATGCTCGAGAATGCCACGCGGGTCTGTGGCGCGAGTTTCGGGATCATGAATCTGTGGGACGGCGAAGGTTTCACCATCGCAGCTGACTACAACGTGCCGCCTGCGTTCGCCGCTTCGCGAAGAGATGTGGCGATCCGTCCTCATCCGGAGAGCGCGCTCGCCGCCATCGTCAGGACACGTCAGGTTGTTCACGTTCACGATGTGCAAAACACTCCTGCCTATCTCGCTGGAGGTTCAAGCATTCGCGGAATCTCCGATGTCGCTGGCGCCCGCACGATCGTCATAGTGCCGATGCTGAGGGAAAGCGAGCTGATCGGCACGATCGCAGTCTATCGCAAGGAAGTTCGGCCGTTCACCGACAAGCAAATAGCCCTGGTCGAGAATTTCACGAAGCAAGCCGTCATCGCCATCGAAAACACGCGGCTGCTGAATGAGTTGCGCCAGCGCACCATGGAACTCTCGCAGTCCCTTGATGAATTGCGCGCCGCCCAGGATCGCTTGATCCAGACCGAGAAGCTCGCCTCCCTCGGCCAGCTCACGGCGGGGATCGCCCACGAGATCAAGAACCCGCTCAACTTCGTCAACAATTTTTCCGCGGTCTCGACCGAGCTGATCGACGAGCTCAACGAGACCCTGCAATCGGCCTCGCTCGACGGCAAGACCAAGGCGGAAGTCGACGAGCTGACCGGCATGCTCAGGAGCAATCTCGAGAAGGTGGTGCAGCACGGCAAGCGCGCCGATTCCATCGTCAGGAACATGCTGGTGCATTCGCGCCAGGGCTCCGGCGAGCATCGCCCCATCGATATCAATGCTGTCGTGGAGGAGAGCCTCAATCTCGCCTATCACGGCGCGCGCGCCGAAAGGCCCGCCTTCAACGTCACGCTCCAGCGCGCGTTCGACCCCGCCGCCGGCCTGGTCGACATCTATCCGCAGGAGATCACGCGCGTCTTCCTCAACCTGATCTCGAACGGCTTCTATGCCGCGGCCAAGCGCAAGGAGGGCACGGCGGAAGGTTTTGAGCCGATCGTGAGCGCCGCAACCAGGAGCCTCGGTGACAAGGTCGAGATCCGGATCCGCGACAACGGCACCGGGATTCCGCCCGAGGTGAAGGAGAAACTATTCAATCCGTTCTTCACGACCAAGCCGGCCGGTGAGGGCACCGGGCTCGGCCTGTCCATGAGCCATGACATCGTCGTGAAGCAGCATGGCGGCACGATCGACGTGAAGACCGAGCCGGGTGTATTCACCGAATTCATCATCACGCTGCCGCGCACGATGGCAGCGGGCGACACTGCCGGAGGCAAGAATTGAACGTTTATATCCTGGTCGTCGATGACGAGCCCGACGTCGAACCGCTGTTCAGGCAGCACTTCCGGCGCGACCTGCGCGCCGGACGCTTCCAGATGGAGTTTGCCCCCTCTGCGGCCGATGCGCTGAGGCGTGCCGCCGAGGTTCGCGATCCTTCGCTGATCCTGATTCTGTCGGACATCAACATGCCCGGCATGAGCGGGCTCGACCTGCTGCCGAAGGTGCGTGCCGACTATCCGCACGTTCCCGTCATCATGATTACCGCCTATGGCGACGCCGAGACACGCAGAAAGGCGATCGAGCGAGGCGCCCACGGGCTCCTGACCAAGCCGATCGACTTTGCGCTGCTGCGCCAGGAGATCGACACGAGGCTCGAGCAAGCCGCATGACTGCGACCATCCTCTTCGTCGACGACGAGCCGGACCTCGAGGCGCTGATCCTGCAAAAGTTCCGCAGGCAGATTCGCGACGGGCTGCTCACCCTCATGTTCGCCCGCGACGGCCTCGAGGCGCTGGAAGCGCTGGAGCAAAATCCGCATGTCGACATGGTGGTCTCCGACATCAACATGCCACGGATGGACGGGCTGTCGCTGCTGGCAAAGCTCCAGGAGGCCGAGGACAAGAAATCGACCATCATCGTCTCCGCCTATGGCGACATGAGCAACATCCGCATCGCCATGAACCGCGGCGCGTTCGACTTCTTGACCAAGCCGATCGACTTCGCCGATCTGGAGGCCACGATCCAGAAGACCATCGGCCACGTGGAGATGCTGCGCGAGGTGCGGCGGCGCCAGATGGAAGCCGAGCGCGCCCATGCCTCGCTGTCGCGTTTCTTCTCGCCGGAGATCGCAAGGCGCCTGGCTGCGGATGTCGAGGGCGGCATGGAGGTTCAGTGGCGCGATGTCGCCACCCTCTTCACCGACATCACCGGTTTCACGTCGCTGGTCGAGAGCGCGGCGCCGCAGACGCTCGGCGAGCTCCTCAACGAATATGTCGGCGGCATGACCGAGATCGTCTTCGCGCATGAGGGGACGGTCGCCAAGATCATCGGCGATGCGATTCAGGTGCTGTTCAACGCGCCCGGCGACCAGCCGGACTTTGCGACGCGCGCGGTCGCCTGTGCCCATGATCTGGACGCCTGGGCGGAGGACTTCTCCGCGCGCTGGAGGGCGAGAGGCGTGAATTTCGGGGCGACCCGGATCGGCGCCCATGCCGGCCCGGCGCTGGTCGGCAATTTCGGCGGCAACCGCTTCTTCGACTACACCGCCTATGGCGACTCCATCAATATCGCGGCGCGGCTGGAAGCCGCCAACAAGCATCTCGGCACCCGCATCTGCGTCAGCGCCAGCGTCGCCGGGGCGGCCGAGAATTTTCAGGGCCGTCCCGTGGGTGAGCTGATGCTGCGCGGGCGCAGCGAGCCGCTGCGCGCGTTCGAACCGCTGCCGCGGGCCAAATTCGAAGCGCCGGTGACGGCGCTCTATTCCGAGGCTTTTGCCAAGATGGAGGCCGGCGACGCCGCCGCCATGCCGGCCTTTGCCGCGCTGGTCGGGATGCACGCCGACGATCCGCTGGCCGGTTTTCACCTGAAGCGCCTGCTCAACGGCGCCAAGGGCATTCGCATGCAACTGGAATAGGAGCCCGTCATGACGCGTGAATTCTCCGCCGGCAATTACCGTTTCATTCCGTCCGTGTTCCAGTATTCGGCCGGTGCGGCCGCGGACGAGGGCTATGAGATCGAGCGCGTCCGTTTCGATCGCCTGGTTCCGCTGGCCGAGGGTTTTGCGTTGGCGGCGAAGTTCATCCAGGAAGCAGGGCGTCCGCTGACCGCGTTCTGCGCCTGCGAGCTGCGCTCGCCGGTGGCCTTCAGCGAGGAGGGCTTCCGTGCGTTCAACCTGCACTATGTGAAGACGCTGTCCGAATGGGGCATCTTCGACGGCACCACCAATCCGGTGGCGCGCAGCAATGTCTGTCCCGAGATCGATCCGCCGTCCGAGCCGTCGTTCTATGCGTTCTCCTTTACGCGCCCGACGCGGTCGAAGGCCCCGAGCTTCGTGATCGCCGGCGGTGCCGAAGCGCGCGAGGGCAGCGGGACCTATGTCGAGCGCACGGTGCGCTACCGCGACCTCAGCCCGGAGGGGCTGCGCGAGAAGGTGCGGTTCACCACCACCTCGCAGATGGAAACCCGGATGGCAGCCTTCGGCTTCGGCTGGAAGGACACCACGGGCGTGCAGGCCTATTCTGTGCACGACTTCCACCATGCGCTGGTCGACGAGCTGGTCCGCCGCGGCGCATTGCGCTCCGGCCTGACCTGGCATTATGCCCGCCCGCCGGTGGTCGATCTCGAGTACGAGATGGATTGTCGCCGCGTGATGCGCGAAGTGGTGATCTAGCGCTGTCGCGGGTCGAGCGCGTCGCGCAGGCCGTCGCCGAGCAGGTTCAGCGACAGCACCACGAGAAAGATCGCGAGCCCTGGCCAGATCGCCATCCACGGCGCCTGGGTCAGGAAGCGTTGCGCCGCGTTGAGCATGCTGCCCCAGGACGGTGCGGGCGGCTGCTGGCCGAGCCCAAGGAATGAGAGCGCAGCCTCGGCGATGATGGCGGCGGCGATCGACAGCGTCGCCTGCACCAGCAGCGCCGGCAGGATGTTGGGCAGGATGTGCGAGAACGCGATCCGCCAGCCGGGGTTGCCGAGGGCGCGCGCGGCCTCGACATAATCCTCGGCCTTGACGCTCAGCACCTGGCCGCGGGTCAGGCGGATGAAGATCGGGGTCGCCGAGATGCCGATCGCGATCATGGCATTGCCGAGGCTCGGGCCGAGAAACGCGGCCAGCGCGATCGCCAGGATCAGGAACGGGCAGGCCAGCATTGCATCGGTGATCCGGCTGATCAGCGCATCGACAAATCCGCCGCGATAGCCGGCGAGCAGGCCGAGCGGCACGCCGACGCCGAGCGCGATTGCGACCGAGATCAGGCCCGCGAGCAGGGAGGCGCGCGCGCCGTAGACGATGCGGCTGAGGATGTCGCGGCCGAGCTCGTCGGTGCCGAACCAGTGCGCCGCGGTCGGCGGCTTGCGCACCAGGCTCCAGCTCGTCGCGATGGGATCGTAGGGGACGATGAGAGGAGCAAGCGCCGCAAGCAGGATGAACGCCGTGATCACGACGAGTCCGAATACGGCGGCCTTGCGCTTGAACAACCGCCGCCGTGCGCGGCGCGCCGGGCTGTCAAGTTCGGACGCGTGCGCGGTGGAGGGGGCGGCGGGCAATGCGGCATCGGTCATGGCGCTAGCCCCGCAGCCGCGGATTGACGAGGATATAGGCGACGTCGGCAACGAGGTTCAGCGTGATGTAGACCGTGGCCGTCACCAGCACCACCCCCTGCACCACCGCATAGTCGCGGTTGAAGACGGCGTCCACGATCAGCTTGCCGAAGCCGGGAATGGAGAAGATCTGCTCCGTCAGCACGGCGCCCGACAACAGCGTGCCGAGCTCGAGCGCGCCGAGCGTGATGATGGGCGTCAGCGCATTGCGCATCGCGTGCTTGAGGATGACGGAGCGCTCCGACAATCCTTTCGCGCGCGCCGTGCGGACATAGTCGCTCTCCAGCACCTGGAGCATGGCGCTGCGGGTATGCCGCATCAGGATCGCGGAAATCGCGTTGCCGAGCACGAAGGCGGGCATGATGGTGGCGGCCAGGCTCGCGCGCCAGTTTTCGGTGAGCGGCACGTAGCCCGAGGCCGGCAGCCAGCCGAGCTCGATCGAGAACAGGAAGATCAAGAGGATTCCGAGCCAGAAATTGGGCGTCGAGATGCCCCACAGCGCAAACAAATTCGCCCCATAGTCCCACGCCGTGCCCTTCTTCACCGCGGAGACGATGCCGGCGGGAATGCCGATGAAGAACGCGATCAGGATCGCCATCGAGCCGAGCTGGAGCGTCACCGGCAGTTTCTGTGCGATCAGCTCGCGCACCGGCATCTTGTTGCGCAAGGACTCGCCGAAATTGCCCGTGAGGACGCCCTTGAGCCAGTAGACATATTGCACGGGGATCGGCTGATCGAGCTTGTACTGCTGCCGGATCTGCTCGATCGCGGCGGGATCGCGTTCCTCGCCGGCCATCACCAGCGCCGGATCGCCGGGCAGCAATTGCTGGAGCGAAAAGATCAGCACCGACACGAAGAACAGCGTCGGCACGATCTGCGCGATGCGGTGGGCGAGGAACTTCAGCATGGCCCCACCTGTGTCCCGGGTGATGCCGCGATCACTTGAACTTCAACCCGACCACGCGCACGAGGCCATCAGGCATCTGCCGGTAGCCCTCGAGCTTCTTCGTATGCGCGATCAGGAGCGTACGATGATAGATGTAGATGATCGGCAGGTCGTCGAGCAGGACCTTGGTCAGCTTGGCGTAGGTCGCCTTGCGCTCCTCGACGTTGGATGTGGCCCGTCCCTCTTCCAACAGCTTATCGGCCTCGGGGTTCGCGTACACGCCGTCGTTCTGCGGCGCCTTGCTGCGCATGAAGATGTAGGAATTGCCGTCCGGATCGATGCGTCCGCTCCAGTTGATCTGGAACACCTGGAACTCGCCGGCCTGCGCCTGCTTGAAGGTGGTCGCGAATTCGACGACGCGGACCTTGATGTCGAAGCCTGCTTCGGCGGCCATGGACTGCACGACCTGGGCGACGGCCTCGTACTCGGTGCCCTTTGGCACCATGTAGTCGACGGTGACGGGCAGGCTGACGCCGGCTTCCTTCAACAGCGCCTTGGCCTTGGCGATGTCGCGACCCGGAATGGGGAAAGCCTTCTGATAGTACGGATGCGTCGGGCTGACCCATTGATTGCCCGGCGTGAACTCGCCGTTGAATACGACCTGGTTGATGGCCTCGCGATCGATCGACAGGCTGAGTGCCTGGCGCACCTTCGCCGATTGGCTGAGTGGCCCCTTGGTCTTGTCGTTGCCGATGTTGATGGTCAGGCCCTGATAGCCGAGCTCGGGCGCCGTCGACAGCACCAGCTTGGGATCGGCGCGGACGTCCTTGATGTCGGTGGCGAGCACGCGCTCGATCAGATCGAGCCCGCCGGACTTGAGGTTGGCGAGGCGCACCGTGGCATCGACGATCGGCAGGAACACGACGCGGTCGATATGGATGTTGTCCTTGTTCCAGTAGTCGGCGAACTTCTCGAACACCATGCGATCCTGCTGCACGCGCTCGACGAACTTGTAGGGACCTGCGCAGACCGGATGCAGGCCGAACTTGTCACCGGCCTCCTTCGCCGCCTTGGGCGAGACCATCATGCCGGAGCGGTCGGTGAGCTGGGCGATCAGCGGCGAGTACGGCGTCTTCAGCACCAGCTTGATGGTGAGGGGATCGACGACCTCGACATGATCGACGCTGGCGAGCTCGGATTTGCGGAACGAGGTCGGCAGCGTCATGTGACGCTCGATCGAGAATTTTGCGGCTTCGGCGTCCAGCGGCTCGCCATCGTGGAATTTGACGCCTGGCCGGAGCTTGATCGTCATCTCCTTGCCGTCGGCCGATGTCTCGTGGGACAGCGCGAGCAGCGGCACGATGTTGAGCTTCTCGTCGATGTCGAACAGCTTGTCGCAGAACGCGGAGAACACGATGCGGCCGACATAGGTGCGGCCGATGCTGGGATCGAGGATATCAGGGTCTTCGGCGATCCCGATGCGAAGCGTGGTCTGAGCCTGGGCCGTGCCCACGAGCGACGTCAGCAAGGCCGACGCCAGGATTGTCAAACGGATAAAGCTCATCGCTCTCAACCTCTATTTCACGGCTATGCGGAGGCCGTCCCCAATGGACTAACCCCGCCGCCGCGTGCTGCTTCCGGACCGCCGCTGAAGGCGGCAACCAATTTTTCAAGAACCGGCGAGAAACCGCCATCCATGGGGACGATGGCCGCGGAGGACGGCAGTTCCGACGTTCGGTGGCAAGCTGTTGCATGTCCGATGCCATCCGAGACAAGCTGAGGCATTTCGCTGCGGCAGCGGTCCACGACATAGGGACAGCGGGTGTGGAAGCGGCATCCCGGCGGCGGATTGAGCGCGCTGGGGATCTCCCCCTGGAGCACAATCCGGCTGCTTTTTGCCCGCGGTTTAGGCACGGGAATCGCGGACAGCAGCGCGCGGCTATAGGGGTGCCGGGGCGCGGCGAACAGCGCGTCCGCCTCCGCGGTCTCGACGATCTGGCCGAGATTCATCACCGCGACATGGTCGGCGATGTGCTTGACCACGGCGAGGTCGTGCGAGACGAAAATGTAGGCAAGGCCGAGCCGGTCCTGGAGCTCGCGCAGGAGGTTGAGGATCTGCGAGCGGATCGAGACGTCGAGCGCCGAGACCGGCTCGTCGCAGATGATCAGTTTTGGCTCGACCGCGAGCGCGCGGGCAATCGCGATGCGCTGGCGCTGGCCGCCGGAGAATTCGTGCGGATAGCGTCGCTCGAGCCGCGGCTCCAGCCCGACCAGCCGCAGGATTTCCGCGACCCGTTCGCGCCGCTGTGCGGGTGGAACGAGATCGTGCAGCGCCAGCGGCTCGGTCAGGATCTGGCCGACGGTCATGCGCGGGTTGAGCGAGGCGTAGGGATCCTGGAAGATGATCTGCGCCTCGCGACGGAAGGCGCGGAGCGCTCCGGCGTCGAGCGAGAGCAGGTCGCGGCCATCGAAACGGATCGCGCCTGCATCCGGCTCGATCAGCCGCAGCACCAGGCGGCTGACGGTGGATTTGCCGCAACCGGATTCGCCGACCAGGGCCAGCGTCTTGCCCGCCTCGAGCGAGAAGCTGACGCCATCGACCGCTTTGACATGCGCGAGTGCCCGGCCGAACAGCGAGCGCTCGGCGACGAAATGCTTGACCAGGCCTTCGACCTCGAGCAGCGCCATCACGACACCAGAAGTTCGAGCGGCGCGCGGATGCAGCGCGAGAGGTGACCGGGGCTGATTTCCACGAGCGGCGGCGGCGCCTTGGTGCAGGCGTCCAGCACGAAGGGGCAGCGTGCGGCGAAGCGGCAGCCGGCGGGCGGCTGCGCCATGTTCGGGACCATGCCTTCGATCGTCGCAAGCTGCTCGGCTCGGTGGTCGAGCCGCGGGATCGAGCCGAGCAGGCCGACGGTGTAGGGATGCTGCGGGGTCGAGAACAATTCATCCACCGGCGCGCGCTCGACGATCTCGCCGGCATACATCACCGCGACCTCGTCGCAGACCTCGGCGACCACGCCGAGATCGTGGGTGATCAGGATGATCGCGGCGCCGCTCGCCGCCTTCAATTCCCGCATCAGCTCCAGGATCTGCGCCTGCAAGGTGACGTCGAGCGCGGTTGTCGGCTCGTCCGCGATCAGGAGGCGGGGGTCGCAGGCCAGGGCCATCGCGATCATCACGCGCTGGCGCATGCCGCCGGAGAGCTTGTGCGGATATTCGTCGACGCGCCGTTCGGGGGAGGGGATGTGGACGCGACGCAACAGCTCGATCGCGCGCTCCCGTGCGCTGCGCCGCGAGCCGCCACGATGGCGCAGGATCGTCTCGATGATCTGGTCGCCAATGGTGAAGCTCGGGTTGAGCGAGGTCATCGGCTCCTGGAAGATCATCGCGAGCCGGTTGCCGCGGAGATCGCGCAAGGTCTGATCCGGGGTCTTCAACAAATCGAAGCCGTCGAAGCGGATCGCGCCCGATATCTCCGCGCTTTGCTTCGGCAGCAACCCCATGATCGCGAGCGATGTCACGCTCTTGCCGCAGCCGGATTCGCCGACGAGGCCGAGGGTCGCGCCATTGGCGACGCTGAGATCGACACTGTCGACCGCGTGGGTGACGCGGCCGTCGTCGCCGTGGAAGCGGATGCGCAGATCCTTGATCTCGATGAGAGGGCTTGTGCTCATGATCGTCTTGCACGGGCCGCGGCGATGCTTGCGTCGATGACGCTGCGATCGGTGTTGCCGGCCGGGTTCTGCCGCGTCGGCATGGAGGAGCGGAAGTGCACCCAGAGCTCGTGGCTGACCCGTTCGAGCCGCTCGAGCTCGCCGAGCGGATCGGGATGATCGTCGGCGCGAATGTCCAGCGCCGGCCATTCCTCCTCGCCGTGGATCAGGAGTGCAGCGGACTGCTTGCCGCGCTTGTCGCCGCCGGCAGCTTCGCCCGCGCGCATCGCCGCGAGCAGGCGGCGCGGGAGGGGCAGGCTGTCATTGGCGATGTAGGTCTTGGCGGTCTCGTCGAGCACGTCGGCGCCCGCGAGCATGTTGCCTGCGATCGAGAAGCCGCTGCCGGCGATGTGGCCGCACCAGTCGACACAGTCGCGCCCGGTATGCGCAGCAATCTCGCCGCTCGCGTCCATGATGTGGATCTGGCGGCTTTCGCGCCCGTCGTCGGTCGCGAGCAGGCTGGCGAGCACGTCATGCGCGTTCAGGCCTTCACGCAAGAGCTTGACGCCGTCGATGCCGTAATAAGGATTGACGAAGGCTTGGGTTGCGATCGCGCCGAGGCCGGCGGCGATATAGGGCACGCGCGCGCCGACGGCGAAGAAGCGGGTTGCAACCGCGATGCCGAACTGGCCGGTGGCAGGATCGCGTGCGATGATCGACCAGGTCATATTCTGTCCATCAGCGTCCTGCTGCGTAGCCTTGCATGCCGCGCGGATTAGCGGCGGCGCGGCGGCGCACCCCGACGCGCGAGGCCGCGGTGAGGCGGCCCTCGGACCAGTCGGGCCCGATCTCGACGATATGTCCGCGCTCGCGCAGAGTCTCGATCGTCGCCTTCGGTACGCGGTTCTCGACCACGAGCACGCCGGGGCGCGCGGTGCGCGGCCAGAACGAGATCGGGAAATGCTCGGAATGCCAGGCCGGCGCGTCGATCGATTCCTGAAGGTTGAGATTGCAATGGACGTGGCGCAGGAAGAATTGCGTGATCCATTGGTCCTGCTGGTCGCCGCCCGGCGAGCCCCAGGCGAGATACGGTTCGCCGTCGCGCAGCGCCATGGTCGGCGACAGCGTGGTGCGCGGCCGTTTGCCCGGTGCGAGTGCGGCGGGATGGTCCTCCTCCAGCCAGAACATCTGCGCGCGGCTGCCGAGGCAGAAGCCGAGTTCAGGAATGATCGGTGAAGATTGCAGCCAGCCGCCCGACGGCGTCGACGACACCATATTGCCGGCCTTGTCGATGATATCGAAATGCACGGTGTCGCCGCGCACCTCGCCGAAGCGTCCGACCGTCGGCTCGCCGGCGCCAAGCGCGCCGACCGCTTCGCGCTGGCCTTCGGCGCGCCGTAGCTTGACGACACCGCCAAAGCCCTCGACCGAGCCGGGGCGGAAGTCGAGCGAGGCCTTGTCGGTGACGAGCTTGCGGCGTTCGTCGTTATAGGCATCCGACAGCAGCGTCGCGATCGGGATCTCGTTGAACTTCGGATCGCCGTAGAACTTTTCGCGGTCAGCGAAGGCGAGCTTGGCGCATTCGATCTGGAGATGGATGAATTCCGGCCCGGTCGGGTCGAGCCCGTCGAGCGCAAAGCCCTTGAGCAGCGCGAGCTGTTGCAGCGTGACCGGGCCCTGGCTCCAGACGCCGGCCTTGCAGACGGTGAAGCGGCCATAGTCGTAGGTGAGCGGCGCCTCGACGGTCGGCTGCCATCGTGCCATGTCGTCGGCCGAGAGAACGCCGCGATGCGGCGAGCCGCTGACGTCCATCACCTCTTGCGTGCGGCAGAATTTGTCGATGGCTTCCGCGACGAAGCCGTGCGACCAGGCCCTTCGCGCACGCTCGATCTCGGAGTCGCGGCCACCGTCGCCGCTCTCGGCCTCGCTGAGAATGCGGGCGTAGGTCGCGGCCAGCGTCTTGTTGGTGAAGAGCGTGCCGGGCCTCGGCACTTCGCCGTTCGGCAGGTAGACCGCGGCCGAGGTCGGCCAGTGCTTGCGGAATAGCTGCTCGACGGTCTGGATCGTGGCGCAGGCGCGCTCGACCAGCGGATAGCCGTCGCGGGCATAGGAGATCGCGGGCTCCAGCACGTCGCGCACGCGCATGGTGCCGTAGTCTCGCAAGAGCATCATCCAGGATTCGAAGGTCCCGGGCACGCAGGCGGCGAGCAGGCCGGTGCCCGGCACCATGTCGAGGCCTTCGCTCTTGTAATGCGCAATGGTGGCGCGCGCCGGCGCCGGGCCCTGGCCGCAGATCACCTCGGTGCGGCCGCGCTTCACGTCGTGGACGATAACAGGCACGTCGCCGCCGGGGCCGTTCAGATGCGGCTCGACCACCTGGAGCGTGAACGCGGTGGCGACGCCGGCATCGAAGGCGTTGCCGCCCTTTTCCAGAATCGCCATGCCGACGGCGGTCGCGATCCAGTGCGTGGTGGCGACGACCCCGAACGTGCCCTCGATCTCGGGACGCGTCGTGAAGGGATCCGGATTGACGTTGCTGGCCATGGGATTTCGTTACCTTAGTTGTGGCGCGCGCAATTGATCACAGGCGATGCCGTGCCGCCAATGCGCAGGCCGCATGGCACGCGCGCGTCACGCCGGTACCGGCGCGGTGTTAACCGCATGGCAGGCGACGCCACCGATCAGCTCCGGGGCTTCCTTGCGGCAGAGATCGAACGCCAGCGGACAGCGTGGATTGAAGGCGCAGCCGGGCGGCGGATTGATCGGGTTCGGGATCTCGCCCTTGACCGGAATGCGCTGGCGGCCGCTCATGGCAAGATCGGGCACGGCGCCCAGCAGCATCTTGGTGTAGGGCATGCGCGGGCGGGCAAACAGCTCGCGTCCTTCCGCGATCTCGACGATGCGGCCGAGATACATCACGCCGACGCGGCTCGCCATGTGGCGGACCACGGCAAGGTTGTGGCTGATGAACATGTAGGTCAGGCCGAACTTGTCCTGGAGGTCGCGCATCAGGTTCAGGATCTGCGCCTGTACCGAGACGTCGAGCGCCGAGGTCGGCTCGTCGCAGACGATGAACTCGGCGTCGGAGGCAAGCGCCCGCGCGATCGCGATACGCTGGCGCTGGCCGCCGGAGAATTCATGCGGAAACTTCAGCCGGTCGTCGGGATGCAGGCCGACGAGGGTGAGCAGCTCGCCGACGCGCGCCTGGATGTCGCGCTCGCCCTGGATCAGGTCGAAGGCGCGGATCGGCTCGGAGATGATGGCATCGACCCGGAAGCGCGGGTTCAGGCTCGCATAGGGATCCTGGAAGATCATCTGGATGCGGCGGCGCAGCTTTCGCCGCGCCGGCGCCTGCCGCGGGTCCGCCATCGAGACGCCGTCGATCTGGACGTCGCCGGAGCTCGGCGGCAACAGGCCGACCACCATCCGCGCCACCGTGGTCTTGCCGGAGCCGGACTCGCCGACCAGCGCAAAGGTCTCGCCCTTCCTGATGTCGAAGGTGACGTTGTCGACAGCCTTGAGATATTCGAGATGCCCGCCTTCCAGCACGCGGTTCAGCCAGGGCTTCGAGACGTCGAAGACGCGGCGCAGATTTGTGGCCTGGACGAAAGGGGCGCTCATGCCGCGCTCTCCGCCGGCACATCATCATAGAGATGGCAGGCGACCGATTGCGCGCCCCGCGGCAGTGGCTCCGGCCGATCGACACGACAGCGGTCGAATGCGAACGCGCAGCGCGGATTGAACGAGCAGCCGCGCGGAATCGCCGACAGGCGCGGCATGGAGCCGGGGATCTGCACCAGGCGCTTGTCCTCGCCCGCGAGCGTCGGGATCGCGCCCATCAATCCTTTTGCGTAGGGATGCAGCGGGTTCCTCACGACGTCCTGCACCGGACCGATCTCGGCGACGCGGCCGGCATACATCACCGCGACGCGATCCGAGGTTTCCGCGATCACGCCCATGTCGTGCGTCACCAGCATCACCGCGGTGCCGTGGTCGCGGCCGAGCCGTTTGATCAGCGAGATGATCTGCGCCTGCACGGAGACGTCGAGCGCCGTGGTCGGCTCGTCCGCGATGATCAGCTCCGGCTCGGCGCAGATCGCGAGCGCAATCACCACGCGCTGGCGCATGCCGCCGGAGAACTCGTGCGGATAGCCGTCGATGCGCTTTTCCGGCGCGGGAATCCCGACTTCGGCGAGCAGGTCGATGGCGCGGCGGCGAGCCGCCTGTTCGGACAGATTGAGGTGGGTCCGGATCGTTTCCACGATCTGGTCGCCGACCCGGTACAGCGGATTGAGCGAGGTGAGGGGATCCTGGAAGATCATGCCGATGCGTTTGCCACGGATGCGGCGCATCTCCTCCGGCGGCAGATTGTCGATGCGCATGCCTGCGAGACGAATCTCGCCGCCGGCGATGCGGCCGGGAGGATCGATCAGGCCGATTACCGCGAGGCCGGTGACGGATTTGCCGGCGCCGGATTCACCGACCACCCCCAGCACCTCGCCCTTGGCGATGTCGAAGGAGACGTCGTCGATGGCGCGCAACGTGCCGCGGCGGGAGGCGAACTCCACCTGGAGATTGCGGACGGAGAGAACAGGGTCGGTCATGGGCGACGCACACTCATCGAAGTTTCGGGTTGAGCGCGTCGCGCAGCCAGTCGCCGAGCAGGTTGATGGAGAGGATCAGCGCGGCGAGCGCGAGCCCGGGGAAGGCGACGATCCACCATTCGCCCGCGAACAGATAGTTGTTGCCGATGCGGATCAGCGTGCCGAGCGAGGGCATGGTGTCGGGCAGGCCGACGCCGAGGAAGGACAGCGTCGCCTCGGTGATGATGGCGAGCGCGAGGTTGATGGTGGCGATGACCAGGATCGGGCCCATCGTGTTCGGCAGCACGTGCCGCAGCATGATCACGGGAGCGGGCAGGCCGATCAGCTGCGCGGCGGCCACGTAGTCCTTGTTCTTCTCGACCATCACGGAACCGCGCACGGTCCGGGCATAACCCACCCAGAAACTCAGACCGATCGAGATCACCAGCACCACCAGCATGCTGGTCGCATCCAGTCGGTTGCCGAGGATCGATTTGGCGATGCCATTGACCAGCAGCGCGATCAGGATGGCGGGGAAGGTGAGTTGGACGTCGGCGATTCGCATGATCACGCCGTCCACCGCGCCGCCGAAATAGCCGGCGATCAGGCCGAGCGCGATGCCGAGCGCACCGGCAAAGATCACGCCGGCCACGCCGACGGCGAGCGAGATGCGCATGCCGTAGAGGATGGCGGAGAACACGTCACGGCCCTGTTCATCGGTGCCGAGCAGGAACGGGCTCTGGCCGTCGGCGGTCCACAGCGGCGAAATCCGCGAGTTCATCAGCTGAAGTTGCGCCGGATCGAACGGGTTCTGGACCGCAAGCCAGGAGGCAAAGATCGCAAGCAGGAAGAACAGGACCGTGATGGCCGCTGCAACCATGGTGAGCTTGGAGCGGCGGAAGGAATAGAAGACGTCGCTGTCGAGCGCGCGGCTGAGCCAGCCGCGGGCGGCGTGCGTCGGCTGCGTGCTCTGCTTGTCGGAATTGGAGACGACTGCGTCGGACATGCAGGTTGCCTTATGTCGCGCGGCCGACGGTCGAGCGCAGGCGCGGATCGACCACGGTGTAGAGGATATCGACCACCAGATTGATGGTGACGAAAATCAGCGAGACCATCAGCAGGTAGGCGGCCATAATCGGGATATCGACGTTTTGCACGGCCTGAACGAACAGAAGTCCCATGCCCGGCCACTGGAACACGGTTTCGGTGATGATCGAAAATGCAATAACCGAGCCAAACTGGAGCCCGGCTACCGTGATGACGGGAATGAGCGTGTTCTTCAGCGCATGGCCGAAATGGATGGCACGGGTGGTCAGCCCCCGGGCGCGCGCGAAGCGGATATAGTCGGTTCGCAGCACTTCCAGCATCTCCGCGCGCACCAGCCGCATGATCAAGGTCATCTGGAACAGGCCGAGCGTGATCGAGGGCATGATCAGCGCCTTCAGGCCCGACAGCGTGAGCAGGCCCGTCGTCCACCAGCCGAGCCTGACCACCTCGCCGCGGCCGAAGGAGGGCAGCCAGCCCAATGTCACCGCGAACAGATAGATTAGGAGGATGCCGATCAGGAACGTCGGCAGCGAGATGCCGATCAATGAGACCGCCTGGAATAATTTGGCGAGCGCGGTGTCGCGCTTCAGCGCCGAATAGACGCCCATCAGGATGCCGAACACCATTGCAAATACGGTCGCGCAGATCGCAAGTTCCAGCGTCGCGGGCATGCGCTCCATCAATAGCGTCGAGACCGGCTGGCGGAACTGATAGGAGATGCCGAACTTGAACTGCGCAGCATCGCCGAAATAGCGCACGAACTGCACCGGCACGGGATCATCGAGGCCGAGCGACTTGCGCACGGCTTGGCGTTCGGCCGCCGACGTGTCGATCGAGACGATCTGGTTCACGGGATCGCCGGCGAATCGAAACATCGAGAACGCGATGATGCCGACGGCGAACATGACGCCGATAGCCTGAACGGCGCGGCGAAGAGTGAAAGCGAGCATTTCTTCCACTGTCCTTGGGTGTGCTTGCAGCCGACGCCTATGTCAGCCGGAAAAAGGAAAGGTCCCGGAAGCCTGACGCTCCCGGGACCTTGTGTTCAACTGACGCTATTCCTTCTTGGTCGCCCAGTGGAACATGACCAGATTGTCGGCGCGCTGCGGCAGGTTGACCTTCTTCGAGACGCCCCAGGCCAGCGCCTGCTGGTGCAGCGGGATATAGGACCAGTCCTTGTTGCCGATTTCGTAGGCCTGCTTGATCAGCTGGTTGCGCTTGGCGGTGTCGGTTTCGACCAGCACCTTGTCGGTGATGGCGTCGAACTCCTTGTTGCAGTAGCCGCCGAGATTGGCCTCGCCCCGCGAGGATTTCGCATCGTCGCGGCAGCCCATGATGTCAAAGAGCACGTTGTGGGAGTCCATCGTGCTCGGCGTCCAGCCCAGCATGTAGAACGAGGTCTGGTAGCCGCCTTGCTTCAGCACCTTGGCGAAGTACTGCGCCTTCGGCTGCGCCAGCAGATTGATCTTGACGCCGATGCGGGCGAGCATGCCGACGACGGCCTGGCAGATCGCGGCGTCGTTGACGTAGCGATCGTTCGGGCAATCCATGGTGACCTCGAAGCCATCGGGATAACCGGCCTCGGTCAGGAGCTTCTTGGCGCCGTCGGGATCGAATTTCGGCCGCGTGAATTCCTTGGACAGTATGAACAGCTCCGGCGCGATCATCAGCGCCGACGGCGTCGCCAGCCCGCGCATCACGCGCGTCTTGATCAGCTCGATGTCGATCGCCTTGTAGAACGCCTCGCGGACCTTGATGTCCTTGAACGGGTTCTTGCCCTTGATGTTGGAGTAGAGCAGCTCATCCCGCATCTGGTCGAAGCCGATGAAGATGGTGCGCAGCTCCGGCCCCTTCAGCACCTGGGCATTCGGGCTGGAATCGACGCGGGAGATGTCCTGGATCGGCACCGGCTCGATGACGTCGACTTCGCCCGAGAGCAGGGCGGCGACGCGGGTGGCGTCGGAGGAGATCGGAGTGAAGATGATCTCCTTCAAATTGCCTTCGACCTTGCCCCAGTAATTGGGATTGGCCTTGAACACGGTCTTCACGCCGGGCTGATGGCTCTCGATGATGAAGGGACCGGTGCCGTTCTCATGAAGCGAGGCGTAGCTCGGCGTGGTCGCCGCCACCGGCGTCGGATCGACGACGTTGTTCTCCTCGGCCCATTTCTTGTCCATGATGTACCAGACATCCCACGCGTTATGCAGGATGGGGTTGGGCGAGGGCAGGACGAAATCGACGGTGTAGTCGTCGACCTTGACCACCTTGACGTCGGGCGCAAGGCGGGTCTGCATGTTCGACCCCTTCTTGCGGACGCGATCGGCCGAGAACACCACGTCGTCGGCGGTGAAGGGGTCGCCGTTGTGGAATTTAACGCCCTTGCGCAAATGGAAGCGCCAGCGGGTCGGCTCTGGAGTTTCCCAGCTTTCCGCCAGCGCCGGAATGATCTTGAGGTCCTTGTCGCGCGCGGTGAGGCCTTGATAGACGTGACCGAGATGGGCGTGGGTGGTGCTCTCGTTGAGTGTATAGGGATCGAGCGATTTCAGGTCACCCTGGTTGGCATAACGTAGCGTCTGGCTCGACGCCGGCGAGACCGCCAACGCAAGCGTACCGGCGAGCGTCGCCGCAAACAGAGTTCGTCCGACTGACATTCTTAACCCTCTCCACTCTGCCGCGCCGTGATTTTTGATTGTTCGGCGGGGCTGATCAATCCATGTTGCCCAGAGTTCACGACCCGTGCAAGCGCCATTCCAGCAAGGAACGCGCCAAGTTGCACCGCTGTGCAGCAATGCTGACCGGCAATCTAGGGGAGGTCGGCGCGCGAATGACATTCGACTTTCGACCTGTGAAGTCCTGGGATAAAGGGAAACTGGCCCTGTCGGCCGTTGGCGTCTCGGCCGTCCGCGCTGCGGTCGCGGCCGAGCGATTTGATTGACCATACCCGCCGATTGCGGGAGCCTGCGCCCCACAGCGCGTCCGAGGTCGCTTGCGTTGCACACCGTGTCGCGGCGATACTCGGACAGACTGCTCGAATCTCATCCGGAGGGGACATGAAAGTTAACATCGAAATCGACTGCACCCCCCTCGAGGCCCGTCAGTTCTTCGGATTGCCGGACGTCTCGCCGATGCAGATTGCCGTCATGGACAAGCTACAGCAGCAGGTCCTGAGCAATATCGACAAGGTCTCGCCGGAATCGCTGATCCAGAGCTGGTTCACTTTCGATCCGAAGATCGCCGAGCGGTTTCAGGACATGTTCGTTACCATGGCCGGCCTCGGCGGAACGCGCAGCAGCGACAAGAAGAAGTAATGGCGCCCGGGCGGGACGGGCCGCAACCGTCAGACCGGCTTCGTCCGCCGGGCCTTGGTTTGCTGCTCGCCGAAGCCCGCGGGCTGTTCGAGTTCAACGCCAGCCTGCTGTTGTCGCCGGTCCTGATGCGCGCGCCCAGGGGCGACGGCCATCCGGTGCTGACGTTGCCCGGCTTTCTCGCTAGCGATCTTTCGATGGCGCCGATGCGGCGCTATCTCAGTGAGCTCGGCCATGAGGCACATGCCTGGCGGATGGGCCGTAATCTCGGCGGACTGGGGCGGATGCGGGAGGCTCTTCGTGTCCGCCTCGCCGAGATCCACGCCGCGACGGGGCGCAAGGTCAGCCTGGTCGGATGGAGCCTCGGCGGCGTCTATGCCCGCGATCTCGCGCTCCAGGCGCCCGACATGGTCCGTTACGTCGTGACGCTCGGCAGTCCTTTCGCCAACGATGTGCGGGCGACCAATGCCACGCGGCTCTACGAGGCGCTGTCCGGCGAGCGGGTCGAGGATTTTGCCGACCTGCGCGAGGCGATCGCCGGCGATCTGCCGGTGCCGGCGACGTCGATCTATTCCCGCGCCGACGGTGTCGTGAACTGGCGGACCTGCCTATTGCGCCCCTCGGACCGTGCCGAGAACATCGAGGTGCACCTGGCGAGCCATATCGGGCTCGGCGTGAACCCCGCAGCGCTGTGGGCCGTGGCGGACCGGCTGGCGCAACCGGAGGGGGAATTTTCGCCATTTGACCGGGCAGGGCCGTTTGCCATTGCATATGCCCCGCCGGAGCGGGCAATATCGGCCTGACGAGAAGCGCCGTCCAAGGCGCCCGTCAAATCTTGCGGGAGGGAACTATGGCTGACGGTAAGAAGCTGTCGTCGCTGGATGCGTCGTTTCTCTATCTGGAAACGCCGGAAATGCCGATGCATGTCGGCAGCATGGCGATCTTTCGCCTGCCCGACGATTACAAGGGCGACTTCTTCGAAGACTTCAAGGCGATGATTGTTTCGCGCCTGCACATCGCGCCGATCCTGAAGGCGCGGCTGGAGAAGGCGCCGCTCGACATCGATCATCCCTCCTGGGTCGAGGACGATCAGTTCGACATCGACCGTCACATTTTCCGCGCCAGCCTGCCGCAGCCGCGCGACCGCGCCACGCTCGAGCGCATCGTCGGCTGGATGCACGCCAAGCTCCTGAACCGCGCCCGCCCGCTGTGGGAGTTCTACGTGTTCGAGGGCATGAAGGACAACGAGGTCGGGCTCTATTCCAAGATGCACCATGCCGCCATCGACGGCGGTGCCGGTGCGGCGCTGACCAACATGATCTACGACATCTCGCCGATTCCGCGGAAGGTCGATCCGCCGGCAGCGGGAGCCAAGCCCGGACAGGAGCCGCGCGACATCGCCGCCAACCTGCTCGATTCCTACCAGCAGCTCTTCAGCCAGCCGCTCGATGCCTCGGCGGCTGCGAAGAACCTGCAGCTGCCGCGCACCGGCAAGAGCGACATCGGCTCGATCCTGTTCGACAACGCGATGTACCAGATCGAGAGCGCGGTGCGCTTCGCCGGCAACATCCCGACCGTGCTCAAGAGCGTGTCCGACGTGCTCGGCAAGGTCGCCGATCCGAAGTCGCGCGAGAGCCTGGCCAGCATGGTGTCGCCGCCGACCATGCTCAACAAGACCATCTCCTCGGAGCGCAGCTTCGCCGGCGTGTCGATCCCGCTGTCGCGGGCGAAGGCGCTGGCCAAGCAGGCCGGCGGCAAGCTCAACGACGTCGTGCTGGCGCTCGCCTCCGGCGTGGTCCGCCGCTATCTCCAGCAATACGGCACGCTGCCGGCGAAATCCTTGACCGCCGCCGTGCCGATCTCGCTGCGTGAGGAAGGCAACACCGAGGCCAACAACCAGGTGTTCGGCATGATCTGCGCGATCGCGACCAACATCGACGATCCCAAGGCGCGACTGGAGGCGATCATCGCGCAATCGACCAAGTCCAAGGAGATGTCGCATCCGCTGCGCGCCCTCATGCCGCAAGTGTCCAACATCTCGATGCTGGGTGCGCCGATCATGGTGCAGATCCTGGCGCTGCTCTACAGCCGCTCGAACCTGTCGGACGTGCTGCCGCCGGCCGCCAACATCACGGTGTCCAACGTGCCCGGGCCGCGGCAGACGCTCTACGCCGCGGGTGCCGAGCTGTTGCATATCTTCCCGGTGTCAATCTCGACGCACGGGCAGGCGCTCAACATCACCGTGCAGAGCTATCGCGACCAGCTCGATTTCGGTTTCATTGTCGGCGCCAACATCATTCCGCATGTGCAGGTGATGTGCGACATGCTGCCCGAGGAGTTTGCTTTGCTGGAGGCGGCCTATGCGCCGCCAGAGGCCGACGTCAAGGGCGCTGCTGAGTAGGAATGTCCCGATGATCGAAATGCCGCCGCTCAAGTTCGTGCAGACGAACGGAATCCGCATGGGTTACTACGAGGCGGGTCCGGTCTCCGACGCCCCGCCGATGGTGCTGTGCCATGGCTGGCCGGAGCTCGCCTTCTCCTGGCGCCATCAGATCAAGGCGCTGAGCGAGGCCGGAATCCGGGTGATCGCGCCGGACCAGCGTGGTTACGGCGCGACCGACCGGCCCGAGCCGGTCGAGGACTACGATATCGAGCACCTGACCGGCGATCTCGTCGGTCTGCTCGATCATCTCGGGATCGACAAGGCGATCTTCGTCGGCCACGACTGGGGCGGCTTCATCGTCTGGCAGATGCCGTTGCGGCACGTCGACCGGGTTGCGGGGGTTGTCGGCATCAACACGCCGCATACCAACCGTGCCTGGGCCGATCCGATCGAGCTGCTGCGCGCGCGGTTTGGCGACAAGATGTACATCGTGCAGTTCCAGGACCCGTCGCGTGAACCTGACAGGATCTTTGGCAGTCGCGTCGAGCAGACCTTCGATGCGTTCATGCGCAAGCCGGCGCCGCGCCCGCCCGATGCGCCGGCAGAGGAAGTGATTGCCGGCGTGGGCGCTTCGCCGCGGGTCAATCTCGCGTTTCCGCAGATGATCGCGGCTTACGACGCGAAGCACGATCCGCGTACGCCGATCCTGTCGCCGGAAGAGAAGAAGGTGTTCGTCGACAATTTCACCAGCACCGGCTTCACCGGTGGCATCAACTGGTACCGCAACATGTCGCGCAACTGGATGCGCGCCGAAGGGCTCGATCATACGGTGCGCGTGCCGTCGCTGATGATCATGGCCGAGAACGATGCGGTGTTGCCGCCGTCTTCCGCCGACGGCATGGACAAGCTGATTCCCGATCTCGAAAAATATCTGGTCCGCGACAGCGGCCATTGGACGCAGCAGGAGAAGCCAGAAGAGGTCAGCGCCAAGTTGATCGAATGGCGTAGAAGGCGATTTGGCTAATTTGTCATTGCGAGCGAAGCGAAGGAATCCAGGAATCCTTCCGCGGTAAAGGTCTGGATTGCTTCGTCGCATCAGCGCAAAATTGCTTCGCAATTTTGTCGCGAGCTCCTCGCAATGACGAGGGTTACTGAGGGGGAAGCGCACGTCAATGTCATCCAAGAATCGTCTGGACCCGATTCCGCAGCCGCCGACCAAGCCGGTGGTCGGCAACATGCTGTCGCTGGACTCGGCCGCCCCGGTGCAGCACCTGACGCGGCTCGCCAAGGAGCTCGGGCCGATCTTCTGGCTCGACATGATGGGCTCGCCGATCGTCGTCGTCTCCGGCCACGATCTCGTCGACGAGCTCTCCGACGAGAAGCGCTTCGACAAGACGGTGCGCGGCGCGCTGCGGCGCGTGCGCGCGGTCGGCGGCGACGGCCTGTTCACGGCCGACACCCGCGAGCCGAACTGGAGCAAGGCGCACAACATCCTGCTCCAGCCCTTCGGCAACCGCGCCATGCAGTCCTATCACCCGAGCATGGTCGACATCGCCGAGCAGCTCGTCAACAAATGGGAGCGGCTCAACGCCGATGACGAGATCGACGTCGTCCACGACATGACCGCCCTGACGCTGGATACGATCGGCCTGTGCGGTTTCGAGTACCGCTTCAATTCCTTCTACCGGCGCGACTACCATCCCTTCGTCGAGTCGCTGGTGCGCTCGCTCGAAACCATCATGATGACGCGGGGTCTGCCGTTCGAGCAGATCTGGATGCAGAAGCGGCGCAAGACGCTCGCCGAAGACGTCGCCTTCATGAACAAGATGGTCGACGAGATCATCGCGGAGCGCCGCAAGAGTGCAGAGGGGATCGACGACAAGAAGGACATGCTCGCGGCGATGATGACCGGCGTCGACCGCTCGACCGGCGAGCAGCTGGACGACGTCAACATCCGTTATCAGATCAACACGTTCTTGATCGCTGGCCACGAGACCACAAGCGGCCTGTTGTCCTATACGCTCTATGCGCTCTTGAAGCATCCCGACATTCTCAAGAAGGCCTACGACGAGGTCGATCGCGTCTTCGGTCCCGATGTCAACGCGAAGCCGACCTATCAGCAGGTGACACAGCTCACCTACATCACGCAGATCCTGAAAGAGGCGCTGCGGCTGTGGCCACCGGCGCCGGCCTACGGCATCTCACCGCTGAGCGACGAGACCATCGGCGGCGGCAAGTACAAGCTCAGGAAGGGCACGTTCATCACCATTCTGGTGACGGCACTGCATCGCGATCCCTCCGTCTGGGGGCCAAATCCCGATGCCTTCGATCCCGAAAATTTCAGCCGCGAGGCGGAGGCCAAGCGGCCGATCAATGCCTGGAAGCCGTTCGGCAACGGCCAGCGTGCCTGCATCGGCCGAGGCTTTGCCATGCACGAGGCCGCGCTCGCACTCGGCATGATCCTCCAGCGTTTCAAGCTGATCGACCACCAGCGCTACCAGATGCACCTGAAGGAAACGCTGACGATGAAGCCGGAGGGCTTCAAGATCAAGGTTCGCCCGCGCGCCGATCGCGAGCGCGGTGCTTATGGCGGGCCAGTCGCCGCTGCATCCTCAGGGCCAAAGGCACCGCGCCAGCCGACGGCGCGGCCCGGCCACAACACGCCGATGCTGGTGCTTTACGGCTCCAATCTCGGCACCGCCGAGGAACTCGCGACGCGCATGGCCGATCTTGCCGAGATCAACGGCTTTGCCGTGCATCTCGGGCCGCTCGACGAGTATGTCGGCAAGCTGCCGCAGGAGGGCGGCGTGCTGATCATCTGCGCCTCCTATAACGGAGCGCCGCCGGACAATGCGACGCAATTCGTCAAATGGCTCGGCGACGACCTGGCGAAGGATGCCTTTGCCAATGTGCGCTACGCCGTATTCGGCTGCGGCAACAGCGACTGGGCCGCGACCTATCAATCGGTGCCGCGCTTCATCGACGAGCAATTGTCGAAGCACGGCGCGCGCGCGGTCTATCCGCGCGGCGAGGGCGATGCGCGCAGCGATCTCGACGGCCAGTTCCAGAAATGGTTCCCGGCGGCTGCGCAGGTCGCGACCAAGGAGTTCGGCATCGACTGGAACTTCACCCGCACCGCGGAGGACGACCCGCTCTACGCGATCGAGCCTGTCGCGGTGACCGCCGTCAACACCATCGTCGCCCAGGGCGGCGCAGTGGCGATGAAGGTGCTGGTCAATGACGAGCTTCAGAACAAGAGCGGGTCCAATCCGTCGGAGCGATCGACGCGCCATATCGAGGTGCAGCTGCCGTCCAATATCACCTATCGCGTCGGCGATCATTTGAGCGTCGTCCCGCGCAACGACCCGACGCTGGTGGATTCGGTTGCCCGCCGCTTCGGCTTCCTGCCGGCCGACCAGATCAGGCTTCAGGTCGCCGAAGGCCGCCGCGCGCAATTGCCGGTCGGCGAGGCCGTGTCGGTCGGCCGCCTGCTCAGCGAGTTCGTCGAGCTGCAGCAGGTGGCGACGCGGAAGCAGATCCAGATCATGGCCGAGCACACGCGCTGCCCGGTGACCAAGCCGAAGCTGCTGGCCTTCGTCGGCGAGGAGGCCGAGCCGGCCGAGCGCTACCGCACCGAGATTCTGGCGAGGCGCAAATCGGTGTTTGACCTGCTGCTCGAGTATCCGGCCTGTGAATTGCCGTTCCACGTTTATCTGGAAATGCTCTCGCTGCTGGCGCCGCGCTATTACTCGATCTCCTCCTCGCCGTCGGTCGATTCGGCGCGTTGCAGCGTCACGGTCGGCGTGGTCGAAGGGCAGGCCGCCTCCGGACGCGGCGTCTACAAGGGCATCTGCTCGAACTATCTCGCCAACCGGCGCGCGGGCGATGCCGTCTACGCCACCGTGCGTGAGACCAAGGCCGGCTTCCGGCTCCCGGATGATCCATCGGTGCCGATCATCATGATCGGACCGGGCACGGGACTTGCGCCGTTCCGCGGCTTCCTCCAGGAGCGCGCCGCGCGCAAGGCGAAAGGCGCTGCGCTCGGTCCGGCCATGCTGTTCTTCGGCTGCCGCCACCCCGACCAGGATTTTCTCTACGCCGACGAGCTCAAGGCCTTGGCTGCAAGCGGCATCACCGAGCTCTTCACCGCATTCTCGCGCGCGGATGGACCCAAGACCTATGTGCAGCACGTGATCGCAGCGCAGAAGGACGAGGTCTGGCCGCTGATCGAGCAGGGCGCCATCATCTACGTTTGCGGTGACGGCGGCAAAATGGAGCCCGACGTGAAGGCGGCGCTCGTTGCGATCCATCGCGAGAAGAGCGGTAGCGATGCCGCCGCCGGTGCGCGCTGGATCGAGGAGATGGGCGCGAAGAACCGCTATGTGCTCGACGTCTGGGCGGGCGGTTAGCCGTAGATTGTAGGGTGGGTTAGCGAAGCGTAACCCACCATGTTTCAGCGCAGGCAGAACGAAGTTGGTGGGTTACGCCTTCGGCTAACCCACCCTACGATTTCCGATCGTGCTAAAGCTCGCGCATGATTCCCTGGGAAAAGATCGATACCGCCCAAATCCCCGGTTCCGATGGCGAGCTCCGCCTGATGCGGCGCGGCAAGGAGTTCTCCATCATGCTCGGCACCAACGAGCTGATGAACAGCCGCCTGTCGGGCTCCGAGGCAGCGCTTGCGACATTGGCGGCGAAGCAGATCGAGAAGGTCGCAAACCCCGTCGTCCTGATCGGCGGCCTCGGCATGGGCTTTACGCTGCGTGCAGCCCTTGCCGTGCTCGGCAGCAAGGCGAAGATCGTGGTGTCCGAGCTCGTGCCGGCGGTGGTCGCCTGGGCGCGAGGTCCGATGTCGCAGGTTTTCGGCGACAGTCTTGATGATGTCAGGGTGAGCATCCGCGAGACCGATGTCGCCGAAATCATCCGGACGAAGGGATCGGCCTTCGACGCCATTCTCCTCGACGTCGACAACGGGCCGGAAGGGCTGACCCGGAAGGGCAATGATGCACTCTACAACGCGAGCGGGTTGAAAGCGGCCAAGACGGCGCTGCGGCAGGGCGGCGTGCTCGCCGTCTGGTCGTCGGGGCCCAACCCGGCATTCACCAGGCGCCTTGGGAGCGCCGGCTTCGACGTGAATGAAGTCAATGTCCGCGCCACCGGCAGAGGCGGCGGCGCGCGCCATGTGATCTGGATCGCGAGGAAGGGCTAGGCGGTTATTTGTAGCCCGGATGGAGCCAACGGGTCGCGCGAATGCGCGCCCGATGACAGGCTCCGCGCAATCCGGGGGCGATCGATCCGCATGCAAGGTGATCCCGGATTACGCTGCGCTCCATCCGGGCTACGCCTCCGAGCTAGAACATCGTGTTGTTGTTCGCCGGATTTTCCGGGATCGGCTGCACGACGTCCCAGTGCTCGACGATCTTGCCGTTTTCCAGCTTGAAGATGTCGACGATCGCGTTGCCCCTTGTGCCGGGTTCGCGAACCGCGTGCACGTGGAGAATGACATAGTCGCCGTCGACGAACGAGCGCTTGATCTCGCTGTGCGAGTTAGGAAACTTTTCACGGAGGAAGCCGATGAACTTGCGGAAGCCGTCCGGACCATCGGCGGCGTTTGGATTGTGCTGCACATAGCGATTGCCCATATAGGCGATGGCTGCATCGGCGTCCTTCTGATTGAGGCCCTTCTCGTAGAAGGCAAGCACGGCGGTGCGATTGGCCTCTTCCTGCGCGCTGCCGGCGCTCGCGGCGCCGTTGCCGAGGGACAGCATGAGAATGGAGGCCGCAATCATTGCGACAGGCCGGACGATGGGATGCATGGGAGCTCCGAGAGGCCGCAGCCTCTGTCTTGCGATTGAGGGAGGCCTGTATAGCTTCCGTGCCGGCGTGCGTTAAGAGAGTAACCGGAAGCTCACATGGTCACCGTGAGGAGACCTGCGTCGGTCTACGCTGCCCGTGCTGCCGCACCATGCGCGTGCTTATCGATGGCACCGATGATCTCGGGCCAGAAGCGCATCGGCAGCGCGTGGCCCATGCCGTTGATCATCAACAGCTTTGCGCCGGGGATCGAGGCCGCCGTGTCCTTGCCGCCTTCGGGATGGACCAAGGGATCCACCGTGCCGTGTATCACCAGCGTCGGTGCTTTCACGCTATGCAGCCGTTCCTTGCGGCTGCCGGAGGCAAGCACGGCGCGCAGTTGCCGGCCGACGCCGGCCGGATTGAGCCCGCGCGCGAACACGCGCTCGGCACGACCAGGGTCGAGCGCTTCCTCCTCCGGAAAGGACCCGGCGCGCAGCACCTTCCAGGTCTGGCCGAAGCGGACGATGAACTCCTCCTTGCTGCGCGGCGGCGGTGCCATCAGCATCGCGGCGGCTTCGCGTGTCGGCGGCGGCACGCGCGGATTGCCCGTCGTCGACATGATCGAGGTCAGCGAGCGCACGCGCTGCGGAAACGACAGCGTCACCTCCTGCGCGATCATGCCGCCCATGGAGGCGCCGACCAGATGCGCCGACTTGATGCCGAGCGCGTCCATCAGGCCGACGGTGTCCTTGGCCATGTCAATCAGCTTGTAGGTTGCGGCGACGGGAATCTTGAGGAAACGAAGCTTCAGCAGCTCGAGCGGCGTCAGGCGTTTGCCGCCCGTCAGATGGCTCGACTTGCCGATGTCGCGATTGTCGAAGCGGATCACGCGAAAGCCGTGCACGGCGAGCTGCTCGCAGAACGCATCGTCCCAATGGATCATCTGCGCCCCGAGCCCCATGATCAGCAGCAGCGGCTCGGCGTTGTCGTCGCCAAAAATCTCGTAGCAAATGTCGATGCCGTTGGCGCGGACGGTCTGGGGCGGCTGATGGGCGTTCACGGGCGCGGTCCCTCCTGCTGATCGATGCTGTATCGCACGGTTTCCCGCCGCAAAGAAGCGGCGTGCACATTAGCGCACCCGCTGCTTGCCGGTTGACCGGCACCGCGCAACGGTGTCGTATGGCAAAAAAAGAAGGGCATCGCAGCTCTCGATTTCAGGAGGACGCCGATGACCGACAAGACCAACGACCCCGTTGCCGTGTGGCAGAAAATGGTTGGCGAGATGGAGAAGGGGTTCAACTCTTTCGCCAATCAAGCCATGTCGTCGCCTGAGTTCTCGCAAGCGATGAATCGAGCCGGCGGCGTTGCTGCAGGTGCTCAGAAGCAGCTCGGCGAGCTCATGGAGAAATACCTTGTCAGCATGAATCTGCCGAGCCGCGAGCAGGTCACGGGTCTTGCGGAACGGCTACAGTCCATCGAGGCCCAGATCGGCGAGATGAAGTCGATGCTGAGCCAGATGGCGGCAGGTTCCGGAATCTCGCAAGGCGTCGACGGTGCGCCGCGGCCGCCGCGGACGAAACGCCCGCCCTCCGAAGGCGGAGAGCCCAAATGAACGCGGCGACGGGACTTGATTTCGCTTCCATCCCGGAGCGCATCCAGTCCGAGGTGCAGCGCGCAATCCAGCGCAGCATCAAGGGCGTCGAATATTTCTCGACCTCCGGCCCGACGCTCGGCTCGACGCCGAAAGACGTGCTGCATTCGCGCGGCACGATGAGCCTCTACCATTATCGGCCGATGTCGGACGAGATCTACCGCGTGCCGGTGCTGATCGTGATGGCGACCACCAATCGCGGCTACATCCTCGACCTCGTGCCCGGCCAGAGCTTCATCGAGTTCCTCCTGAGGCGCGGCTACGATGTCTACATGCTCGACTGGAGCGCACCGCGTCCGGAAGAGAAGAGCCTGCGCATGGAGGACTACGTCCTCGACTTCATCCCGGATTGCGTCCGCCGCGTGCAGGCGGATTCCGGCGAGCAGGACGTCTCCGTCATCGGCTACTGCTTCGGCGGCGTACTGTCGCTGCTCTATGGCTCGATCCACAAGGACGGGCCGATGAAGAACTTGATCTGCTTCACCACGCCGATCGACTTCCGCGAGATGAAGCTGTTCTCCAATTTCTCCGACCGCCGCTATTTCGACGTCGATCGCCTCGTCGACAGCGTCGGCAACGTTCCGCCGGAGATGATCCTGTCCTCGTTCGAGATGCTGCGTCCGGCCTCGCGCACGGTGAGCCAGATCCAGCTCTGGGAAAACATCTGGAACGACGAGTTCGTCAAGTCCTACCGGATGTTCGATCGCTGGGCGACCGATACGCTGCCGCTGGCTGGAGAATATTTCCGCACCATCACCAAGGACCTGATGTGGGACAACAAGCTGTTCAACGACACCATGTCGGTCGGCGGCCGCGCGGCGAAGCTCGAAGACATCAAGGTTCCGTTCCTGCATGCGGTCGCCGAGCACGACCACATCGTGCCCTATGATGCGGCAAAGCACCTGATCGCGAAGATTGGATCGGCGGACAAGGAGGAGGTGATGCTGAAAGGCGGTCACGTCTCGCTGGTCGCCGGCGCCAACGCGGTGAAGCGGCTGTGGCCGAAACTGGACTCCTGGCTGGGGAAGAGATCGACATGAGTGAGCAGCGTTCCTATCCGCGTCAGGTCAAGACCGACGCCGGCGAGATCGAGATCCGCCTGATGTCGCCTGCGGACGAAGCCGCGGTGCTGGCCTTCGGCAAGGGCCTGCCGACGCACGATCTCCTTTTCCTGCCACGCAACATCAGCGAGCCAAAAGTGCTCTCGGCCTGGGTCAAGGAGATCGAGCGAGGTGCGATCACGAGCTTGCTCGCGGTGAAGGACGGCAAGGTCGTCGGCTGCGGCACGCTGGTGCGCGATCCGCATTCCTGGTCGCCCCATGTCGGCGAGATCCGCATGGTGGTCTCGCTCGACGTGCGCGGGAAGGGGGTGGGGCGGGCGCTGTCGCAGGAGACCTTTGCGCTGGCGCTCGGCGCAGGCCTGGAAAAGCTCTCGGTCCAGATGACGGTCGACCAGCAGGCGGCGATCGCGCTGTTCGAAAGCCTCGGCTTCAAGGCCGAGGCGCTGCTGCGCGACCACGTCCGCGACGTCGACGGCAAGACCCACGACATTGTCGTGCTTGGCCACAACATCGCGCAGGTCCAGGCCCAGATGGAGGCCTATGGGCTGCCAGGCGCCGTCCAGCACTAGGATCACAAAGACCGGCCGGGCACCGTTGCTCGGGAACCAATTGCTGAGGGAGGCATCATATTGCCTCCTGTTAGGGCTGTTCACGATTTCGTGATATCGCAGTGCAATATGAATATTGCATCGCACAATTAACTATGCCATATAAGCCGTGCCCCGGGCCAATGAGGACGGGGTGAGCCCATAGCTCAACCCAATGAGGATGGAGAGAACCCCATGACCACTGAAACCAACACTGCCTTCGAGGGCTTCAAGGACGCTTTCAAGAACATCCAGAACCTGGAAGTTCCCGAGGCCGCCCGCGAGTTCGTCAAGAAGACCGCCAACACCGCCAAGGACCGTGCTGCCGAGGTGTTCGCTGGCTCCGAGCGCGTGACTGCCGCCGTCGAGAACGCGGTGACTGAGTCCGTCACCGAGGCCGGCAAGATCAGCCGCAACATCCAGCAGGCGATCTACGAGGACGCCGAGGCGTTCTTCTCGGGCATCGACAAGCTCGCGTCCGCCAAGTCGTTCAGCGAAGCCGTCGAGATCCAGTCGAGCCTGCTCCGCTCCCGCGGCGAAGCCTTCGTCTCGCGCACCAAGGCGACCACCGACTATCTCGGCAAGCTTGCCGCCAACGGCGCGAAGTCCGCTCAGGACAACTTTGCCAAGGTCTACAACAAGACCGCCTGATTGCGGGTCGCGTTGACAAACTGAATTTTGAGGCCCGCTTCGGCGGGCCTTGTTTTTTGCGCTGCCGTCATGATCGGTCGTCATTCCGGGTCCGGTCCTGCGGACCGTCCCGGAATGACGTAACCTCGGTGAATCATGACCCCACCCGCCACCTTCTCCTTCGACACTCCCGGCGACGCCGAGCGCGCGGCCGAGTTGCGCCGCGTGAAAGCGTTGGCGACGCTGGTGCTCGCCTCGACGCTGGCCTTGTTCGTCGTCGCGAAATGGCTTCTGCCCGTGCATCCCGTGTTCGGCTTCATCGCAGCCTTCGCGGAAGCCGCGACCATTGGCGGGCTCGCCGACTGGTATGCCGTGGTCGCGCTGTTCAAGCGGCCGCTCGGCCTGCCGATCCCGCATACCGCGATCATCCAGAGCAACCAGGCCCGCATCGCCGACAAGCTCGGCGAATTCATCCAGGTGCATTTCCTCGAGGCCGGACCCGTCGAGGCCAAGCTGAACGAGATCGATTTCGGCTCCTTCGTTGCCGACTGGCTGCGCGACCGCAAGCGCAGCGATGATCTCGCGCGCTTCGCGCTGCGCCTGCTGCCGGAGGCCTTCTCCGCGACCGAAAGCTCGGGCCTGATGACCTTCATCATCCGCCGCATGTCCTCGCAACTCCAGGCGATCGACCTTGCGCCACTCGCGGCCGGCACGTTGCGCGGCTTCGTCGCGGAGGGGCGGCACCAGATCCTGTTCGACGATCTCCTGCGCGTGATGCACGAGACGCTGAACCAGAAGGAGACGATGGCGATGATCCGCGAGAAGGTGCGCGCGGAATTGCCGACCCTGCTCAGGCTCTACCGCGCCGACAAGTTTCTGGTGAACAAGATCGTGGCGTCCGCTACCGCTTTCTTCAATGAGGTGCGCAGCGATGCCAAACATCCGTTCCGCGGCGAGTTCGACCGCATGGTGCTGAGCTTCGTCGACCGGCTCGGCACCGACCAGGCCTACATCGATCGCATGGACGGCCTGAAACGCGATCTGCTGGCGCGGCCCGAGCTCGCCGATCTCGCCCGCACCGTCTGGGCCAACACACGCTCCTTCATCGAGCGCAGCGCCTCCGGCGAGACGCAGGTGCTGCAGCATCATCTCGCCGGCATGTTCGTCGCCGCGGGCGAGGCGCTCGCCGGCGATTCCGAGCTGCGCGGCGAGATCAACAAGGGTCTGGTGACGGTCCTGCGCAGCATCGTCGCGGATCAGAAGAGCGGCGTCTCCACCTTCATCTCCGACCAGGTCAAGGCGTGGGACATGGCGCAGCTGATTTCGCTGATTGAAATCAACATCGGCCGCGACCTGCAATACATCCGCTTCAACGGCTCGCTGATCGGCGGCCTGGCCGGACTCGCGCTCTACTCCGTAGAATTGCTGCTTCGATTGCTGTGACTTTTGCGTCACGGACGTTAGCATTAACGCGCGGGCCTATTGTGGCCCCGCGTCTCTACCGCTTGAATGTCGGGAACCGGCCGCCTAGCTGATTCATGTTGCGCTGCGGAACGTTCAAGAAGCCGGCGTATTGGAATTCATGCCCATTGCCGGCATCGCGGCCGGCGCCTTCCCAAGGGAAACATTGATGACCGCTACTGCCCAGACGCTGCGCCCGCCGTCCCGTACCCTGATGTTTCTGGAAGGGCGCGCGATCCACGAGTTCGGCGCATTCCTCGGTGCGCTGCCGCTGCTGAGCCTCGCGCCGCGCGGCGATGGGCATCCGGTGCTGGTGCTCCCGGGCCTTGTCGCCTCGGACGCGTCCACGCGCGCGCTGCGCACGTTTCTGTCCGGCAAGGGCTACGCGGTGAGCGGCTGGCGCCAGGGCCGCAACTACGGCCTGCGTCCGGGCGTGCAGCATGCGATGGTCGATCTGGTCCAGGAGCTCAGCGACAAACATGGCCGCAAGATCAGCCTGGTCGGCTGGAGCCTCGGCGGCCTCTATGCGCGCCAACTCGCCAAGATGATGCCCGAGCGCGTGCGCCAGGTGATCACCCTCGGCAGCCCCTTTGCCGGCGATCCGCGCTCCACCAATGCCTGGCGCGTCTACGAATGGGCGAGCGGGCAGAAGGCCGATCAGGTCGATCCGCGCTTCGGCGGCGAGCTCGCCGTGCCGCCGCCGGTGCCGACCACCGCCATCTTCAGCCGCACCGACGGCGTCTGCGCCTGGCAGGGTTGCATGGAGAAGTCGGGCGCGCAGACCGAGAGCATCGAGATCGAGAGCAGCCATTGCGGCATGGGGCATCACCCCGCCGCGGTCTATGCCGTAGCTGACCGGCTTGCGCAGAAGGAAGGCCAGTGGATGCCCTTCGACCGCAGTGGCTGGCGCAGCCTGGCGTATCCCGATCCGCATCGGTAAGCGGGCTTCTTCACCTCGCCCCGCTTGCGGGGAGAGGTCGGATCGCATCGGAGATGCGATCCGGGTGAGGGGGACTCTCCGCGAGTCCGTCTATCACTGAGTTTGCGGATGCAGCCCCTCACCCCGACCCTCTCAGCGCGAGCGAAGCTCGTCGCGCCCCCGTAAGAACGGGGAGAGGGAGAGTAAAGCTGTCGCGTCCGTCCATTGTCGCGCCCGCATCAAACGCGCTATGCCTCGCGCATGGCGCATCCGCTCTCCCGTATCATCGACCAGCTCAAGCGCGAGCCGTCGCGCACCGGCTCCATCGTCATCACCGTGTTCGGCGACGCCATCGTGCCGCGCGGGGGCTCGGTGTGGCTCGGCACGCTGCTGGAATTCTTCGAAAGCCTGGACATCGACAGCGGTGTGGTGCGCACCGCGATGTCGCGCCTGGCGGCCGACGGCTGGCTGACGCGTGAAAAGGTCGGCCGCAACAGTTTCTATCGTCTCGCCGACAAGGGCCATCAGACCTTCGAGGCCGCGACGCGCCACATCTACGATCCGCCATCGTCGAACTGGACCGGGCGTTTCGAGTTGCTGCTGATCGGCAATGGCGAGGACCGCGATGCCTCGCGCGAGGCGCTGCGCAATGCCGGCTTCGGCAGCCCGCTGCCCGGCGTGTGGGTTGCGCCGTCGGGCGTGCCGGTGCCGGACGAGGCTGCGGGCGCTATCCGTCTTGAGGTCTCCGCCGAGGACGACAGCGGGCGCCGCCTGCTCAGCGCCAGCTGGCCGCTCGATCGCACCGCGGACGCCTATCTGAGGTTCATGAAGACATTCGAGCCGCTGCACGCCGCGATCGGCCGTGGGACGACTCTTTCCGACGCCGACGCCTTCACCGCGCGGATCCTGCTGATCCACCACTATCGCCGCGTCGTGCTGCGCGATCCGCTGCTGCCCGAGAGCCTGCTTCCCGCGGATTGGCCGGGCAGGGCCGCCCGCGCGCTCTGCGGCGAGATCTATCGCGCGCTGCTTGCTCCGTCCGAACAATGGCTTGATGGCCATGGAACCAATGAAAAAGGGCCATTGCCGGCGGCGCGAAAACTCCTGGAACGGAGGTTCGGCGCCTGATCTTTATGTTACAGAAATATCTTGCATGAAGTAATTTCTGTTATATATTATCTCCCAATAAAACGGGAGGATGCGCATGTACACCCAGGCGCTGAACACGGCCGAGACCGAGGATCGCGGTCTTGAGGACGCGGCCAGGGCTGCGCAATTCCAGGCTCGCATCGATGCGGAGGAACGCATCGAGCCGAACGACTGGATGCCGGCGGCCTATCGCAAGACGCTCACCCGCCAGATCTCCCAGCACGCCCATTCCGAAATCGTCGGCATGCTGCCCGAAGGCAACTGGATCACGCGTGCGCCGACCTTGCGCCGCAAGGCGGCGCTGCTCGCCAAGGTGCAGGACGAGTGCGGCCACGGGCTCTATCTCTACGCCGCCGCCGAAACGCTTGGCGCCTCGCGCGAGGAGTTGGTCGACGCCATGCTCGCCGGCAAGGCCAAGTACTCCTCCATCTTCAACTATCCGACGCTGACCTGGGCCGACATCGGCACCATCGGCTGGCTGGTCGACGGTGCTGCGATCATGAACCAGATCCCGCTGTGCCGCTGCTCCTACGGTCCCTATGCGCGCGCGATGATCCGCGTCTGCAAGGAGGAGTCGTTCCACCAGCGCCAGGGCTACGAGATCATGCTGACGCTGTGCCGCGGCTCGGGCGAGCAGAAGGCAATGGCGCAGGATGCCCTGAACCGCTGGTGGTGGCCGGTGCTGATGATGTTCGGCCCGCCCGATGCCACGAGCCAGCACAGCGACACCTCGACGAAGTGGAAGATCAAGCGCTTCTCCAATGACGAGCTGCGCCAGAAATTCGTCGATGCCACCGTGCCGCAGGCGCAATATCTCGGCCTCACCATTCCCGATCCCGGCATGACGCAGGATGCCGACGGGCACTGGCGCTACAGCGAGATCGACTGGACCGAGTTCAAGCAGGTGCTCGCCGGCAACGGCCCCTGCAACCGCGATCGGCTTGCCGCGCGCCGCAGGGCGCACGACGAGGGCGCCTGGGTGCGCGAGGCGGCAGCTAGCTACGCCGCCAAGCGCGCACGTCGCCAGACCGCTCAAGCAGCCGAATAGGGGAATCACGATGGCCACGCCGAACACGCCGCTGTGGGAAGTCTTCATTCGCAGCCGCAACGGGCTCGCGCACAAGCATGTGGGATCGCTGCATGCGAGCGATGCCACCATGGCGCTCCAGGCCGCCCGCGACATCTACACCCGCCGCGGCGAGGGCCTGTCGATCTGGGTCGTGCCGTCCACCGCGATTACCGCGAGCGACCCCGCCGAGAAGGGCATGATGTTCGAGCCGGCGGAATCGAAGATCTACCGGCATCCGACATTTTATGAGGTGCCTGAGGAAGTGGGGCATATGTGATGCCGATCGCCAACACCCAGGTCTCCGAAACGCCGCTGGTGCTCTACGTCCTGCGCCGCGCCGACGATGCACTGATCCTCGGTCATCGGCTGTCGGAATGGTGTGGACATGCGCCGATGCTGGAAGAGGACATGGCGCTCTCCAACATCGCGCTCGACCTCATCGGCCAGGCACGCGAGCTCTACACCTATGCGGCCAAGGCCGAAGGCAATGACAACGACGAGGACAAGCTCGCTTACCTGCGCGACATCAGGCAGTACCGCAATCTGCTGCTGGTCGAGCAGCCCAACGGCGACTTCGCCCAGACCCTGGTGCGGCAGTTCTTCTATTCGGCCTTCGCCGACCTCTACTGGCGCGCGATGATGGCCTCGCGCGACACGACGCTCGCCGCCATTGCCGCCAAGTCCGAGAAGGAGAGCGCCTATCATCTGCGTCATGCCTCCGAATGGATCATCCGGCTCGGCGACGGCACGGACGAGAGCCATCGACGGGCGCAAGCCGCGATTGACCATCTCTGGGCCTTCACCGGTGAGATGTTTGCCGTCGACGACGGCGAACGCGCCCTGATCCATGCGGGTGTCGCCATCGATCTGGGTGTCTTGCGCGGGCGTTGGCTGCAGATGCTCTCCGATGTCGTCAGCGAAGCCACGCTCACGCTGCCGCAGAACGACTGGATGCAGCAGGGCGGCCGCGTGGGCCGGCACAGCGAGCATCTCGGCCATCTCCTGTCGGAGCTGCAATCGATGCAGCGTACCTTCCCGGGGCAGACATGGTGACGGTGCTCGAGAGCGGTGCGGATCTGCGCCAGCGCGCCTGGGATGCCGCGGCGGGCGTGGTCGATCCGGAAATCCCGGTGCTGACGATCGCCGATCTCGGCGTGCTCCGCGATGTCGTGCTCGACGGCGACCATGTCGAGGTCGCGATCACCCCGACCTATTCGGGCTGCCCGGCCATGAACATGATCGCGCTCGAAATCGAGATCGCGCTGGAGCGCGCCGGCTTCCGCGGCTCAAAGGTACGCACGGTGCTGTCGCCGGCCTGGACCACCGACTGGATGAGCGAGGAGGGCCGCCGCAAGCTGCGCGCCTACGGCATCGCGCCGCCGCAGGCCTCAAGCTCGCGCCGCGCGCTGTTCGGTGAGCAGTCTGTCGCGTGCCCGCAATGCGGCTCTGTGAGGACCGAGCTGTTGTCCGAATTCGGCTCGACCTCCTGCAAGGCGCTGTGGCGCTGCAAGGCCTGCCGCGAACCCTTCGATTACTTCAAGTGTCATTGACCATGTCAGCAGCCGCACCACGTTTCCATCGCCTGGCCGTCAACGATCTCCGCCGCGAGGCCTCCGACGCCATCTCGATGACCTTCGCCATTCCCGGCGAACTCGCCAGCGATTATGCTTTCACGCCCGGGCAGTACCTCACGCTCCGCACCATGCTGGACGGTGAAGAGGTGCGCCGTTCCTATTCGATCTGCTCCGGCCCCGACGATGGCGAGATCCGCATCGCGGTGAAGAAGGTCGATGGCGGTGCGTTTTCGAGCTGGGCCGCTGACGAACTCAAATGCGGCGACGAGCTCGACGTGATGACGCCGACCGGACGCTTCGGCGTGGTCGCGCCGGCCGATACGGGGCGGATCCATGTCGGCTTTGCCGCAGGTTCCGGCATCACGCCGATCCTGTCGATCGTCAAGGGCGTGCTCGCACGCGAACCAGCTAGCCGCTTCTTCCTGTTCTACGGCAATCGCTCGACCGACAACATCATGTTCCTCGAGCCGCTCGAGGAGCTCAAGGATCGCTTCATCGACCGCCTCTCGATTTTCCACGTCATCTCCGGCGAGGAGCAGGACATCCCGATCCTGCATGGCCGGCTCGACGGCGACAAGGTGAGGGTGCTGCTGCGCTCGCTGGTGCCGGCGGCAAGCATCGATCATGTCTTCATCTGTGGTCCGTCCGGCATGAGCGAGGACATCGAGGCGACCTGCCGCGATCTCGGCATCGCGGAGGACCGCGTTCACGTCGAGCGCTTCGTCTCGGAGTTCGGCGGCAAGCCGCGGCCGAAGAAGGCCGTTGCGCCCGGCGCGCCGCCGAAGGCGATCGCCTCGCTGATCATCGACGGCAAGCGACGCGACGTGCCGGTCGCCGAGGACGAAGCGATCCTCGATGCGGCGCTGCGCGCCGGCGTCGATCTGCCCTTCGCCTGCAAGGGCGGCATGTGCTCCACTTGCCGCGCCAAGCTGGTCGAGGGCGAGGCGCCGATGGACATCAACTATTCGCTGGAGCCGTGGGAGCTGAAGGCCGGCTTCGTCCTGACCTGCCAGGCCAAGCCGTCGTCCGAGCGGGTCGTGGTCGACTATGACCACGTCTGATCAGGCGGGTCAGTGCCCAACAATGCAAATGCGTTGCATTATTTGACACCCTGAACCAACCAGCAGAACATCATGTGCAAGCAATTGGCCGGGAGAAGCGCGTGAACGTCAAAGCCGCCCTGTCGCCTGAGGATATTGCCCGCGCCTGCGCCGATGCGATGTGGGCGGAGGACGATGCCTCCAAAGGTCTCGGCATGGAGATCGTCGAGATCGGTCCAGGCCTTGCGACGCTGGCCATGACGGTGCGGCCGGACATGGTCAACGGTCAGCGCATCGCCCATGGCGGCTTCATCTTCACGCTCGCAGATTCTGCCTTTGCGTTTGCCTGCAACTCGCACAATGAGCGTGTGGTCGCGGCGCAGGGCCAGATCACCTTCATCAAGCCCGGCAAGCTCGGCGATCGGCTCATTGCGAAGGCGCGGGAGATCAGCCGTGGCGGCCGCTCGGGGATCTACGACGTGCGTGTCACCGCAGGCGACACCGTCATCGCGGAATTCCGCGGGCATTCGCGCGTCATTCCCGGCACGTGGCTGCCGGCACAAGACAAGTAAAGAAAAGAACAGACCAATGTGGGGAAACGAGGATGGCTCTGACCAGGCTCAAGGAAGGTGGCACCACCTATAGTGCCGAGATGGACGCGCATGAGCGCGCCTCGCGCGACGAGATCATGGCCTTGCAGAAGCAGCGGCTGGGCTGGTCGCTGAAGCACGCCTACGACAACGTCGCGCATTATCGCAACGCCTTCGACAAGGCGGGTGTGCATCCGACCGACTTTCGCGAGCTCTCCGATCTCGCGAAGTTTCCGTTCACGGTGAAAACGGATTTGCGCGACAATTATCCTTTCAACATGTTCGCGGTGCCGCGCGAAAAGCTGGTGCGCGTGCATGCCTCCTCCGGCACGACGGGTAAGCCGATCGTCGTCGGCTACACCCAACGCGATATCGATACATGGTCGGAGGTGATGGCGCGTTCGATCCGCGCCGCGGGCGGCCGCACCGGCATGATCATCCACAACGCCTATGGCTACGGCCTCTTCACCGGCGGGCTCGGGGTGCACTACGGCGCCGAAAAGCTCGGCTGCACGGTGGTGCCGATCTCCGGCGGCATGACCGAGCGGCAGGTCCAGCTCATCAACGATTTCCGCCCCGACATCATCACGGTGACGCCGAGCTACATGCTGGCGATCCTCGACGAGTTCAAGCGCCAGAAGCTCGATCCGCGGCAGTGTTCGCTCAAGGTCGGCATTTTCGGCGCCGAGCCCTGGACCAATGCGATGCGCGGCGAGATCGAGGACGCCTTCGACATGGATGCGACCGACATCTACGGCCTGTCCGAGGTGATCGGCCCCGGCGTCGCGCAGGAGTGCATCGAGACCAAGGACGGCCTGCACATCTGGGAAGACCACTTCTATCCCGAAGTGATCGATCCCCAGACGGGCGCGGTGCTGCCGGATGGCGAGAAGGGCGAGCTGGTCTTCACCTCGCTCACAAAGGAAGCTTTCCCGGTGATCCGCTATCGCACCCGCGACCTGACGCGGCTGCTGCCGGGCACGGCCCGGCCGGGCATGCGGCGCATGGAGAAGGTGACGGGCCGCTCGGACGACATGATCATCCTGCGCGGCGTCAACCTGTTCCCGACGCAGATCGAGGAGGTGCTGCTCGCCACCGACTGGTGCGGCGGCCACTTCATCCTCGAATTGACCCGCGAAGGCCGCATGGACGAGCTGACCATCATCGCCGAGGCGCGGCCCGAAAGCTGGGACGGCCGCGGTCTCGTCGACCATGCCGACCGGATCGCGACCCACATCAAGAACACGATCGGCATCAGCTCCAATGTGCGGGTGGTGGCGCCCGCCACGCTGGAGCGTTCGCTCGGCAAGGCCAGGCGCCTCTACGACAAGCGGCCCAAGGACTGACTTGACGGATTGACTTGACCACCCGTAAGGGCGACAAGGCCCGCGAGAAATCGCGGGTCTTTTCGATGTCACCAGCCGATACCAAAGCCGTCGAAGCGCGCTGTGTGCGCCTTAATGCCAAGGCCGAGAACGCGGCCGCGCTTGCGCCGGTTGTCGAGCGTCAGAGGCTCACGCGCGGTCCAAACGATGTCCTGATCGAGGTGAAGGCCGCCGCCGTCAATCCGTCCGACGTCAAGGCCGCGACCGGGCTGATGCCCTATGCCGTATTCCCGCGCACGCCGGGCCGCGATTACGCCGGCGTGGTGATCGATGGCCCGGCCGGCACGGTCGGCCGCGAAGTGTTCGGTTCCTCCGGCGATCTCGGCATCCGCCGCGACGGCACCCATGCCAGCCATCTCGTCGTCGAGCTCGACGCGATCGTGGAGAAACCCAAGACGGTGCCCTGGGAGGAGGCAGCCGGCATCGGCGTTCCCTTCGTCACCGCGATGGAAGGCTTTCGCCGCGCGGGCGTGCCGAAGAGCGGCGAGACGGTGCTGGTGTTCGGCGTCAACGGCAAGGTCGGCCAGGCCGCGGTGCAGATCGCGACCTGGCAGGGCGCGCGCGTCATCGGCGTGGTGCGCAAGGCGGAAGCTTATGAAGGCCACGCCAACGCGCCCATCGAGGTGATCGACGCCTCCGCGACCGATGTCGCCGCGCGCGTGCGCGAATTGACCGGCGGCAAGGGCGCCGACATCGTCTTCAACACGGTCGGCGATCCCTATTTCCAGGCTGCGCACAAGTCGCTCGCCTTGCGCGGCCGCCAGATCCTGATTGCCGCGATCGACCGCATCGTGCAGTTCAACATCCTCGAATTCTACCGGGGCCAGCACACTTATGTCGGCATCGACACGCTCGGCCTGTCTTCGACGGCGACAGGCGCGGTGCTGCGTGACCTTGGTCCCGGCTTTGCCAGCGGTCACCTGAAGGCGTTTCCGATCAAGGCGAATGCCGTCTATCCGCTGGAGCGCGCCAGGGAGGCGTATGTCGCGGTCGCTGGCTCTTCGCGCGACAGGGTAATCCTGCGGCCATGAAACTCGTCATTGCGAGCGCAGCGAAGCAATCCAGAAATGTATCCGCGGAGATGGGCTGGATTGCTTCGCTGCGCTCGCAATGACGGAGAATGACGAGAGATCTGAGAACAACCGATGGAATCCGCCCAACTCGTCATCCTCGCCGGCCTCGTCATCGGGCTCATTTACGGCGCCGTGGGTCTGCTCAGCGGCTTCTGCCTGATGAGCAGCATGCGCGGATTCCTCGCCGAAGGAGACGGCCGGCTGGTGCGGTCCTATGCGCTGGCGATCGCTGTCGCGATCGCCGCGAGCCAGGTCCTGGCCAGCAGCGGCGCCGTCGATCTCGGCAAGTCGATCTACCTGCAACAATCCTTCTCGGCGCCGGTGCTGTTCCTCGGCGGCCTGCTGTTCGGCTACGGCATGGTGCTGTCGAACGGCTGCGGCTCGCGCGCGCTGGTGCTACTCGGCTGCGGCAATCTCCGTTCCTTCGTCGTCGTGATCGTGCTCGCTATCGCCGCGCAGATGACGCTCAAGGGCCTGATCGCGCCGGCGCGCATTGCGCTGGTTCAGGCCTCGCAAACCACGGTCAACACGAATTCGCTGCCGTCGCTGCTGGCGGCGCTCGGTCCCTCTGAAGCTCTCTCGCGGGCGATTGCCGCAGCCGGGATCGTCGTCGCCCTGATCCTGTTCGCGTTCGCCCACCCGGTGTTTCGCCGTTCGCCGGGCCAGATCGCGGCGGGCGTCATCGTCGGTGTCCTCGTTGCGAGCGGCTGGTTCGTCACCGGCCATCTTGGCGCCGACGACTTCAATCCCGTCCCCGTAACCTCGCTCACCTTCGTCGCGCCGATCGCCGATAGCCTGCAATATGCCATGCTCTCGACCGGCCTGACGCTGAATTTCGGCATCGCGACGGTTGCCGGCGTCTTCGCCGGCAGTCTGGCGACGGCACTCGCTACGGGTCGCTTCAAGCTCGAAGGCTATTCATCGCCGCGCCACATGCTGCGCTCAGGCAGCGGCGCCGCGCTGATGGGCATCGGCGGCGTGATGGCGTTCGGCTGCTCGATCGGACAGGGGCTGACTGGCGTGTCGACGCTGGCGCTGGGCTCGTTCGTTGCGCTCGCCGGCATCCTGCTCGGCACGACGGCAGGCCTGCGCGGCGTGCTGCGCGTTCAACCTCTCGCGATGGCCTGACTGCGCAGCAGGCGATCCCCGAGCGTTGCCAGGCCGATGCCGGCGACGATCAGTCCGGCCGCGACAGCAAGGCTCATGTCGATCGGTTCGCCCAGCAGGATCGCCGCACTGGCGATGCCGACGAGTGGTGTCGCCGTGGTGCCGAGCGATGTCGTCAGCGCCGAGATACTCTTGTTGACCATCGACATCGCCCAATAGGCAAGCGCCGTCCCAATCAGGCCGGAATAGAGGAACAGGAGCACGAGCCTCCACGACCATTCTGCGTGTGGCAGGCCGTCCGCGATTGTTGCGCTAACAGTCAGGACGATCGTTGCGACGAGTACCTGCCAGATCAGCAGCTGGAGCGGAGAGGCGATCCAGCGATGCGCGCGAATATAGATGATGTTCGCGGCCCAGGAGATCGCGGCCAGGATGACCATGCCGGCGCCGAGCACGACGTTGGTATTGGTCCAGTCGATCGATGCTGGGTTCAGAATCACGGCAAGGCCGATCAACCCAAGCAGCGCGCCGGCGAGTTTGGGCGCGGTCAGTGTATCTTTCGCCAGCAGGGGCGCGGCGATCGCGACCCAGAGCGGTGTGGTGTAGCCGAGCACGATGGCCTTGCTCGCGGGCAGGAAGCGCACACCGGCCGCAACCAGGACCGAGAACACCGTCATGTGCAGCAGCGCCACGCTCAGGACCACAGGAATGTCGCGCCGGTCCGGGATCACCAGATTGTTGCTCAGTCCGAGGATCACGAACAGTCCGGCCAGCGCGATCCAGCTCCGGATCGCTGAAGCCCACAGCGGGGAGAGGAACTGGACGAGCTGCTTCGTCACCGACCAGTTCACGCCCCAGGCCAGCACGACGATGAGGAACAGGCCGACGGCGGCGCGAGGTGACAGGGAGTTCATTTCGGAGGTCCTTGAAGCAGTCCGGCCTGGCGGATAGCATCCGGGCTGGCACCAGCAAAAGTGCCAGATCGTGAAGGAATAAGGTGCCAGTTGCAGAAGAGATGATCGCCGGCCTGATCGAGCTGAAGCGGACCGGCGATGAAGGGCTGATGGCTCAACTGACGAGCCAGCTCAGGGAGCTGATCGGAAGCGGCCGCATCGGCAGGGGCCGCGGGCTGCCGTCGAGCCGACAGCTTGCGAGCGATCTCGGCGTCTCCCGCAACACCGTGACCTATGCGTTCGAGCAGCTTGCCGCCGAAGGATATCTGGCTGCGTCGCGCGGGCGGCGCCCGGTCGTGACGGTCGACGGCGGTGAGCGTATCGTAGCAGCTGGCGCCGCGACATCACGTGTCCGCGCCGGCACGCCGCGCCTCTCTCCCTGGGCCTCGAAGCTCAAGCAGGCGGACTGGCCGATGTCCTATCTGGCGCAGCTGAAACCCCTGCGGCCGGGGCATGGCGATTTCAGGGAGTTTCCGAACGAGGTCTGGGCGCGCTGTCTGCGCCGCAGCGCCGTGCGTGCGGCCAGGCGCGAGCTCGGCCCCGTCAACCGTCCGCGCCTGCGCGAGGCGCTGGCGCATTATCTGGCAACCAGCAGAGGCGTTCGCGCCACGGCGGACCAGATCATGATCCTGCCGAGCGCGCAGGCCGCGCTCACTTTGATCGCGGCGGCCGTCATCACGCAGGGTGACGAGGTCTGGGTCGAGGATCCCGGCTATCCGGGCGCCGCGGCTGCCTTCCGTGCCTCCGGCGCGCGCGTGACCGGCATCAGGCTGGACGAACAGGGCATGCAGCGGATGCCGGGCCTTGCGGCTCCAACGCTGATCTTCATGACGCCATCGCACCAGCATCCGACCGGCCGGCTGATGTCGCTGGCCCGCCGCACCGAATTCTTGGGCATGAGCAAGCCCGGTAAGACCTGGATCGTGGAGGACGATTACGACGGCGAATTCCACTATGACAGCCGGCCGGTGCCGGCGTTGCAGGGGCTCGATACCCATGGCCGCGTGTTCTATGTCGGTACGTTCTCGAAGGCTATGACCTCGGATATCCGTCTCGGCTATCTCGTCGTGCCGCCGGCGCTGGTCAGCACCCTGGAGATCGCGCAGCGGCATATCGGACTGATCGCCGCCAGCCATGTTCAGGAAGCGCTGGCCGAGTTCATTGCCGACGGGCATTTCCTCGCGCATCTGCGCCGGATGCGCCGGCTCTATCACGCACGCCGCGATCATCTCGTCGAGGGACTGGAGCGCCATCTTGGCGAGGTGCTCACGGTCGAAGTGCCCTCGGGCGGCATCCAGCTCGTCGCGCGCCTCAAGCGCGGTCGCGCTGATCAGGCCGCGGTCAAGCGGCTGGTCGAAGCGGGGGTCGAGACGCGCGCCTTGTCCAGCCTTGCGCTCGGCCGGCCACGCGATCACGGCCTGCTGCTCGGCTTTGCGGCATGGCGCGAGAACGAGATCAGCGCCGCCGTACGGACGATGGCATCGTGCTTCTAGAGCATGATCCGGAAAAGTGTGAAGCGGTTTTCCGAAAAGATCATGCTCAAACAATAAGGCGTTAGTCTACGGCCTTGGTCACGATGCGGATCTCCGAGGTCAGCGTGCGATGCACCGGACACTTGTCGGCGATCTCCATCAGCTTCTTGCGCTGTTCGGCATCGAGCGCGCCGTCCATCGCGATGTCGCGCTCGATCTGGTCGAGCATGCCCTCGCGCGTCTCGCACTCCGCGCAATCCTCGGCGTAGATCTTGGAATGTTTCAGCGTGACCGTGACGCGCTCGAGCGGCAGCGACTTGCGGTCGGCATAGAGGCGCATGGTCATGGAGGTGCAGGCCCCTAAGCCTGCGAGCAGGAAGTCATAGGGGCCGGGGCCGGCATCCTCGCCGCCGGCAGCGACCGGCTCGTCAGCCACCAGATGATGCGGCCCGACGGTGATGATCTGATTGAACTTGCTCTTGCGGGTCTCCTGCACCACCACCTTGCGCGGCTCCTCGACGAGATCCATCGGCTTGGCAGGCTTTGCGGCGTCGATGTAGCGGCTTGCCCAGGCCGCGATCATGTCGGCCGCATAGAGAGCGTCGGCCGGCCTGGCGAGGAGATGATCGGCGTGGTCGAGCGAGACGAAGCTCTTGGAATGCTTGGCCGCGACGAAGATCTTGGTTGCATTGTCGATGCCTACGGTGTCGTCGACCGGCGAGTGCATCACCAGCAGCGCCTTGTGCAGGCCGGTGACGTCCTTGATCAGCTCATGCTCGGCGATGTCTTCGAGGAATTCGCGCTTGATGCGGAATGGACGCCCGGCAAGCGACACTTCGACCTCGCCCTGTGCGCGGATCGCGTCGACATGTTCCCTGAACAGGCCGGTGACGTGGGCCGGGTCGGATGGCGCTGCAATGGTCACCACCGCTTTCGCCTCGGGAACCTTGCTGGCCGCGGCGAGGATCGCAGCGCCGCCGAGGCTATGGCCGATCAGGATCGACGGCGCCTTGCGCGTCGAACGCAGATGATCGGCCGCGCGCACGAGATCGGCGACGTTCGAGGAGAACGTCGAATTGGCGAAATCACCCTCGCTGGAGCCGAGGCCGGTGAAGTCGAAGCGCAGCACCGCGATGCCCTTGGCTGCGAGCGCGACCGAGATGCGCTTGGCCGCCAGCGTGTCCTTGCCGCAGGTGAAGCAGTGCGCAAACAGCGCGAAAGTTGAAGGTTCACTGTCCGGCAGCTCCAGCGCGGCCGCGAGCTGATGGCCGCCTTCGCCGGTGAATTGAAAGCGTTCCGTCGGCATGGGCTTCCCCCGTCTCCTGGTTGAAACTTAGTCGCTTGAATAGCGCTGCTCGGCCCAGGGATCGCCGCGGTTATGATAGCCGCGGACTTCCCAGAAACCGGGCGCGTCGTCGGTCAGGAATTCGATCGCCTGGAGCCATTTGGCGCTCTTCCAGAAATACAGGTGCGGCACGACCAGCCGCACCGGGCCGCCATGCTCCTCCGTCAGCGGCTGGCCGGACCAGCTATGGGCGAGCAGAGCGTCCTCGGCGGCAAAATCGTCCAGTGCGAGGTTGGTGGTGTAGCCGTCATAGGAATGCAGTACGACGAAGCGCGCATCCTCGCGCGGCCGGCAGGCGGCGAGCAGTTCGCGCGTGGCGAGGCCTTCCCAAAGGTTGTCGTAGCGCGACCAGGTCGTCACGCAGTGAATGTCGGAGGTGAACTGGGCCTGCTTCTGTGCAGTGAACTCGGCGAAGGTCCAGAACACGGGATGTTCGATCGCGCCGTAGACGTCGAGCCGCCAGCGCTCACGCGAGACCGGTGGCACGACTCCGAGGTCGAGCACCGGCCAGTCCTTGGTGAGGTGCTGGCCCGGCGGTAGCCTTTGATCTTCCGGACGCGTGATCTTGCCGGTGAGGAAGCGGCCCTCGCGCGCCCATTTCTCCTTGGTGCGCGTCAGCTTGCTGTCGGGCGGCTCGTTGTCGTCGGCCATCAGCTTACTCGTGGCGATGCATTGCGGAGGCGTGCTTGGTGTCGCGCATGGTGGAATAGATGATCAGCGACAGGCAGATGACGCCGCTGAGGTAGAAGTAGAACCATTCCTCGTGCCCGATGCTCTTGAAGTAGAGCGCGATCGCCGGTGCCGTGCCGCCGAAGATCGAGACCGTGATGGCATAGGGCAGGCCGACGCCGAGCGCGCGGACATTGGTCGGGAACAGCTCGGCCTTCACCACGGCGTTGATCGAGGTGTAGCCGGCGACGAACAGCCAGGCACAGCAGATCAGGATGAAGGCCATGAAGGGCGACTTCGTCTCCTTCAGCGTCATCAGCAGCGGCACGGTCGCGAGCGTACCGGCGACGCCGAAGAAGATCAGCAACGGCTTGCGGCCGATCTTGTCGGAGATGGCGCCGTAGATCGGCTGCAGGATGGTCGCGAAGATCAGTGTGCCGAAGATCACGAAGGTGGTCTGGTCTTCGGTCAGCCCGACCGAGAGTTTGACGAAGGTCTGCATGTAGGTGGTGAAGGTGTAGAACGCAGCGGTGCCGCCGGCGGTGAGGCCCACCACCAGCAGCAGTTCGCGCGGATAGCGCAGCAGATTGGTGATCGAGCCGGTCGGCTTCACCACCTTCTTGGCTTCCTCGAACGCCTCGGTCTCGTGCAGATTGCGCCGCATCACTGCGGCAAAGATCGCCAGCCCCGCGCCGATCGCAAACGGGATGCGCCAGCCCCAGGCCTTCAGCTCCTCCGGCGTGAGGAAGACCTTTTGCAGGAGCAGCAGCACGATGATCGCGGTGAGCTGGCCGCCGATCAAGGTCACATATTGGAAACTCGAATAGAAGCCGCGGTGCCTGGGATCGGCGACCTCGCTGAGATAGGTGGCGCTGGCGCCGTATTCGCCGCCGAGGCTCAGGCCTTCGATCACGCGGGCCAGCGCCAGGATCACCGGCGCGGCAAGGCCGATCGTGGCATAGGTGGGTGTCAGCGCAATGATCAGCGAGCCGAAGCACATGAAGACGACGGACAGCGTCAGCGAGATACGCCGGCCGTAATGGTCGGCAAGGTAGCCGAAGAACCAACCGCCCAAGGGCCGCATCAGGAAGGTCGCTGCGAATACGACGGCGACGTTCAATTGCTGCACGACCGGGTCGTTGCCGGGGAAGAAGGCGGGAGCGAAATAGAGCGCGAACGCCGTATAGGCGTAGAAGTCGTACCACTCGACGAGATTGCCGATCGAGCCGATGAAGATCGCCTTGATCCGCCGCTCGGCGTCGGCGATGTCAATGTGGTCGGAGGCCGGTTGGGTTGCTTGCTCAGTCACGTCCGGCCTCTCTCCGTATCTCAGTTGGAGAGGCCTACATCGCCTTTCCGAGCAGAAATGGCAACTGGCGGGGGCCTCTCACCGTGCCCTGCGACCAGGTCACGGTGCCTGCCGGATCGAGCCGGAAGTCCGGAATGCGCTTCAGCCATTCCTCCAGCGCAACCTGCATCTCCATGCGCGCAAGGTTGGAACCGACGCAGCGGTGGATGCCGAGGCCGAAGGCGGCGTGGCGGTTCTCGCGTCGGTCGATCACGACTTTGTCAGCGTCCGGAAACATCTTGGGGTCGCGGTTGGCGGCCGGGAACGACAGCAGCACCATGTTGCCCGCCTTGACCGGGCAGCCTGAGATCGTGGTCTCCTTGACGACCTCGCGGGCCATGGTCACCGGCGAATAGGCCCGCAGCAGTTCCTCCACGGCGATCGGGATCAGTTTGGGTTCGGCCAGCAGGCGCTCGCGGTCGGCGGGCGTTCTGGCGAGATGCCAGAGCGAGGAGCCGATCGCGCTCCAGGTGGTGTCGATGCCGGCGATCAGGAGCAGCCGCAGCGATCCCAGCACGTGGGACTCTTCCAACGGCTGGCCTTCCTTGTCCTTGGCGTTCATCAGATAGGAGATGAGATCGTCGGTCGGCTTCGATCTACGCTCCTCGATATGCGTCCTGAAATAGTCGCTCATCTCGTGCACCGCCTGGAGCAGCATGGTCTCGTCCTTGATGCCGAGCTCCAGGATCATGTGGATCCAGTTGACGAAGAGGTCGCTGTCGCTCTCGGGAATGCCGAGCATATGGGCGATGGCCCGAACTGGGATGTATTTGCTGTAGCGCGCTGCGGCATCGACCTTGCCGTCGGAGACGAAGCCGTCGATCAGCTCGTTGCAGATGGCGCGGACCCTCGGCTCGAGCTTCTTCATCGCGTCGGGCGTGAAGGGGGGCAGCAGCAACTGCTTGGCCGGCTTGTGCACGGGCGGATCGGAGGTGATCGGCGGGGCCGCGTTCCGGGAAATCTCCGGCCGGACGTCGCGGACGATGATGCGGCGCGAGGAGAAATGCTCGGAGTCGTTGGCTATCTCGCGCACCGCCTCGTAGGTCGTCGGCATGTAGCAGCCGAGGAAGCGCTCGGTGTGCACCACCGGGCTTGCGGAGCGCAGCTCGTCCCAGATCGGGAAGGGGTCTTCCGTCCATTGCGGATCGGTATGGTCGAAATCGTTGATCCAGTCGGTCACGGGCGGATGGGCGAGAGGTTGGCTGACGTCGGACATCGCGGGAAGATCCTCAGGCTGTTGTTCGCTGAAATCACGCGCATGCGGGCACGCAGGAAGCCCGCGCTACTCCTCGATCACATCGATTGCGATTTCCGGGCAATTGGATTTGGCAAGCCAGGCCTTGTCTTCGAGTCCCGGCGGAACCGTGCCGTCGCCGGCTTCGCGGGCGTTGCCGTATTCGTCGAGCTCGAACAGCTCCGGCGCCAACGCCTTGCAACGGGCATGGCCCTGGCATTTGTCGGGGTCGACGTGAACCTTCAGTCGCTCTGTCATGGCGGCTTCCTTGGTCGTATGCGCGCGGCGTCCGAAGGACGGCGCGTTCCTCTGATGGGCGGCATTTGCCGCTCGTTCTAAGTTATATACTATTACATTCGCGACAGGCTTCCCCTGTCAAGCGCAAACTTATAGGCTTGGCCGCAACATGCGTTCACAACTCGCCCGCAAGCCCGAGAACACCTACCACCACGGCGATCTCCGCGATGCCTTGATCAAGGCCGCGTTGCGCGAGGCGGAGCAGGGCGGCGCCGAGGCAATCAGCATCAAGGCGCTGGCAAAGCAGCTCGGCGTCTCGCAGCCGGCGCCCTACCGGCATTTCGCCGACCGCGAGGCGTTGCTGGCAGCGGTGACGGCGGAGGCGTTCCGGCAGCTCAGCGCGATTCTAAGCGAGGCGATGGCAAAGCCGTCCAAGCAATCGAAACTATCGCGGCTCGCGCAGGCAACACTCGACTTCGGCCTGCGCCGCAACGGCATCTACCGCCTGATGTTCGCCTCGCGCACCGTGTCGTGCGCGGCCAAGGGCAGTGAGCTGCACGCGGCCACGCGCGAGACGTTTGCGCTTGTGATCGAGGCCCTGGAAGTGCCTGCCGTCGGCTATTTGCGCGAACGGCAAGCGCTCAAGATCTGGGCGGCCGTGCATGGCGTGGTGATGCTGGCGGAGCAGGGCCTGTTCACCGGCGAGTCGGCGCATGCCACGCGCGAGGAACTGGTCGAGGATTTTGTGAACGAAACGAAGGCCGCGCTCGCTGCTGCGATCAAGGATGCGCGACGTCGGAAAAGGTCCGGCGCCTAGACCTTCGCTTTCAGCAGCCTCATCAGCTTGTCGACCGCGCTGTCCGGGGTCGTCACGACCGGTCGGCCAGTGGCCTCGGCGACCAGCGGCGCGGTTGCCGCGATGCTGAATTGCGCGAGCGCAATGACGTCGCAATCGCGCAAGCCCTTTGACGCCTCGACAATCAGCCTGTCGTGCGTGGCGCGGTCGCCGCGATCGAGCGCCGCCAGCGCGCCCTCGGCAAGCTTTGGCACGACCTGAACGGAGGCCGGAAACTCCGGCGGCATCGAGGCCAGCGTCGGCGCGAAGGTCGAGAGCAGGCCGATGCGCTTGCCCATCGTCACCGCCCGTTCGATCATGGCCTCGTTCGGCTTGAGCACCGGCATCGGCGCATGCGCGTGCGCCACCGCCTCGATGCAGGGGCCGAAGGCCGAGCAGGTGAACAGGATCGCATCCGCGCCAGTGGCAGCGGCGTAGTCCCCGAGCGCCAGGAAGCGCTCGGTCATGGTGTCGTTGAGTGCACCGTCGCGCGCCAGATCCGCCGACAGGCTGTCGTCGAGCAGGTTCATCAGCCGCGCCTCTGGCCACGCCGTCGCGAACGCGGCCTCGATCGGGGCGATGGAATGCTTGAGAGCGTGGATGAGGGCGATGCGCATGGGATGTCTCTTCTCCCTCGCCCCGCTTGCGGGGCCGCGACGAGCTTCGCTCGCGCTGAGAGGGTGGGGTGAGGGGGATTCTTCGCGAGGACGGTGAGAGTTGGACTCGCGAAGACTCCCCCTCACCCGGATTGCTGCGGACGATGCTCTGCATCGCCGAGCGCAATCCGACCTCTCCCCGCATGCGGGGAGAGGTGAAGCACCGTCTACTTGAACGGCACGGCGTACATCAAGCCGCCCTTGTTCCAGAGTCCGTTGAGGCCGCGGTCGAGCTTGAGCGGGCTCGCCTTGCCGACATTGCGCTCGTAGATCTCGCCGTAATTGCCGGTGGCCTTGATCGCCGTGACCAGCCATTTGTTGTCGAGCCCAAGCCGCGAGCCGAGATCGCCGGAGGCCCCCAACAGCCGCTGGATCGCCGGCGTTTGCGACTTCGCCATCTCATCGACATTGGCCTGGGTGACGCCGAGCTCCTCGGCCTCGATCAGCCCGTAATGCAGCCAGGTGATGATGTCGCTCCAGACCTCGTCGCCGTTGCGGGTGAAGGGCCCGAGCGGCTCCTTGCTGATGGTCTGCGGCAGCACGACGTAGTCGGCCGGGTTAGGCGCTGCGGTCGTCACCGCGCCGGCAAGCGCGGAAGCGTCCTGGGTCATGGCATCGCAGCGGCCGCCGAAGAAGGTCTGGTACATAGTGTCGACGCGGTCGAACACCAGCGGCTTCCAGTCGATGCCGTTGGCGCGGCCGTAGTCGCCGAGCGTGACCTCGTGCGTGGTGCCCTGCGCAACGCAGACGGTGGCGCCCTTCAGGTCCTTGATCTCCTTCACGCCGAGGTCCTTCTTCACGACAAAGCCTTGGCCGTCGTAGAAGTTGATCGGGCCCTGGCGCAGGCCGAGCGTCACGCCGCGCAAATAGGTTTGCGTCGAGTTGCGGTAGAGCACGTCGATCTCGCCCGATTGCAGCGCCGTGAAGCGGTTCTGCGCGGTCAGCGAGACGTAGCGAACCTTGCTGGCATCACCCAGCACGCCGGCGGCGAGCGCGCGGCAATAGTCGACGTCGAGACCCTTGTAGTTGCCTTGCGAGTCCGGCGCGGAGAAGCCGGCAAAGCCGGCGCTGACGCCGCACACCAGCGTGCTGCGGCTCTTCACCGTGTCGAGCGTCGCCGCCTGCGCGACCACCGCCGACGCCGCGAGCGCGCCCGCTGCGATAACCATTTTCCTCATCATGCTACTCTCCCCTCAGTGATTGACACTACGCAACACGTTGTCGACGGCGGTGCCGAGCTTGTCGACGATCAGGTCGATCTCGTCGGCCGAAGCGATGTAGGGCGGCGCTAGCAGCACGTGGTCGCCGCGGACGCCGTCCACGGTGCCGCCGCCGGGATAGCAGCCGAGCCCGTTGGCGAATGCCTCCGCCTTGATCTTCTGGTTGAGCTTGAGCGCCGGATCGAACGAGGTGCGGCTGGCGCGATCGGCGACGAGCTCGATCGCCCAGAACAGGCCGCGTCCCCTGATATCGCCGACATGGCGGTGATTGCCGAAGCGCTCGGTCAGTCGCTGCTCGAGTTGCCGGCCGCGCTCTTTCACGCGATCGAGCAGGCCGTCCTCGCGGATTACGTCCTGCACCGCGAGCGCGGCTGCGCAGGCGAGGGGGTGCGCCAGGTAGGTATGGCCATGCTGGAAGGCGCCCGAGCCGGCGCGGATGGTGTCGATGATCTTGCCGCTCGCGAGCATCGCGCCAATCGGCTGGTAGCCGCCGCCGAGTCCCTTCGCGATGGCCTGGATATCGGGCGCAATACCTTCCTGCTGCCAGGCATGCGTGGTGCCGGTGCGGCCCATGCCGCACATGACTTCGTCCAGGATGAGCAGCGCACCATGCCGGTCGCAGATTTCGCGCACTGCCTTGAAGTAACCGTCCGGCGCCGTCACCGCGCCGGCGGTGGCGCCGACGACGGGCTCGGCGAGGAATGCCGCAACGGTGTTGGGACCGAGCCGTTGAAACTCAGCTTCGAGCTCGGTTGCGAGCCGCGCCACGAATTGCGCATCCGACTCGCCGTCGTGCTTCTCATGATAGGCGAAGGCGGGAGTCACATGGCTGAAGGCGGCCGACAGCAGCGGCGCGTAGGGCGCCCGGCGCCAGGCATTGCCGCCGGCGGCGAGCGCGCCGAGCGTGTTGCCGTGATAACTCTGCCGCCGCGCGATGAAATGCTGTCGCTGCGGCTCGCCGCGCTCGATGAAATATTGCCGCGCGAGCTTGATGCTGGCCTCGATCGCCTCCGATCCGCCACTGACGAAATAGGCATAGGCGAGACCGCCGGGCTCGTGCCCGACCAGCGTCTCCGCGAGCGCTTCCGCCGGCTCGGAGGAGAAGAAGGCGGTGTGCGCATAGGCCAGCGTCGAAGCCTGCTTCGCCATCGCCGCGATCACGCGCGGATGCTGGTGGCCGAGGCAGGAGACCGCCGCGCCGCCGGAGGCGTCGATGATGCGCCGCCCGTCCTCGGCGAAAAGATAGACGCCTTCGCCGCCGATCGCCTTGGGCGGCGTTTCGCGCAACGAGCGGTGCAGCACGCGGCTGGTGCGAGCGGCCATGGGTCAACCTTTCTCTGAGACGTAGGTGGCGGCCGCGGCGAGCCGGGCCTCGGTATTCTCCAGGCGCTTCTTCGCGGCCAGGCCGCCGAGCGAGAACGTCACCGCGGCAAGCGACTGCGCAATCGCGATGGCGCCGGTGAGGCTCGGGAAAAAGCCGGGAGAGGAGGCTGCTTCGAACAGCAGCACATGGTCGGCGCCCTCGGCCATCGGGGCCGACACGCTGTCGGCGATCGCAATCAGCGTCGCACCGGCGCGATAGGCGGCCTGCGCGACCCGGACGCTCGCGTGGGTGTAGGGCAGGAAGCCGATGACGATGACGGCTTCGCCGGGGCGGAAGGCCCCAAGATCGAGGTCGTCGGGACCGGACGCGCCGACGAGTTGCACCTGTTCGGGGCGGAACAGTCGCAGTTCGTAGTTCAGGAGTTCCGCGACGCTGCGGCAGCTGCGATAGCCTGCGATCCAGATCCGCTTTGCGTCGTGCAGCGAGCGGGCCGCCTCTGCAATCGGCTGCGCCGGAATGCGCGGAAGGCCGGCGGCCTCGGCCTCGAGCTTGTCGGTAACGAGCGCGACATCGGCGTGCGGACCATGACGCCGGCTCTTTGCGCGGCCGGAGAAGGGCGAGGTCTGCAAGGGCCGCCGCGCCTCGGTCAGCGCCGCGCGCAACTCGTCCCAGCCGGAATAGCCGATGGCTTTTGCAAGCCGCGTGAAGGCGGCGGGATCGGCGCCGGCAACGGCTGCGAGATCGCGCATCGAGCGGGTGGTGGCGTCGTAATCATTCGCGGCGACGAAGCGCCCGACCTCCTGCAAGCGCATCGGGAGCGATGGCAATGCAATGCGCAGTTCGCTCAGCGGCGAGGATTTCGCGGGCTCGGCCATGAAACATTTGTTGCATGAATTAGAGTTTGGTGCAACAGTTGACGTGCGCCGCCGGAAATCGCTGGTTTTGAGAAGGATTTTTGCGCTGTGACATCAGATGGTCCGAGACCGCCGCCGCGCCGCCGCTTTTTCGGCGCCTTCGGACGACGGGAACTGAAAGGCCTGTTCTGGCAGGTCCTGGTGGTCGGGATCGCGGTTGGGGTGATCGCCTTCCTCTGGTCCAACACCGTCACCAACCTGTCGGCCCGCCGCATCACCACCGGCTTTGCCTTTCTCGGCCGCGAAGCTGGCATGCCGATTGCCGACAGCCTGCTCGCCTATAATCCGCGCGACACCTACCTCTGGGCCTTCGTCGTCGGGATCGCCAACACTCTGCGTGTCGCGGTGATCGGCATCGTGCTTGCGACCATCCTGGGCACGCTGATCGGGATCTCGCGGTTATCGGCCAACTGGCTGTTGTCGCGACTCGCCGCCGTCTATGTCGAGACGCTCCGCGACATCCCGCTGCTGCTTCAGCTCCTGTTCTGGTACGTGCTGATGCAGGCATTGCCGGCCGCGCGCGCTGCGTTCCGGCCGCTCGAGGGGGTGTTCCTCTCCAATCGCGGCCTGATCCTGCCGGCGATCCCGATCGGGGTGCCGCAGCTCTGGGTGCTCGGCACCGCCGCGCTGGGCTGCGCCGTGTTCTATGTCTTCAGACGACGGCAGATTGCGCAGCAGATGCGGGACGGCAAGCCGCGGTCGGCATGGCCGGTCGCGCTCGGCCTCATCGTCGTGCTGCCGGCCGCAGTGTCGGTTCTGCTCGGCGTGCCCTGGGCGATCGAATGGCCCGAACTGCGCGGCTTCAACTTCGTCGGCGGGCTGACGCTGGCGCCGGAATATTTTGCGCTGCTGATTGCGCTCGTCACCTACACCTCGGCCTTCATCGCCGAGATCGTGCGCAGCGGCATCCAGTCGGTTCCGCGCGGGCAGTGGGATGCCGCCAACGCGCTCGGCCTGCGCCGCAGCTTCATGCTGCGGCAGATCATCCTGCCGCAGGCGCTGCGCGTGATCGTGCCGCCGATGACGAGCCAATACCTCAACCTGACCAAGAACTCCTCGCTCGCGGTCGCGATTGGCTACCAGGACGTGGTCTCGGTCGCCAACACCACGCTAAACCAGACCGGGCAGGCGATCGAGGCGATCGCGCTGATCATGGCGGTGTTCCTGACCATCAGCCTTGGCATCAGCTTCTTCATGAACTGGTACAACGCGCGTATCGCGCTGGTGGAGCGCTGAGCATGACGGCGATCACCGATAGTCCGGATGCCCCGCGCGCCGCGCGCCGCCCTCAGACGGGAAATCCGGTGCTGCGCTGGCTGCGCACCAATCTGTTCTCGTCGATTCCCAACGGCATTCTGTCAGTCGTGCTGCTGGCGATCCTCGCCAAGAGCATCTTCAGCTTCGTGCAGTGGGGCATCGCGAATGCCGTGTGGCTGACGCCCGCGAACGATTCGAGCGCGTGCCGTGCCGTCCGCGGCTTCGGCGCCTGCTGGGCGATCATCCCCGAGAAATATCGCTTCATCCTATTCGGCACCTATCCGTTCGACGAGCAGTGGCGGCCGGCGCTGTCGGTGGTGCTGTTCATCGCGCTGTTCTATCTCTCCAGCCGTCGTGCCTTCTGGCGGCGCGAGCTGGTCTATCTCTGGATCGGTGTGCTGGCGCTGATCAGCGTGCTGATGTGGGGCGGCGTGTTCGGCCTGTCCTTCGTATCGCAGGACCGCTGGGGCGGACTGCCGGTGACGCTGATCCTGGCGACGTTCGGTCTCGCCTTCGGCTTCCCGCTTGGCATCCTCGTCGCGCTCGGCCGTCGCTCAAAGCTGCCGGCGATCCGCTCGCTCAGCGTGCTCTATGTCGAGCTGATCCGCGGCGTGCCGCTGGTCAGCCTGCTGTTCATGGCGAGCGTGATGTTTCCGCTGTTCATGCCCAGCGGCTTCAACATCGACAAGCTGCTGCGCGCCCAGATCGCGATCATCCTGTTCGCGGGCGCTTACCTTGCCGAAGTCATTCGCGGCGGCCTTCAGGCCGTGCCGCGCGGACAATACGAGGCCGCCGATGCGCTGGGGCTGTCCTATTGGCGCAAGCACCGGCTGATCGTCCTGCCGCAGGCGATTCGCCACGTCATCCCGCCGCTGGTCAACACCTTCATCGCCTTCTTCAAGGATACCAGCCTTGTCCTGATCATCGGCATCTTCGACCTGCTGACGACAGCCAAGACGGCGATCATCGATCCGGCCTGGCAGCAGTTCTCGGTCGAGGTCTACATCTTCGTCGCCGCGATCTATTTTGTGTTCTGCTTCGCGATGTCGCGCTACAGCCGCGGCCTGGAGGCGACGAGCGGGCGGTGATCCTTCGCCTCTCCCCGCTTGCGGGGAGAGGCCGGAATTTGCGCAGCAAATTCCGGGTGAGGGGGAGTCTCCGCGAGTCCAGCTGTTACCGCGTTTGCGGAAGCAGCCCCTCACCCCAACCCTCTCCCCGTCAGAACGGGGCGAGGGAGTGCACCGGGCGCGCAGTTCGCCTTACTTCTTCACCCGCGGATCGATCGGCGTGGTCCCGCGCACGCCCAGGATATCCTCCAGCACCTTCGCCCCGGCAATCACCTGGGCGTCGGCACGTGGCGCGCCGACCACCTGCAAACCGACCGGCAGGCCCGATGCCGTGAAGCCGCAGGGCAGCGACAGCGCCGGGCAGCAGGCGAGCGTGATGGCGTAGACGATGCCGAGCCATTCGATGTAGTTCTCGAACCTCTTGCCGTCGCATTCGGCGACGTAGCGGTTTTCGATCGGGAAGGGCGGCACGATCGTCGTCGGCACCAGCAGCAGATCATAGTTTTGGAAGAACTCGACCGCGCGGGCGGTCATGCCGACGCGCTGCGCCTCGGCGCGCGCGAGCTGCTCGACCGTGAGCTTGAGGCCTTCCTCGATATTCCAGATCACCTCGGGCTTGAGCAGGTCGCGCTTGGTGCGCAGCAGATTGGCCTTGGTGATCGCGAAATCGAAGGCGCGCAGCACGTGGAAGCATTCATGCGCCTCGCGCCAGTCCGGATGCGCCTCCTCGACGATGGCGCCGGCTTCCGCGAAACGTTCGGCGGCCTTGCGCGTGATCGCCTTCACTTTGGGATCGACCGGGGTGATGCCGAGATCGGGCGAGTAGGCGATGCGCTTCGGTTTCTTGCCCGCTTGGGCCGCCGACAGGAACGAGTTTGCGGGGGCCGGCAGCGACAGCGGATCGTCCGCATAGTCGCCGCTCATGGCATCCAGAAGCAGCGCGAGATCCTCGACGTTGCGCGCCATCGGGCCGACGACGCCGAGATTGCGATCGATACCCGATTTAGGGGTATGTGCGACGCGGCCGATGCTCGGCCGCATGCCGACGATGCCGCAGAAGCTCGCCGGGCTGCGCAGGCTGCCGCCCATGTCGGAGCCCTGCGCCAGCCAGGCCATGCCGGTCGCAAGCGCCACCGCTGCGCCGCCCGAAGAGCCCGCTGCCGATTTGGACGTATCCCAGGGATTGAGCGTGGCGCCGAACACTTCGTTGAAGGTGTTGGCGCCGGCGCCGAATTCCGGCGTGTTCGATTTGGCGTAGACGACTGCGCCATTGGCCTCGAGGTTCTCGACCATCAGGTCGGACTTCGCAGGGATGTTGTCCTTGAAGATCGGCGAACCCTGCGTGTTCAGCACGCCGGCGACGTCGGTCAGGTCCTTGATCGGCACCGGCAGGCCTGCGAGCAGTCCGCGCGCCCCGGCCGGCTTCTGCATCAACGCCTTCGCATTGGTCCGCGCGCGATCGAAGCACAGCGTCGGCAGCGCATTGACCTTGCCGTCGACCTCGGCGATGCGCTTCTCCAGCACATCCAGCAGTTCAAGCGGCGAGACGTCGCCGGACCGCAGCTTGTCGACGACGGTGCAGGCGGTTTCGCGGATCAGGTCTTGAGACAACTATAATACTCCTATGCTTATTCAATCGTCATTGCGAGCGTAGCGAAGCAATCCAGAAATGTATCTGCGGTGCCAGACTGGATTGCTTCGCTGCGCTCGCAATGACAGGGATAGAATTAACCCCAACCTGCGCTGATGCCGCCATCCACCGTGTAGATTACCCCGGACGTATAGCCGGCGCGATCCGACGCAAGGAACGCCATGAGGTCGCTGATCTCGCGTGCATGCGCGGGGCGGCCGAGCGGCAGGCTCTTCTGGAATTCCCTGTAGCGGCTCTCGTCGCCGAACTGGTGCTTTGCCCGCGTCTTGAGCAGGGTGACGTGGCGATCGGTGCCGACAGGGCCGGGATTGATGCCGACCACACGGATGTTGTCGGCGAGGCTCTTGCCGCCGAGCGCGCGGGTGAAGGCCATCAATGCGGCGTTGCCGGCGCTACCGCAGATGTAATTGGCGTCGAATTTCTCGCCGGCCGCGCCGATGTCGTTGACGATGACCCCGCCGCCCTTCGCCTTCATCTGGGCGTAGATCTGCCGCGTGAGGTTGATGTAGCCGAACACTTTCAATTCCCAGGCGTGGCGCCAGGTCGCCTCGTCGATCTTGTCGATCGAGCCGCCGGGGATGTCGCCGGCATTGTTGACAAGGATGTCGATGTCGGCGGCCTCCTTGGCCAGCCGTGCGATGTCTTCGGTCTTGCGCAGGTCGACGATGCTCGTCGCGGCGTCGATCTGGTGAGCAGACCGCAAGCGATCCGCCAGCGCCTTGAGCTGATCGCCGCTGCGCGCGGCGAGCAGGAGATGCGCGCCTTCCTCGGCGAACGCCTCGGCGGCGGCGGCGCCGATGCCCTTGGACGCGCCCGTGATCAGGACGCGCTTGCCACGCAGATGCAGATCCATGGGGGTTACTCGCAAGATGGGAACACAATGAAATCAGTAGGCGGTCGGTCGTGCCACGGTCAACATTGCAGTGCAGCGTTGCACTGCCCGCGACTTTGGTTCATTGCAGGGCGATCAAAAGACGGCGGCTGCCGGACCAACCAAGGACGTTCTCGATGAGCAAGAAACAATACCGGATCGCGGTCATTCCAGGCGACGGCATCGGCAAGGAAGTGATGCCCGAGGGCCTGCGCGTTTTGGAGGCAGCGGCGAAGAAGCACGGCGTGTCCCTGCATTTCGACCATTTCGACTTCTCGTCCTGGGACTATTACGAGAAGCACGGCCAGATGATGCCGGATGACTGGAAGGAAAAAATCGGCAAGCACGACGCGATCTATTTCGGTGCCGTCGGCTGGCCGGCCAAGATCCCGGATCACGTCTCGCTGTGGGGCTCGCTGATCAAATTCCGCCGCGAGTTCGACCAGTACGTGAACCTGCGCCCGGTGCGGCTGATGCCCGGCGTGCCCTCGCCGCTGGCGAACCGCAAGCCCGGCGACATCGATTTCTGGGTGGTGCGCGAGAACACCGAAGGCGAATATTCCGCCGTCGGCGGCCGCATGTTCCCGGACACCGACCGTGAATTCGTCACCCAGCAGACGGTGATGACCCGCACCGGCGTCGACCGCATTCTCAAATTCGCCTTCGAGCTCGCGCAGTCGCGGCCGAAGAAGCACCTGACCTCGGCGACCAAGTCGAACGGCATCTCCATCACCATGCCCTATTGGGACGAGCGCGTGGAGGCGATGGCCAAGAAATTCCCGGGCGTGAAGTGGGACAAGTACCACATCGACATCCTCACGGCGAACTTCGTGCTGCATCCGGACTGGTTCGACGTTGTCGTCGGCTCCAATCTGTTCGGTGACATCCTCTCCGACCTCGGCCCGGCCTGCACCGGCACCATTGGTATCGCGCCATCAGGCAACATCAATCCCGAGGGCGATTTCCCCTCGGTGTTCGAGCCGGTGCACGGATCGGCGCCCGACATTGCGGGGCAGGGCATCGCCAACCCGATCGGCGCAATCTGGTCGGGTGCGATGATGTTCGAGCATCTCGGCGAGAAGGAAGCCGGCCGCTCGATCGTCGATGCGATCGAGCGCACGCTCGCCGAACGCACGCTGCGCACCAGGGATCTCGGCGGCAACGCCGACACCACGGCCTGCGGCAAGGCGGTCGCGGAGATGGTGGATTAAGGCGAGGCGAACTGCGTAGGGTGGGTTAGCCAAAGGCGTAACCCACCGCTGTTCCTATCCGCAGAGACAGAAGAGGTGGGTTACGCCGAGCAGATGCGCTTCGCGCATCCGCTCAGCTAACCCACCCTACACATACGATTTCCGCGCCGGATCGAAGATCGGCGGATAGTCGTTCTCATCGAGCAGATCGAGAAACGGATCGAGCCCCCTGGACTTGATCAGTGCGAGCTCCTGATGCGAGATCAGGTTCACGGTCAATATCTCCACCGGATCGCCCGCGATCTCCAGCGCCTCGGCGATCTCCTTATCGGGGCCGATGACTGGCGTGAGAAACAGAAACGTCTGGAAGTCCGTTCCTGCAACCGGCGGCCACGGCAGCGCGACGCGATGGCCGAAGCCGAACCAGGTCGTGTCGATGAACGGCAGATTGGCCAGCCAGCGCAGATTGGCGCAAACCTCCTCTGTCGGCTCGCGGACGTACCACATCAGCTCGGCACGCGGCTTGGCGTCGCCATGTGATCCCGGCATCCGCTGCTCGCTCATGCCGTTGGTCAGAAGCACGTAGCCTTCGTCAGATCCCTCTCGGCACACCGGCACGAAATCGCGGCCAAAGGCGTGGATGTCGATGCGGCGCTCCGCGCTGTCGGTGAAGCTGTGCTCGGGCTCGCCAAGCTCGCTTTCATAGATGGCGAGTCGATGCCGGTAGAGGTCGGCCGAGGGCGGCGGCGCGCTGGAGCCGGATACGAGCTTTGCGAGACGGGAGAGCATGTGAACCTCTGAGGCGGTGTGAGCCGGGATATCCGCATTGTCGCCAGACAAGGCGGGCCGGTTCAAATCCGCGGCACGAGCTTCGCATTAGTCCATATCGCCCTGCGCAATTGTGCAGGAGGCCTGGATGATGCCGAGCGATCTGCCTCGTTCCGACTAGCCGACGATCTTCTCGATCGCGGCCTGATCCAGCCCGAACTTCTGCCCGGCCGCGAGAATCTCCTGCCAGGTGGTCGGATCGACCGGGATGCCTTCGGCGAGCCGCTTCTTCTTGGTCTCGCGCTCGGGTTCGCCGGCGATCTTGACCTTGTCGACGCCGGGAGCGGGCGGCGAGCCGGTGTGCCAGGCAACAAAACTCTCGACCTCGCTCGCAAGATTCTCGCCGGTGCCGAGCTTGTTCGGGTCGATGACGATCGAGAGCATGCCGTTGAGGACGTTGTACTTGCCGTCGGAGGGGCCCTTGACCGCCTGCCCGCCGGAGAGCGCGCCGCCGAGGATTTCGCACACCAGCGCGAGACCCGAACCCTTGTGCTCGCCGAACGGCAGGATGGCGCCGTGCGGTGGGATCACGGTGTAGCGCGGATTGGTGGTGGGCTTGCCTTCATTGTCGATGATGGTGCCGGGCTCCAGTTCGACGCCCTTGTTGTGGGCGACGCGGGTCTTGCCCTGCGCGATCCTGCTGGTGGCGAAGTCGAGGACGATCGGCTCTTTGCCCCTGCGCGGGATGCCGACGCAGAACGGGTTGGTGCCGTGGCGCGCATCGCTGCCGCCCCAGGGTGCCACGATCGGGCGCGAGATCACGTTGACGAAGTGAATCGATACAAGCCCGTGGTCGATGCACTGCTCGGCCCAGTGGCCGATGCGGCCGATGTGGTGCGCATTGGAAAGACCGACGAGACACACGCCGTTGCTCTTGGCACGCTCGGCAGCCAGCTCCATCGCTTCATGGCCGATCACCTGGCCATAGCCGGTGAGGCCGTCGAGGGTGAGAAGCGGACCGGTGTCGAGCACGATCTTGACGTGCTGGTTCACGGCGAGGCCGCCGTTGGTGACGCTCTGGACATAGCGCGGGATCATGCCGACGCCGTGCGAGTCATGTCCCCTAAGATTGGCCTCGACGAGGTTGGTGGAGACGAGCTCGGCTTCTCGGTCCGTGGAGCCGCCGGCCTTGACGATGGCGCGGATGGCGTTGGTGAGCGGCTCTGCCTTGATGGTGCGATAGTCGGCCATTGTCGTTGCTCTTATCCTTTCACGATCCGGCGGCAGTGGACCCATGCCGCTTCAATCAGGTTTTCGCTCGCCTCCGGAGTGCGGAACGCCGAATGCGCCGACAGCGTCACGTTCGGCAGTTTTGTCAGCGGATGATCGCCGGGCAGGGGCTCGATGTTGAAGACGTCGAGGCCGGCGTGACGGATGTGGCCCGACTTCAGCCCGTCGATCATGGCGGCCTCGTCGACGACCGCGGCGCGCGCGGTGTTGATGAGGATGACGCCGGGTTTCATCGCAAAGATCTTCTCGCGCGTGATCATGCCGCGCGTCTCGTCGTTGAGCAGAAGGTGCAGCGACACCACGTCGCTGGTCGCCAGCACGGTGTCGAGATCGGTGAACGTGACGCCCGGATGGCTCTTCGGCGAGCGGTTCCAGGCGATCACCTTCATGCCGCTGCCTGTGGCGATGCGCGCAACCTCCGCTGCGATGCCGCCGAAGCCGATGAGGCCGAGCGTCTTGCCGGTGAGCTGCATGCCGTCTTCGCGCAGCCAGTTGCCGACGCGCATCTCGCGATCCATCATCGCGATGACGCGGGCCGAGGCCCACATCAGCGCGATCGCGGATTCAGCCACGGCGGTGTCGCCGTAGCCCTTGATCAGGTGCACGGAGATGCCGAGCTCGGCGAGCTCTTCCGGGTTCATGTAGCTGCGCGCGCCGGTGCCGAGGAACACGACGTGCTTCAGGCCCGCGCATTTCCTCGCGACCTCGGTCGGCAGCGCGGTGTGGTCGACGATCGCGATCTCGGCGCCGTCGAGGATTTCCGGGTATTGCTCGGGCTTGATGTCAGGGTCCCTGTTGATCCGCACCTTGGGATCGCCCGGCTGCTCCAGCCGCTCCATGATCACGGCGAGGGCTTCGTTGGCGTCGACGAAAACTCCGCGCATGGCCCTCTCCGGTCAGGACGCGACGCCGGCGATCGCCAGCACGGTGTGCATCAGCACGTTGGTGCCCGCGGCGCAGTCGGGCTGCGTGGCGTCTTCCAGCTCGTTGTGGCTGATGCCGTCCTTGCAAGGCACGAACACCATCGCCGCCGGCATCACGGTGTTGAGATTGCAGGCGTCGTGGCCGGCGCCTGAGGTGATGCGGCGAGAGGAATAGCCGAGCGTCTTGGCCGCGTTCTCGACCGCCGCGATCAGCTTGGGATCGAAATGCGTCGGCGGCTTGCGCCAGACCAGGTCGATCTTGACCTCGACCTTGCGGCGCGCGGCGATCTCGGCAATCGCGGCACGCAGGTCGCGATCGAGCGCGTCCATGATCGCCCCATCGGCGCTGCGGCAATCCATGGTGAAGGCGATCTCGCCGGGTATGACGTTGCGCGAGGGGTTGGCGATCACGGCCTCGCCGATCGTGCCGACCGCGTTCGGCCCGTGCTTCTTGGCGATCGCCTCCATCGCCAGCACGATCTCGGAGAGCGTGGCAAGCGCATCGCGCCGCAGCGGCATCGGGGTCGATCCTGCATGGCTCTCGAAGCCGGAAATCTTGCCGTCATACCACAGCACGCCCTGGCCGGAATCGACGACGCCGATGGTCTTGCCCTCGGCCTCCAAAATCGGGCCCTGCTCGATATGCAGCTCGACGAAGCAGCCGAGCTTCTGGAAGCCGACCGGCTTGTCGCCGCGATAGCCGATGCCGTCAAGCGCCTGGCCGACGGTGGTGCCCTCGGCGTCCTTGCGCGACAGGATGTCGTCGGTGGTGAAATCGCCGACGTAAGCTGCGGACGCCATCATCGCGGGCGCGAAGCGCGAGCCTTCCTCGTTGGTCCAGTTGACCACGCAGATCGGCGCTTCGGTCTCGATGCCGGCGTCATTCAGGGTGCGGATCACCTCCAGCGCGCCGAGCGTCCCCAGGATGCCGTCATATTTGCCGCCGGTTGGCTGGGTGTCGAGATGCGAGCCGATGCCGACGGGCAGCTTCGACGTGTCACGTCCTTTGCGCAGGCCGAACTGTGAGCCGAGCGCATCGACATGAACCTCGAGGCCGGCATCCTCGCAAGCCTTGCGGAACCAGTCGCGCACCTGCTTGTCCTCGGCGCTCAATGTCAGCCGCCGCACGCCGCCCTTGGCCGTCCCGCCGAACTGCGCGGTCTCGTGGATGGAGCCCCAGAGGCGGGCGGAATCGATTTGCAGGTTGGTCGCGGCTCGGCTCATGCGGTCAGTCCATTCGTAATCTGTCATTCCGGGGCGATGCGAAGCATCGAACTATGGTGCGCAATTGCGCACCTGAGAATCTCGAGATTCCGGGTCTGGTGCTTGCGCACCATCCCGGAATGACGTTGAAGGTTGTCCGGCGCCTGTTTCAATGACGCGCCAGCGCGGGCGCGTCAACCGCGAGGCTGCTCTGCGCAATCTGACATGCAAGCTCGGCGACGCGCTCCACCGCCACGACGTCGGGCGAAGCGAGCCAGCTTGCCGTGAACGTCAGCGGCGTGATTTCGAGATCGGTGTCGAGCAGTTGCAGCCGCCCGTCGGCGAGTTCGTTCTCGACGATGGCGTCGGGGATCACGGCGATCCCGAGGCCCTCGACCGCCATGTGGATGACGGTCGCGAGCGACGCGGAGGCATGCAAGCGGATCGGCGGCAATTCGGGCCGGTCGAACACCTCGCGCACGACCTCGTAGGGCCTGGTCTTGCGCGGGAAGGTGATGATCGGAAAACGCGCGAGATCGGCGCGCGTCACCGGGCCCTTGCCGAGGCCGAGCGAGGGGCTTGCGAGAAAACCGATCGGGTAATCGGCGAGCACGCGGTTGTGCACGCCGGAGGCGGACAGCGGCCCCACCACGAAGGCAAGCTCGATCTCCTGCGCGAGCAGGCGTGCCGTGAGGTTCGGCGTGATGTCGACCTCGATCTCCAGCGACAGGTTCGGATAGAGCTCGTTCACGCTCTTCACCAGGCGCGGCAGCCAGGTGTGCACGATGGTCTCGGCCACGCCGAGCCGCATCACGCCGCGCATCGCCGAGCGGTCGCCGACCTCGGCCATCATCTGAGCGCGCAGGCCGATCAGCTTCTCTGCATAGACCATCATCTGCCGCCCGCTCGGCGTCGGCGAGGCCACGCGATGATCGCGGTTGAGGAGCTTCACGCCCATCTCGCGCTCGAGCTGGGCGATGCGCTGGGAGATCGCCGGCTGGGTCGTGTTGAGCCTTTGTGCGGCGCCGCGAAAGCTGCCGAGCTTCACAACCCAGAGGAACGTCTCGATTGACCTGAAGTCCAGCATTGGAAGGATTTTCCCGATCGATAAAAGAAATTTATCGATATTGATTAGAAAGGAAGATTAGACTTTATAGCACGCTTGGTGTTGGCTTGTCTTTGTCGAGTTTATAGGCAGGTCGATTACATGACTGTTTTGGTGGCAGTGCAGCAAACTGAAACACCCGACACCCTGTCGAGCCGCAAGGCCCGGCTCGCCTATCGCGGCGGCGAGGTGGGCTCCACCGCCGGGGTCGCCCCCGGCTTCGTCCAGGGCAATCTGGCGATCCTGCCGGCGGAATATGCCGGCGCCTTTCACCGCTTCTGCCAGCTCAATCCGAAACCCTGCCCGATCATCGGCATGTCCGACGTTGGCAGCCCGCATATCCCCGCGCTCGGCGCCGACCTCGACATCCGCACCGACGTTCCCCGTTACCGCGTCTGGCGTGACGGCGAAGTCGTGGACGAGCCGACCGACGTCACCAAGTACTGGCGCGACGATCTCGTGACCTTCGTGCTCGGCTGCTCGTTCTCGTTCGAGGAGGCGCTGCTCGACGAGGGCATGCCGATCCGCCACATCGAGCAGAACGTGCGCGTGCCGATGTACCGCACCAGCATCGCCTGCGGCGAGGCCGGTCCGTTCGCCGGCCCCATGGTGGTGTCGATGCGTCCGTTCAAGCCGGCCGATGCGATCCGCGCGGTGCAGATCACCTCGCGCTATCCCGCGGTGCACGGCGCGCCCGTGCATCTCGGCCATCCGCATCTGATCGGCATCAAGGACATCGCCAAGCCCGACTATGGCGATCCCGTGCCGGTCGCCGATGACGAGATCCCGGTGTTCTGGGCCTGCGGCGTCACGCCGCAATCGGTGATCAACGCCGCGAAGGTACCGTTCGCAATCACGCATTCGCCCGGCCTGATGCTGGTGACGGATCTCAAGAACAGGACCATGGCCGTGATTTAATGGGCAGCGTTTGCTGCTTCTTCAGGCTTTACGCTATCTGTCAATCGCTTCATTCGATACGCGCAAAATTCGAATAACAGGGGACTTTGCCTATGACGATCACTCGCCGCGACGTTCTGCTAGGAGCCGCCGCCACTGCCGCACTGATCCCGCTAGCCGCCCGCGCGCAAACTTCTGAAGTGGTGATCGGTGCGACCTATCCCTTGTCGGGCTCAGGCGCCCAGGTGGGTGTCGATGCGCAGCGCGCGTTCGAGACCGCGATCGACATCATCAACAACGATCAGAACTTCGATCTGCCGCTTGCCAAGGGCGTGGGTCTGCCCGGTCTCGGCGGTGCCAAGATCCGTATCGTCTATGCCGACACCCAGGGCGACCCGCAAAAGGGGCGCGCCGAAGCCGAGCGCCTCATCACGCAGGAAAAGGTCTGCGCCATTCTCGGTTCCTATCAAAGCGCGGTCGCAGTCACGATCAGCCAGATCTGCGAACGTTACCAGACTCCGTTCCTGTCGGCAGACAACTCCTCGCCGAGTCTGCATCGCCGCGGCCTGAAGTATTATTTCCGCGCCTCACCGCACGATGAGATGTTCTCGGCCGGGATGTTCGATTTCCTCGATGCGATGAAGAAGAAGGGCGCCAAGGCCGAGACGCTGGCGCTGTTCCACGAAGATACGATCTTCGGCACCGACTCTGCCAATGCGCAGACCAAGCTCGCCACCGAACGCGGCTACAAGATCGTCGCCGACATCAAGTACCGCGCCAACTCGCCGTCGCTCTCGGCTGAAGTCCAGCAGCTCAAGGCCGCCAATGCCGACGTGCTGCTGCCCTCCAGCTACACCACCGACGGCATCCTGCTGGTCAAGACCATGGCCGAGCTCGGCTACAAGCCGAACGCCATCGTGGCGCAAGCCGCCGGCTTCTCCGAAAAGGCACTTTACGACGCCGTCGGCGACAAGCTCGAGGGTGCGATCACCCGCGGCAGTTTCTCGCTCGATCTCGCCGCCAAGCGGCCGATGGTCGGCAAGATCAACGATCTGTTCAAGGCGAAGTCGGGCAAGGACCTCAACGACAACACGTCGCGGCAGTTCATGGCCATGATCATCATGGCGGACGCCATCAACCGCGCCAAATCCACCGACGGCGAGAAGATCCGTGACACGCTGGCCGCGACCGAGATGTCGGGCGAGCAGACCATCATGCCCTGGAAGCGCGTCAAGTTCGACGAGATGGGCCAGAACAACGATGCCGATCCGGTGCTGCTGCAATATGTCGGCGGCAAGTTCGTCACCATCTTCCCGTCGCAGGCGGCGGTTGCCGATGCGATCTGGCCGATGAAGTAAGCGATCAGGTTGCGGGCGGGGGACGAAGCGACGTGACAGCCGAAACCATTATCCAGAGTCTTGCGAGCGGCCTCCTGATGGGGCTGCTCTACGGACTGATCGCTGTTGGCCTGGCGTTGATCTTTGGCCTGATGGACGTCGTCAACTTCGCCCATGGCGAATTCCTGATGCTGGCGATGTACGTGACGTTCTTCCTGTTCACGTTCTTCGCGATCGATCCGCTGCTGTCGGCGCCGCTGGCCGCCGCCGCCTTGTTCGTATTGGGGGCGGTGGTCTATCTCGTGATCGTGCGGTTTGCGATGCGCGCCAAGGCCAATGTCGGCATGGTGCAGATCTTCGCGACCTTCGGCCTTGCGATCGTGATGCGCGGCCTGGCGCAGCTGTTCTTCACGGCCGACTACCGCAGCGTCCCCAACTCATGGCTCGGCGGCAAGACGGTATCGGTCGCCGGGATCTTCCTGCCGCAGCCGCAGTTGTTCGGCGCGCTGGTCGCGATCGCCGCGTTCGGCGGGCTCTATTTGTTCATCAACCGCACCGATTTCGGCCGTGCGCTGGAGGCGACCCGCGAGGATCCCGGTGCGGTTGCCCTCGTCGGCATCGACAAGAACCGCGTGTTCGCGCTCGGCTGGGGCCTCGGCGCTGCCCTTGTGGGGCTCGCCGGCGCCATCATGGCGAGCTTCTTCTACATCTATCCCGACGTCGGTGCATCCTTTGCACTGATCGCCTATGTCACGGTGGCGCTGGGCGGCTTCGGCAGCGTGTTCGGCGCATTCGCCGGCGGCATCGTCGTCGGTCTCGTCGAGGCCACCACCGCGCTCGTGCTGCCGCCATCATTGAAGTCGGTCGGCATCTATGCCGTCTATCTCCTCGTGGTCTTTATCCGGCCACGCGGCCTGTTCGGATCGATGTGAGATGGACAAGAGCTTTACAGAGCGGCGTCGCCGCGAACTCCTCGTTGCAGCTTGCCTTACGGTCGCCGCTGCGCTCGTGCCGTTGTTCGTCAAGAATCCAAACGTCCAGAACATCATGATTTTGACGCTGATGTTCGGGGCGCTGTCGCAGAGCTGGAACATCCTGTCCGGCTATTGCGGGCAGATATCGCTCGGGCATGCCCTCTATTTCGGCTTGGGCGCCTATACCACCACGCTCTTGTTCACGAAGTTCGGCGTGCTGCCCTGGTTCGGTATGCTCGCCGGCGGCGCCATCTCCGCGTTGATCGCGCTGGCGCTCGGCTATCCCTGCTTCCGCCTTGGCGGCCACTACTTTGCGATCGCCACCATCGTGATCGCCGAGATCGGCTTGCTGCTGATCCAGAACTGGGAATGGGCGGGTGCGGCCCTCGGCATCGAGATGCCCGTGCGCGGCGACAGCTGGTTGAAATTCCAGTTCGCCCGCAGCAAGCTGCCGTACTTCTATTTCGCGCTGGCGCTCGCCTGCATCGCCTGGTTCGTCACCTGGTGGCTGGAAGACTCGAAATGGGGCTATTGGTGGCGCGCGGTGAAGGACAATCCCGACGCAGCCCAGAGCCTCGGCGTGGTCGTGTTCGATTCCAAGATGGGGGCTGCGGCCGTCTCTGCCTTCCTGGTCGCGGTCGGCGGTAGCTTCTATGCCATGTATGTTTCCTATATCGATCCCGGAAGCGTCATGGGCTTCCAGTTCTCGCTGCTGATGGCGTTGCCGGCGGTGCTGGGTGGCATCGGCACGCTGTGGGGGCCGCTGCTCGGCGCGGTAATCCTGATTCCGCTCACCGAGCTGACGCGCTCCTATATCGGCGGCTCCGGCCGCGGCGTCGATCTCATCGTCTATGGCACGCTGATCGTCGTGATTGCGCTGGCGCGGCCGGAAGGTCTGATCGGGCTGTTCTCGCGCCGCAAGGGAGCTTCGCGATGACCGCGCTCCTTGAAACCCGCGGCGTCTGGCAGCGTTTTGGCGGCCTTGTTGCCAACAGCGATGTCTCGATCTCGGTCGGGCGCGGCGAGATCGTCGGCCTGATTGGTCCCAACGGCGCCGGCAAGTCGACGCTGTTCAATCTCATTGCGGGCGTGCTGCCGCCGACGCAGGGCTCGATTATCTTCGACGGGGAGGATGTGACCAACCTGCCCGCGGCCGAGCGCTGTCAGCGCGGCGTCGCGCGCACCTTCCAGGTCGTCAAGAGCTTCGAGACCATGACTGTCATCGACAACGTCATCGTCGGTGCGCTCGTGCGCAACACCGTGATGCGCGAGGCGCGGCGCAAGGCGCATGAGGTGCTGGAGTTCACCGGCCTTGGCGCACGCGCGGACGTGCTCGCAAGCGATCTCGTGCCGGCCGAGAAGCGCCGCCTCGAAGTCGCGCGTGCGCTTGCGACCGAACCGAAGCTGCTGCTGCTCGACGAAGTCCTCACCGGCCTCACGCCGACCGAGGCGCAGACCGGTGTCGCGCTGGTGCGCAAGGTGCGAGATGCCGGCATCACCGTACTGATGGTCGAGCACGTCATGGAGATCGTGATGCCGCTGGTTGACCGTGCCATCGTGCTCGACCTCGGCAAGGTGCTGGTCGAGGGCAAGCCTGCCGACGTCGTTCGCGATCCCAAGGTGATCAGCGCATATCTGGGAGATCGTCATGCTGTCGGTGCATGAAGTCACGACCGCCTATCAGGGCCTGGTCGCGATCTCCGCGGTCAGTATTGAAGTCGCCAAGGGCGAGATCGTCTGCGTGGCCGGCGCCAACGGCGCAGGCAAGTCGACACTGCTCAAATCCATCGCCGGCGCCGAGCGTCCGCGCTCGGGCACCGTGACCTTCGACGGCAAGCGCCTCGACGGCATGGCGCAGCACCACATCACCGCAACCGGCATCGCCTATGTGCCGGAGAACCGCCGCCTGTTCCCGCGGCTGTCGGTGCGCGACAATCTTCGCCTCGGCAGCTATCTCTACCGCGGCGAAGCGAACCGCGAAGAGCCGCTCGATCTCGTCTTCACGCTGTTTCCGCGTTTGTCCGAACGCCTGGAGCAGCGGGCCGAGACACTCTCCGGCGGAGAGCAGCAGATGCTGGCCATCGGCCGCGCGCTGATGACGCGCCCGCGGCTGCTGATGCTGGACGAGCCGTCGCAAGGCATCATGCCGAAGCTGGTGGATGAAATCTTCCAGGCGGTGAAGCGCATCCGCGACGCCGGCATGACCGTGCTGATCGTCGAGCAGCGCATGGCCGAGTGCCTGGAGATCGCCGACCGCGCCTACATTCTGCAAACCGGCCGCGTGCTGATGCAGGGCGCGGCGAGCGAGATCAGGGGCAATCCGGATGTGAGGAAGGCGTATCTGGGGCTGTAGGCACATAAGTGTTGGGCACAGACGTCCCACACTCTCGACGTCATCGCCCGCGAAGGCGGGCGATCCAGTATTCCGAGACGTTAGTGGGATACGGACGGGCCGCGGCGTACTGGATTCCCCGCCTTCGCGGGGAATGACAGTGGTGGGTAAGGCAGCACTGTCGTGCTCCTCATGAGGCGACGCTAATGCCCGTGCCCATGCTCCGGCAACGTCACCCCGAACACCTTCACCAGATCCTTCACCTGCTCCGGCGACAAATAGCGCGGGTTCATCCCGCGCAGCAGCAGGTATAGCTTCGCCGTCTCCTCCAGCTCCTCGGTCGCGAACACTGCGGCCTCCAGCGTGTCGCCGGCGACCACCGGGCCGTGATTGGCGAGCAGCACGGATGAATATTTCCCCGCCAGCCCCTTGATCGCATCCGCCACCGCGGGATCGCCGGGGCGGTAATAGGGCACGAGCGCGGTCGCACCGCATTTCATCAGATAATAGGCCGTCATCGGCGGCAGCGCGGCGCGCGGGTCGATCTCGGGCAGCATCGACAGTGCGACAGAATGCGTCGAGTGCAGGTGCACGATCGCGCGTGCACTGCCGCGGGTGTCGTAGAGCGCGGTGTGCAGCGGAACTTCCTTGGTCGGTGCATCGCCCGAGATCGGCCGGCCCTGGCTATCCAGCCGCGACAGCCGCGCCGGGTCGAGGAAGCCGAGCGAGGCATTGGTCGGCGTCACCAGCCAGCCGCCATCGTCGAGCTTGATGCTGATATTGCCGGACGAGCCCGGCGTCAGTCCGCGCTCGAACAGGGACCGTCCGAAGCGACAGATATCCTCACGCAGCCTTGTCTCGTTGCTCATGGCGGTCATGACCGCTTGTCTCACGCTTTGGCAGCGCGGCCAAGCCGTGTTATCGGTTCGTCGAGCCGCCGCAAGGGCCGGCTATCCGGGAAACGTTTCGCAAGGGTCAGTTGCATGTCCGCCTCCACGTCACAAAATCAGCGTATCGCCGTCATCGGGCTCGGCTCGATGGGATTTGGCATGGCGACCTCGCTGAAGCGCGCCGGTTACGCCGTCACCGGCTGCGACGTCTCGGCCGATGCGGTGGCGCGCTTCGTGAAGGAGGGCGGCGCGGGCGCCAGGACGCCGGCCGAGGCGGCCAAAGACGCCGACATCGTCGTCAGCGTCGTCGTCAATGCAGCGCAGACCGAGACGATCCTGTTCGGCAAGGATGGCGTCGCCGAAACCATGCCCAAGGACAGCGTCTTCCTGTCGTCGGCCACGATGGATCCCGACGTCGCGCGGCGCCTGGCCAAGCAACTCGAGGCGACCGGCCGGCATTATCTGGATGCGCCGATCTCCGGCGGAGCGCAGCGCGCCGCGCAAGGCGAACTGACGATCCTCGCCTCGGGCAGCCCGGCTGCCTTCGCAAAGGCGCGGCCGGCGCTCGACGCCATGGCCGCAAAGCTCTACGAGCTTGGCGATGCCGCCGGGCAGGGCGCCGCCTTCAAGATGATCAACCAGCTGCTGGCCGGCGTGCACATCGCCGCCGCCAGCGAAGCGATGGCGTTCGCGGCCAAGCAGGGCCTCGACATCCGCAAGGTCTATGAGGTGATCACGGCCTCTGCCGGCAATTCGTGGATGTTCGAGAACCGCATGCCGCATGTGCTCGACGGCGACTATACGCCGCGCAGCGCGGTCGAGATCTTCGTCAAGGATCTCGGCATCATCCAGGACATGGCGCGCAGCGCCAGATTCCCGGTGCCGGTTTCCGCGGCCGCGCTCCAGATGTTCTTGATGACGGCTGCCGCCGGCATGGGCCGCGACGACGACGCCTCGGTCGCGCGCATGTATGCGCAGGTCACCGGCGTGAAGCTTCCCGGCGACAAGTAAGGACGAGAGGATTCCAATGCCCCGTTTCGCCGCCAATCTCTCGATGATGTTCACCGAGGTGCCGTTCCTCGATCGCTTCGATGCCGCCGCGCAAGCCGGCTTCACCGCCGTCGAGTTTCTCTTTCCCTACGAGCATCCGGCCGAGGCGGTCGGCGAGCGGCTCAAGCGCAACGGCCTGACCCAGGCGCTGTTCAACCTGCCGCCCGGCGACTGGAATGCGGGCGAGAAGGGTTTCGCCGCGCTCCCGGCCCGCTTCGCCGATCTCAAGGCGAGCCTCGAGACCGCGCTGCCTTACGCCAAGGCCACCGGCGTCAAGCGCCTGCACCTGATGGCCGGCCTTGCCAACCGTGGCGAGCGCGTCGCGATCGAGGCGTTCTACAAGTCGGTGGCGTGGGCGGCGGAGTTCTTCGCGCCGCACGGCATCGACATCGTGCTCGAGCCGATCAATGCCCGCAACGTGCCCGGCTACTTCCTCAACGATTTCGGCTTCGCGCGCGACCTGATCCAGGAGTTGCGGCTCCCGAACCTGAAGCTCCAGTTCGACATCTATCACTGCCAGATCATCCATGGCGACGTCACCATGCGGCTGCGCGAGATGATGCCGATCATCGGCCACATCCAGATCGCCAGCATCCCCTCGCGCAACGAGCCAGACGGCGAGGAGCTGAACTATCCCTTCCTGTTCGAAGAGCTCGACCGGCTCGGCTATGCCGGCTTCGTCGGCTGCGAGTACAATCCGCGCGGCAAGACCACCGACGGCCTTGCCTGGTTCAAGCCCTATGCGGGAGTGAAGCCGTGACTCTTGCACTGGGTTGCATCGCTGACGACTACACCGGCGCCTCCGATCTTGCCAACACGCTGACGCGTGCGGGCCTGCGCACCGTGCAGACCATCGGCATACCTGCCGATGATCTGGCGCTGCCCGAGGTCGACGCTGTCGTCGTGTCCTTGAAGAGCCGCTCGATCGAAGCGGGCCTTGCTGTATCGCGCTCGCGCGCGGCGGAGACATGGCTGCGCGGCCGCGGCGCGAGCCACGTGCTGTTCAAGATCTGCTCGACCTTCGATTCCACCGACGCCGGCAATATCGGCCCGGTGATGGACGCGTTGCGCGACGATTGCGGCGAGGGCATCGTTCTGGTGACGCCGGCCTTCCCGGAGACAGGTCGCACCGTCTACCAGGGCAACCTGTTCGTCGGCGCGGTGCCGCTGAACGAGAGCCCGCTCAAGGACCATCCGCTCAACCCGATGCACGATTCCAGCCTGGTGCGCGTGCTGGCGCGCCAGAGCAGGACACAAATCGGCCTCGTCGATCTCGCCACCGTCACGCGCGGCGCGGATGCCGTACGGGCACGGCTGGCCGAACTCGCGGGCAAGGGCATTGGCGCTGCGATCATCGACGCCGTGTTCGATCGCGATCTCGAAACCATCGGCCTCGTGGCCGCCGAACATCGGCTGTCGGTCGGCGCCTCCGGCATCGGCCTTGGACTGGCGCGGGCGCTGGTGTCGACCGGCAAGGTCAAGTCGAATGCGGCAGGCAGCGAATCCGGAGCTGCCGTTGGTGGACCGGCGGCGTGTCTTGCCGGCAGCTGCTCGCAGGCCACGCTCAAGCAGATCGCCAGCGCTGAACAGGTCATGCCGGTGTTTCATCTCGATCCGGACCGTATTCTTACGGGAGCGGACGAAGCACAGCGTGCGCTGGACTGGGCTAGGCCGCGACTGGCCGAGGGTCCGGTGCTGATCGCATCGAGCTCGACACCGGATCAGGTCTCAGCGCTTCAGGCACGTCACGGCCGTGACGCAGCCGGACATGCCATCGAGCAGGCGATGGCCGACATCGCCGAAAACCTCGTGAAATCAGGCGTGCGGCGATTGGTCGTTGCCGGCGGCGAGACGTCCGGCGCCGTGGTCGATCGGTTGAAGATTCCCGGATTTCTCGTCGGGGTGGAGATCGCTGCGGGCGTTCCGGTGCTGCGCGCGGTCGGCGCCGGGGGCGACATGCTGCTCGCTCTGAAGTCCGGCAATTTCGGCGGCCCGGAGTTTTTCTCCGATGCGCTTAGGCTCATGCGCTGAGCGCAGAGCGTTCTTAGCTGCCTGTTCATCTCTTTCAGGCTCCGTACTCGTACGGAGTCGTAGTTAACATCTGCTCAGTCGCTCTGTTGTCTGATGTCGGCGTCGCTCCCTTTGGTTGATTCTTTAGACCTCCCGGACGGGCGCCCGCGCCAGCATAAAGAGACCCGACTATGTTCGCCAAGATTTCCATCCGCGCCAAGATCATCAGTGTCGTGGCGTTCCTGCTGGTCGCGATGGCCGGCATGGGCCTGCTCGCCGTCATGAAGATGCGGTCGATGAACGCCAACACGGTCGACATCACCACGAGCTGGATGCCGAGCGTGCGGGTGCTGGGCGAGCTCCGGGCCAGCGTCATCACCTATCGCAGCGTGGTCCGCGAGCACATGCTGGCCGAGACCCTGGAAGAAAAGCTCGCGATGGAAAAGATCGCGGTCACCACCAGCGAGACACTGGCCAAGGCCCGCCAGAGCTACGAGCCGATGATCACCTCCCCGGAGGAGCGGGCGCTCTACACCGAATGGTCCAAGCTGTGGGACGACTACAAGAAGAGCGCCGACGAGGTCTTTGCATTGTCGCGCAAGGAAGTCGGCAAGGTCCCGCACGAGTCGCATGAGCTGAACGTCAAGACCGCCAACAAGATCGGCATCCAGTCCGACGAAGTCCTGCGCAAGGACATCGATCTCAACACCAAGGGCGGCGACCAGGCCGCCCGGGACGCGGACAGCAGCTATTCCTTCGCCTTCATGCTGGTCGCGATCATCCTGGGCGCTGCGGTCCTGACAGGCATCGGCGTCGGCTTCTATCTCGTCCACGACGTCTCCAGCGGCATCGCCTCGATCGTCGAGCCGATGCAGGCGCTGGGCAAGGGCGACCTCTCCGCCGAAGTCCCGCATCGCGGCGAGAAGACCGAGATCGGTTCCATGGCCGACGTGCTCCAGGTCTTCAAGGAAGCGCTGATTGCCAAGAAGGCCGCCGACGAAGCCGCAGCGGCCGACGCCGAAGCCAAGATCGAGCGCGGCCGCCGCGTCGACAACATCACCCACGAATTCGAAACGATGATCGGCGAGATCGTCCAGACCGTGTCATCGGCCTCGACCCAGCTCGAAGCTTCCGCCTCAACGCTGACCTCGACCGCCGACCGCTCCCAGCGGCTCGCGACCACCGTTGCCGGAGCTTCGGAAGAAGCCTCGACCAACGTGCAGTCGGTGGCTTCGGCGACCGAGGAGATGGCCTCCTCGGTCGGCGAGATCAGCCGTCAGGTGCAGGAATCGGCGCGGATGGCCGGCGACGCCGTCGGCCAGGCCCGTGCCACCACCGAGCGCGTCAGCGAGCTCTCCAAGGCGGCTTCCCGCATCGGCGACGTCGTCGAGCTGATCAACACCATCGCCGGCCAGACCAACCTGCTGGCGCTGAACGCCACCATCGAGGCGGCGCGCGCGGGCGAAGCCGGTCGCGGCTTCGCCGTGGTCGCCTCCGAGGTGAAGGCGCTCGCCGAGCAGACTGCGAGGGCGACCGGCGAAATCGGCCAGCAGATTTCCGGCATTCAGGCGGCGACCAACGATTCGGTCGGAGCGATCAAGGAGATCTCCTCTACCATCGAGCGTCTGTCGGAGATCTCGTCAGCAATCGCGGCGGCCGTGGAAGAGCAGGGCGCGGCGACCCAGGAGATCGCCCGCAACGTACAGCAGGCGGCGCAGGGCACCCAGCAGGTCTCCTCCAACATCGCCGACGTTCAGCGCGGTGCGACCGAGACCGGCACCGCCTCCTCGCAGGTGCTGTCGGCCGCGCAGATGCTGTCGAATGACTCGAGCCGGCTCAAGACCGAGGTCAGCAAGTTCCTGACCAACGTTCGCGCCGCGTAAGTCTCCCCAATGTCGTCCCGGCCTAGTGCGCAATTGCGCACGGGGGCCGGGACCCATAACCACAGGACGTGGTTTGGCGTAGACTCGTCGTTCGGTACGCCTATCGAATGCAATCGATAAATTCCGCGGTATGGGTCCCGGCCTTCGCCGGGACGACGCCGTGCTGCTTTTCATCTTCGCATAGCTGCGATGCTTATTCCGCAGCGCGGTAGCACGGAAGTGAAGAGCGCGCTGTCGCTTGGCATTGGCGCTGTCGGCGGTGCTCAGGTAAACGGGAAAGAGGATCCCCGTCGGGGCGGATTCCGTATCCCTGCTTGACCTGGAATTGCCTGGCGCATGATTGCTCTGGTCCGTATTGCCCTGAGCCGACCCTATACGTTTGTCGTGCTCGCGCTCCTGCTCCTGATGATCGGACCGCTGGCAGCGCTGCGGACGCCGACCGACATCTTCCCCGACATCCGCATTCCCGTGATCGGCGTGGTCTGGCAGTACACCGGCCTGCCGCCCGACCAGATGTCCGGCCGCATCACGACGCCGTTCCAGCGCGCGCTGACGACGACGGTCAACGACATCGAGCACATCACGGCCAATTCCTATAACGGCTTTGGCATCATCAAGATCTTCTTCCAGCCGAACGTCGACATCCGCACCGCCAACGCGCAGGTCACTGCGATCTCGCAGACGTTGCTCAAGCAGATGCCGCCGGGCGCGACGCCGCCCTTGATCCTGAATTACTCGGCCTCGACCGTGCCGATCATCCAGGTGGCGCTGTCGGGCGACGGGCTGACCGAGCAGAACCTCGCCGATATCGGCATCAATAATCTGCGCACCCCGCTGGTCACCGTGCCGGGCGCGGCGATTCCGTATCCGTTCGGCGGCAAGCAGCGCCAGGTCCAGATCGATCTCGACCCGACCGCGCTCCAGGCGCGCGGCCTGTCCGGCCAGGACGTCGCCAATGCGCTGGCCGCGCAGAACCTGATCACGCCGGTCGGCACCCAGAAGATCGGCACCTTCGAGTACAACATCCAGCTCAACAACTCGCCGCTGAAGATCGACGAGCTCGGCAATCTGCCGATCAAGACCGTCAACGGCGCGATGGTCTATGTGCGCGATGTCGCGACCGTCCGCGACGGCAATCCGCCGCAGACCAACATCGTCCATGTCGACGGCAGCCGCTCGGTGCTGATGATGGTGCTGAAGGCGGGCGCGACCTCGACGCTCGATATCATCGCCGGCATCAAGCAGAAGGTGATCGAGGTCAAGGACCAGCTCCCGGACGCGCTGAAGATCGGCTTTATCGGCGACCAGTCGGTGTTCGTTCGCGGCGCGATTCAAGGCGTCGCCTTCGAGGGCGTGATCGCGGCGCTGCTCACCAGCGTCATGATCCTGCTGTTCCTCGGCAGCTGGCGCTCGACCATCATCATCGCGGTCTCGATCCCGCTGTCGGTGCTGGGCGCCATCATCATGCTGTCGGCGATCGGGGAGACGCTGAACATCATGACGCTCGGCGGTCTCGCGCTCGCCGTCGGCATCCTCGTCGACGACGCCACCGTGACCATCGAGAACATCAACTACCATCTGGAGCAGGGTAAGCCGGTCGAGCAGTCGATCCTCGACGGCGCCAACCAGATCGTCACGCCGGCCTTCGTCTCGCTGCTCTGCATCTGTATCGTGTTCGTGCCGATGTTCTTCCTCACCGGTGTCGCGCGCTTTCTATTCGTGCCGATGGCCGAGGCCGTGATGTTCGCCATGATCTGGTCGTTCATCCTGTCGCGCACGCTGGTGCCGACCATGGCGAACTACCTCTTGCAGGCCCATGTCCATCACGAGGGCGAACCCCCGAAGTCGCGCAATCCGCTGGTCTGGTTCCAGCGCGGCTTCGAGGCGCGGTTCGAGCGCATCCGCAGCTTCTATCGCGGCCTGCTCGGCATGGCGCTGGCGCATCGCGCGGTGTTCGTGATCGGCTTCCTCTGCGTCGTCGGTGCGTCCTTTGCGCTGGTGCCGTTCCTCGGGCGCAACTTCTTCCCCGCGGTCGATGCCGGCAACATCCTGATGCACGTCCGCACCCAGGTCGGCACCCGCGTCGAGGAGACCGCGAACCAGCTTGCCGATATCCAGAAGGCGATCCGCAAGCTGGTCCCGGGCGAGATCGAGACCCTGACCGACAACATCGGCATGCCGATCTCCGGCATCAACATGACCTACAACAACACCGGCGTCATCGGCCCGCAGGACGGCGACATCCAGATCAAGCTCAGGGAAGGCCACAAGCCGACCGAAGAGCACGTCAAGGTGTTGCGCGAGCAGCTGCCGCGGCTGTTCCCCGGCGTCAGCTTCGCGTTCCTGCCGGCCGATATCGTCAGCCAGATCCTGAACTTCGGCGCGCCAGCGCCGATCGACCTTCAAATTCGCGGCGCCAATGTCAGCGCCAACTTCGCTTACGCCAACAATCTGCTGGCCAAGGTCCGCAAGATTCCCGGCGTTGCCGATGCGCGCATCCAGCAATCGCCGAACAACCCGACGTTCAATATCGATGTCGACCGCACCCGTGCGCAATATGTCGGCCTGACCGAGCGCGACGTCACCAACAGTCTCGTGGTGAACCTCGCCGGTTCCTCACAGGTGGCGCCGACCTACTACCTCAATCCGGACAACGGCGTGTCCTATTCGATCGTGATGCAGACGCCGCAATACCAGATCGACTCGCTCAGCGCGCTGCAGACGCTGCCGATCACCGCCGCCAGCAATTCGCAGTCGCCGATCCTCGGCGGCATCGCCGACATCAAGCGCTCGACGTCGAGCGCGGTGGTGTCGCAATACGACATCCAGTCGATGGTGCAGATCTTCGCGACGACCTCGGGCCGCGATCTCGGCGCAGTTGCCGCCGACATCCGCCAGGTGATCGCCGACACCGCGAAGGAGGTGCCGAAGGGATCTTCCGTCGTGCTGCTCGGACAGGTGCAGACCATGAACAGCGCTTTCACGGGCCTGCTGTTCGGCCTGCTCGGCGCCGTCGTGCTGATCTACTTCCTGATCGTCGTGAACTTCCAGTCCTGGTCCGACCCCTTCGTGATCATCACGGCGCTTCCGGCCGCGCTCGCCGGGATCGTCTGGATGCTGTTCATGACGGAGACGACACTGTCGGTCCCGGCGCTCACCGGCGCGATCATGTGCATGGGCGTTGCCACCGCCAACAGCGTGCTCGTGATCTCCTTTGCGCGCGAGCGCTACGAGGAGCTCGGCGATCCCGTTGCGGCCGCGCTCGAAGCCGGCTTCGTCCGGTTCCGTCCCGTCCTGATGACCGCGCTCGCCATGATCATCGGCATGGCGCCGATGGCCCTGGGGCTCGGCGAGGGCGGCGAGCAGAATGCGCCGCTCGGCCGCGCCGTGATCGGCGGCCTGATCTTTGCAACCTTCGCCACGCTGATGTTTGTTCCCGTGGTGTTCAGTATGGTACACAAGAAACAAGGCGCCAAAGCCGCCGCCCCTTTGGAGACTCCGGATGTCGCCCACTGAATCCCGCTCGCCGGTGTCGCACCGGAAACTGGGCATCTTCGGCGTGGTGGCGCTGATTGCGGCAGGCCTGGTCGTCGGCACCGGCATCCGTGCGCGCGAGGAGCAGGGCTCCAGGCTGAAGGAGTGGACCGACGATCAGGCCGTTCCCAGCGTCGCGGTAGCCCAGCCCAACGCCAAGGTGCTCAACGCCACCCTCGATCTGCCGGGCCGATTGGAAGCCTACTACCGCGCCCCAATCTTCGCGCGCGTGTCGGGTTACCTGAAGAGCTGGAGCGCCGATATTGGCGCCCGCGTCAAGGCCGGGCAGGTGATTGCCGAGATCGAGGCGCCCGACCTCGACCAGCAGCTCTTGCAGGCCCGTGCCGACCTCGCCAGCCAGCAGGCCAGCGCCAGGCTATCGGAGGCCACGCTGAACCGCCGCAAGACTCTGGTCGCCTCCAATTTCGTCTCCGCGCAGGAAATCGACGAGCGCACCGCCGATCTGTCCAACAAGAACGCCGCCGTGCATTCGGGGCAGGCCAATGTCGAGCGGCTGGAAGCGCTCGCCGGCTACAAGAAGATCACGGTGCCGTTCGATGGCGTCGTCACGGCGCGCGATACCGACGTCGGTGCGCTGATCAATGCCGGCGGCGGCTCGGGCCCGGCGATGTTCGTGGTCTCGGACATCACCAAGCTGCGCGTCTATGTCAACGTACCCCAGAACTACGTGCCGGCGATCAAGATCGGCGCCAAGGCCACCATCGCGCTGCCGGAGTATCCGAACCGGACCTTCCAGGCGACGGTGGAGGCGTCCTCGCAGGCGGTCGACGTCGCCTCCGGCACCACGCGCATGCAGCTTGGCCTGGACAATTCGAGCGGAGAGCTGATGCCCGGCGGCTATGCCAGCGTGAAGCTGAGCCTGCAGCGCGACTCCGCGCCGCTCAGCATTCCCGCCAGCGCGCTGATCTTCAACGGCAGCGGCCTGCGTGTCGCGACCGTCGGTGCGGACGACAAGGTGCTGTTCAAGACCGTGACCATCGCCCGCGATCTCGGCCGCGAGATCGAGCTCGCCTCAGGCATCGCAGCCGATGACCGCGTCATCACCGCCCCGCCGGACGGCCTGACCGACGGCGATCAGGTCCGCGTCGTCGGCGCCAAGGGCAAGCCGGCCACCGCCTCGGAGACGCAGGCGCCGAAGGGCTGATTAGTGGCATGGTCATTCCGGGGCGGCTCGAAGAGCCGAACCCGGAATCTCGAGATTCCCAGGTGTGCAATTGCACACCATAGTTCGATGCTGCGCATCGCCCCGGAATGACGACGTCAGATCGACTAAGCCATCCGCCACTGCGGTACGCCATCGTCGGCCATCGCGATCTCGCCAAGCGAGCCGACCGGCGTCCTGTCCATATCGAGCAGATGCGCCAGCGTTGCCGTATCGCGCGCCGGTATCCGCGCGAGCGTGCGGCGGCCATCTTCCGTGCGCAGCATGACGACACCGTGCTCGACATCGCCGCCGCGGCCATAGAGCACCGTGAAGCTCTCGACCTTGCCCTTGCCTGAGGCTTCCGCGACGAAGTCCGGCACCGCGCGCTTGTTGCGGTCGGCCTCTCCTTGCACGCTCGTCTCCTGCGCCAGCGCCTCGCGCGGAGGCGCCTTCGAAACCACCAGCGCATGATGCTTGGTGACGAAGCCGCCCTGGCCGTAGAGCAGGCCGAGCCTGGCGCCATCGCGCAGGCGCCGCACCATCGCGCAGGCCGCATGCGTCATGTAGGTGTTGAGCGGCGCGCCGAAGAAGGTGAGGCCGCCGGTCACGGTCGGCTGCACGTCGGCGGAAAGGCCCAGTGTCCGCCGCGCCATCTTGGGCACGCAGGGGAAGCAGCTATAGAGCTCGATCGCGTCGAACTTTTTGCCGTCGCCGCCTGCGAGGTCCATCACGGCTTTCAACACCGCATTCTGCGGATGGCTCTCGTAGAACTGATCGCGCAGGAGATAGTCGCGCGGCTCTTCCGCCGAGGCGCCGCCGAGCGGATAGACCAGTCTGTCCTCGGCGATGCCGGCCGCGCGCGCCTTGGCAAGGCTGGTGAGCAGCAGTGCGCCGCCCATGTTGACGCTCGGGTTGGCCACCATGAGCTTGTTGTAGGGCCAGGCGATGAGACGGTTGTCCGCGGTGGGCGTCGTGATCTCGTCCGGCGTATGGCGTCGCTTCAGCCAGGCATTTGGATTTTGCGCGGCGGCTTCGGAATAGCGCGACCACAATGTCCCCGACTCCGCCATCGCCTCGCGCGGCGTCTGGCCCCAATGCGCGGAGGAGGCCGCCTCGTAGAACGGATAGACCGTGACGGGACGGAACACGCCGAGCTTCACGGCCAAAGGCTTCTGGAACGCCGCGCCGCGTTTCGGCTCCTCGACATCATGCGCGAACGGCGTCCATGGCAGCTTTGCGCCTGCGCGCTCGGCCTTGGTCGCCGTCGACTGCGCTTCGGCGCCGCAGACCGCGGCGACGCTGCATTCCCCGCGCGCGATGCGCTTTGCCGCCTCGTGGATGTAGCGGATCGGACTCTCGCCGCCGACCGGGCCGTAATAGCAATGCGAAGGTGTGACGCCGAGCCGCTGCGCCAGCAGCTTCTCCGGATCGCGGTAGCGCCAGCTCAGGAAGTTGACGATGTCGAGCGATTGCACTTCGTCGAGCAGCTTTGCCCCGGCATCCTGCTCGGCACGCCGTAGCGCCTGTTCCAGCAGATCGAGCGGCTCGAGGCCAGCGGTGATCTCCTTGGGACGGTCGACGATCTCGCCGATGCCGACGATGACGGGGATTCGGTCTTCGGGAATATTGGTATTGTCGGTCATGGCCTCAATTCACGATATCAGTTGCTTCGTCATTGCGACCGAAGCGAAGCAATCCAGAATCTTTCCGCGGCCGCAGTCTGGATTGCTTCGCTGCGCTCGCAATGACGATGTGGATGCTACTCCGCCACCAGCGCATTCAAGTGCTCGACGGCCTCGGCAAACTCTTCCTTGAACTCCTGCACCACGGCGCCCGCCGATTTCACGCTGTCGATCAGGCCGACGCCCTGACCGACGAAGTAGCTGACGAGATCGCGCGCCTTGGCGTTGCCAGCCGCCGCCGCGCGGTCGATCGCGTTGAAGGCGTCGCGGCTGACGATGCTTTGCAGCGGCATCGGCAGCGCACCGGGGCTTTCCGGCGCGCGGTCCCAGGCATCGGTCCAGACCGAGCGAAGCTGCCGCGCCGGCTTGCCGGTGCGTCCCTTCGACCGCACCGCGTCACGCGAGGACGCGGCGATCATCTTTTCGCGGAAGATTTCCGTGGTCTCGGCCTCGACGGTTGCGAGCCATACCGAGCCGGTCCAGGCGCCGGCTGCGCCCATCGCCATGCAGGCCGCCATCTGCCGTCCCGTCATGATGCCGCCGGCCGCCAGCACCGGCACGTCGCGGATCGGCTTGATCGCCTTGATCACCTCCGGCACCAGCACCATGGTCGATACCTCGCCGCAATGGCCGCCGGCCTCGGTGCCCTGGACCACGAGGATGTCGACGCCGGCCGCGACCTGGCGCAGCGCATGCTCCTTGGCGCCGACGAGAGCCGCAACCGGCACGCCGTGCTTCTTGCCCATCTCGATCATCGCTTTCGGCGGCACGCCGAGCGCGTTGGCGATCAGCCGGATCGGGTGATTGAACGAGACCTCGAGCAGCTGAAGCGCCGTCTTCCCGTCGAACGGCTGCGGCTGGTTGTCGGCCACGTCAGTGGTCGTCAGCTCGATGTCGTACTTCTTCAGGAGGTCGCGCGTGTAGTTGCGATGCTCTTGCGGCACGCGCGCTTCCAGGCTCTTCCAGGTGACGTCCTTCTCGCCCGCGGTCGAGATGTTTTCGGGGATCAGCACGTCGATGCCGTAAGGCTTGCCGTCGACGTGGTCGTCGATCCATTTCAGCTCGCGTTCGAGCGTATCAGGCGTGTGCACGGTGGCACCTAACACGCCGAAGCCGCCGGCGCGGCTGACGGCGGCGACGACGTCGCGGCAATGGCTGAAGGCGAGCAGCGGGAACTCGATGCCCAGCATGTCGCAGATCGGCGATTTCATGGCTCTCTCCCGGCGGCGGCCGTCGCGTTGCTGTTGTTGCTTTGCGTTCTTGTTGTCATTCGCGAAGGCCGTCCGACGCTAACCCATCGTCGTCGGCGATGCCAAGCCGGATTTCGCCGCGCATCTTGTGTATAGGCGCCACGCCGTGGGAGGAGCCATTCCGTCGCGCAAAATAAGCAGAGCAGCGGCCGCGAACGAGCCTCTTGCGCTTTGGCCGACCTGAGAGAATGCTGGCGCACAACAGCAGAAAACAACGAGGGAGCGCCAACCGATGTCGCCAGCGCAATCGGGTCCGGCTAAGGCCGGTGAAGCCTACGACGTGGTCGTCGTCGGCGCCGGCTTTGCCGGCATGTACATGCTGCATCGGCTGCGCGGGCTGGGCTTCTCGGCGCGCGGTTACGAGCAGGGCGGCGGGGTCGGCGGCACCTGGTACTGGAATCGCTATCCGGGCGCGCGCTGCGATGTCGAGAGCATGCAGTATTCCTATTCGTTCTCGGAGGAGCTCCAGCAGGAATGGGACTGGACCGAACGCTACGCGCCGCAGGCAGAGATCCTGAAATACGCCAACCATGTCGCGGATCGTTTTGACCTGCGCCGCGACATCCAGTTCGACACACGCGTCGAGCGCGCCGTCTTCGATGAACAGGCCAATAGTTGGTCGGTGACGATTTCCGACGGAAAGACGGTCGAAGCGAAGTTTGTCGTGCTCGCCACCGGCTGCCTGTCCAACGCGCGCAAGCCCGACATCCAGGGTCTCGAAAACTTCAAGGGTCCCGTCTATCACACCGGCAACTGGCCGCACGAACCCGTGGATTTCGCCGGCTTGCGCGTCGGCCTCATCGGCACCGGTTCATCCGGCATCCAGTCGGCCCCCATCATTGCCGAGCAGGCAAAGCACCTCACCGTCTTCCAGCGCACCGCGAATTTCTCGATTCCCGCCCGCAATGCCGCGTTGACCGACGAGGAGCGCAATGCGTTCCGGAAGAACTATCCGGAGATCCGCCGCTTCGCCCGCGAGATCGCGCGTAACGGCATTTATGCCGAGCAGCCCGATCGCGGCGCCCTCGACGACAGTGAGGCTGCCAGGCGCGCGACATACAAGGCGCGTTGGGATCGTGGCGGGCTCACCTTCATGTCCGCCTACAACAATCTCGGCCTGGATCTGGCCGCGAATGACACCGCCGCCAACTACGTGCGGGGCAAGATCACCGAGATCGTCAAGGACGCCACGACCGCAAGATTGCTCCAGCCGAACAGCCATCCGATCGGCACCAAGCGCATCTGCATCGATACGGACTACTTCGCGACCTTCAACCGGCCGAACGTCTCGCTGATCGACATCAAGGCCAATCCGATCGAGGAGATCACCACGAACGCCGTCCGTGTCGCTGGGACGGATCATGAGGTCGATGCGCTGGTGATGGCGACCGGCTTCGACGCCATGACCGGATCGGTCGCCAGGATCGACATTCGCGGCCGCGGCGGGCGGACGCTGAACCAGAAATGGGCCGAGGGCCCCAAGACCTATCTCGGCCTGATGAGCGCAGGCTTTCCCAATCTCTTCATCATCACCGGGCCCGGCAGCCCGTCGGTGCTGTCGAACATGATCGTCTCGATCGAGCAGCATGTCGACTGGATCGCCGACTGCCTCGTCCACATGCGCCAGCAAGGCCTTGCCTCGATGGAGGCGGGGGGAGAAGCGGAGGACAAGTGGGTCGCGCACGTCAACGAAGTTGCCCATGGCACGCTCTATCCGCAGGCCAATTCCTGGTACATGGGCGCCAACATCCCCGGCAAGCCGCGCATCTTCATGCCCTTTATCGGCGGCGTCGGGGTCTACCGGCGGATCTGCGACGAGGTCGCGGCGAAGGGGTATGAGGGGTTTTTGCTGGGGCGTGCAGAGCAGGGGCTGACTGCGGCCGCGTCCTGAACCTGGCTCTTTCCGATCGTCATTCCGGGGCGTCGCGGAGCGACGAGCCCGGAATCCAATTCTCCGGGCATTCCTGGGCCCTGATGGATTCCGGGCTCGCCCTCCGGGCGCCCCGGAATGACGGCAGGGAAGCGGCTTGCCATGACGAAACGTAGAGTTGCCCCGTCCGGCAATGCATTTCTGCGCCCTTGCCATCGGCCGTTCGCGGGCTAATTAATGCAGACGCATCTTTCCGCCGGAGCCCCCGCATGACCGACGCCCCCGCCTACGTGCCGCCCAAAGTCTGGACCTGGAACAAGGAGAATGGCGGGCAGTTCGCCAGCATCAACCGCCCTATCGCCGGCCCCACCCACGACAAGGAGCTGCCGGTCGGCCGCCATCCGCTCCAGCTCTATTCGCTGGCGACGCCGAACGGGGTGAAGGTCACGGTGATGCTGGAGGAGCTTCTGGCGCTCGGCCACAAGGGGGCCGAATACGACGCCTGGCTGATCAGGATCGGCAATGGCGACCAGTTCGGCAGCGGGTTCGTCGACATCAACCCGAACTCGAAGATCCCGGCGCTGATGGACCGCTCCGGCCCTGAGCCTGTCAGGGTGTTCGAGTCCGGCTCGATCCTGTTCTATCTCGCCGAGAAGTTCGGCGCCTTCCTGCCGAAGGACATCAAGACTCGCACCGAAGCGATGTCCTGGCTGTTCTGGCAGATGGGCAGCGCGCCGTATCTCGGCGGCGGCTTCGGCCATTTCTACGCCTACGCGCCGACCAAGATCGAATACGCCATCGACCGTTTCGCGATGGAGACCAAGCGCCAGCTCGACGTGCTCGACCGGCGCCTCGCCGACAACGAGTATCTCGCTGGCAAGGAGTACACCATTGCCGACATCGCGGTGTGGCCCTGGTATGGCGCACTCGCCAAGGGGCTGGTCTACGGCGCCGGCGAATTCCTCTCCGTGCAGGACTACAAGAACGTGCAGCGCTGGACCGACGAGATCGCCAAGCGTCCGGCCGTGAAGCGCGGCCGCATGGTCAACCGTGTCTCCGGCGATCCCGCCAGCCAGCTCCACGAGCGCCACGACGCCGGCGATTTCGAAACCAAGACGCAGGACAAGCTCGCGCCGGCGACGTAGGTGCGTAGGGTGGATTAGCCGAAGGCGTAATCCACCATCTCGTTGCAACAATTCGGCGGATTACGCTTGTGCTAATCCGCCCTACGATTTCTTCGCTCCCTCCGCCGCCGGAAACACCACGCGGTCGTCGGTGCGGCAGTAGCGGTCGGCGAACATGCGGCCGATCGGGTGGTAGCGGTCCATGTGCACCCGCATCGCCTTGTCGTCCCAGAGTTCGTCGCGGATGTGGAAGTGGATGCCTTCGCCCATGATCAGCCGGCGATCGTCGTTGACGTCGATCAGTTTCCAGAGCTTGCACTCCATCGCCCAGGGCGTGTCGGCGAGCCGCGGCACCGCGATCCTCGTCGAGGGGGCGAGCTTCAGGCCGAGATAATCGGGCTCGCCGGTGTCGGGCGGAAAGTCGCCGCTGGACTCATGCATCGCCCGCGCCAGCGGCTCGTCGGCGATGTTGACCACGAATTCACCGGTTCGCTGAATGTTGAGGAACGTGTCCTTGTCCTGTCCGTTCGGCTTGCGGTTCGCCGCGAACATGCAGAGCGGCGGATCCTCGCAGAAGGCGTTGAAGAAGCTGAACGGTGCGGCGTTGACCACGCCGGTCGATCCGATCGAGGTCACCCACGCGATCGGCCGAGGCAGGATGAAGGACGTCAGCACCTTGTAGCGCTCGCGTGGCGTGAGGTCGCTGGCGGCATAGTCCATGAGGGCTCCTGGACGGAAGGCTCGCTTTCTTCACCTCGCCCCGCTTGCGGGGAGAGGTCGAATTCGATCGTAGATCGAATTCGGGTGAGGGGGAGTCTCCGCGAGTCCAGCTGTCACCGTCCGTGCGGAGGCTCCCCCTCATCCCGACCTTCTCCCCGCAAGCGGGGAGAAGGAGAAGAGAACATTACGCCATGCTCAGCTCGTGCCGGCCGACGACCATCCAGTGCACCTCGTCCGGACCGTCGGCAAAGCGCAGGTGGCGCACGTCCTGGTACATCTCGGCGAGCGGGGTCCAGTGCGAGATGCCGGTGGCGCCGTGCATCTGGATGGCCTGGTCGATGATCTTGCAGGCGCGCTCGGGCACCATGGCCTTGACCATGGAGACCCAGACGCGGGCTTCCTTGTTGCCGAGCACGTCCATGGCCTTCGCCGCCTTCAGCACCATCAGCCGCATCGCCTCGATCTCGCAGCGCGCCTGCGCGATGATCTGCATGTTGCCGCCGAGATGGGCGATCTTCTTGCCGAAGGCTTCGCGGGTGAGGCCACGCTGTACCATCAGGTCGAGCGCCTTCTCGGCCTTGCCGATGGTGCGCATGCAGTGATGGATGCGCCCGGGTCCGAGGCGGAGTTGCGAGATCTCGAAGCCGCGGCCCTCGCCGAGCAGCATGTTCTCCTTCGGCACGCGCACGTTGTTGAAGCGCATGTGCATGTGGCCGCGCGGGGCGTGGTCCTGACCGAACACGTACATGGGCCCGAGCACCTCGACGCCTGGCGTGTCGCGCGGCACCAGGATCTGCGACTGCTGCTTGCTCGGCGCCGCGTCCGGATTGGTCTTCACCATCACGATGAGAATCTTGCAGCGGGGATCCCCTAAGCCGGAGATGTAATATTTCTCGCCGTTGATGACCCATTCGTCGCCGACGAGCTTTGCCGTCGTCGAGATGTTCTTGGCGTCGGAGGAGGCGACGTTCGGCTCGGTCATGACATAGGCGGAGCGGATCTCGCCGTTGAGCAGCGGCTTCAGCCACTTCTCCTTCTGCTCCTTGGTGCCGACGCGCTCCAGCACCTCCATGTTGCCGGTGTCGGGCGCAGAACAGTTCATGGTCTCGGAGGCCAGCGGGCTCTTGCCGAGCTCGGAAGCGATATAGGCATAGTCGAGATTCTTCAGGCCCTGGCCGGTCTCGTCATCGGGCAGGAAGAAGTTCCAGAGGCCTTCCTTCTTGGCCTTGTTCTTGGCGACCTCGAGCACCTCGAGCTGCTTCGGCGTGAAGCTCCAGCGGTCTTCCTTGCTCTCTCCGGCCTTGGCGAACTCGATCGACATCGGCTCGACGGTGTCGCGAATGAACTTCCTGACGTGATCGTACAGCGGTCGGACCTGGTCCGACATCCTGAGGTCGTTGAGCTCGTCGCCGGGGTTAAGGGTGTAGTTGGTGGTGCGGGGTATGTAGGTGTGTTTTGTCATTGTTCCTCCCGGTTCACTGAAGCGTACTGGCGGCAAGAATAGTCGCAGCGCGGCCAAAGCGCGAGCACGCATTTTTCACGCGAGCCATGCCACGCAATGGAATATCGCGAGGGCGTTTGAAATGTTGTTTGAAGGGGCGCGCTGGGCACGCCCGCGCCACACTCTCCGTTGTCATCGCCCGGCTTGATGTTCAGCCCGGGGACATGACCGACGGGTGTTCGGGGACATAGCCGACACTTTTTCCACTCGCCAAGTCGATGATAGCGACTTGGTGGGCGGCAAAGAAGACCCCGTATTGCGCATCGTTTGCCGAGGGGCGGATGGCGAGGCGCTCACCACGGAAGGCCTGTGGCACTTTCCAAAGACATCCCTTGAAGCTGACATAGGCCTTGGTCGTGGAGACGCGACGCACGATCTCATGGCTGTCGTATTCGACCTCCGGCAATCGATCGGGCATGGCCCGCTGGCTCGGCCGATATCGACTAGCTGGGACCTGTTGCCCGAGCGCTTCGTGCGGACGCTCGAAGTTGTAGACCTCCCGCCAGGCGTCGAAGGCACGC
>NZ_LBJZ01000008.1:171600-171937 GCF_028128935.1 Bradyrhizobium sp. CCBAU 11361
GCCGCGGCTTTGCGGATGATATGGGCGGCTGTGGATGACGGCGACGCCAAGCTTGAGCAGCCAGACCGAGAACCGTGTCCATCGTTCGCCGGAAGGATCACCCCAGGGCGAACCATTATCGACGAAGAAGGCCTCCGGGAGACCATAATGGCGAAAGGTCTTCTCCAGGCGGCTGCGCACGGTATCTGTGCGTTGATCTGCACAGGCCTGCAGGCACAGATCATAGCGCGAGTGGTCGTCCACGACCGTCAGAGGATGGCATTGGACATCATTGCCGAGCCGAACCCAGCCTTTGAAGTCCATCTGCCACAACAGATTGGGTGCCGGCATCTCAAAA
>NZ_LBJZ01000008.1:172077-323601 GCF_028128935.1 Bradyrhizobium sp. CCBAU 11361
GGCTGGCGAGTGACGGCCTTCTCGCTCGAGACAACGAGCTAGAGCTCCCCATGCCGGATGCGCATCGCGTACCGCGATAATGCGGGCCTCCAGCTTGCAATCGGTCTGTCCCGGGCTCGCATGCGGCCGCCGTGAGCGGTCCTCAATGTTCTGGTCGGCCTGCCATCGTGCAAGCCATTTGTAGCCTGTGTCGGGATGGATATTGAACCGTCGACAGAGCTCCCGTCGGTTCGCTCCCTCCTGCATCGCAAGCCGAACGAACTCCCGCCGCTGATCCATCACCGACACCTCTCGCCAGGGCATGGACTTGGCCTCCCACGCTGCCAAATCCGTGCACTATGATGTGTCGGCTATGTCCCCGAACACCCGTCGGTCATGTCCCCGGGCTGAACACTTGACCGGGCGATCCAGTACTCCGTGACGTCAGCGACTCACGGAGAAGCTGCGTCGTACTGGATTCCCCGCCTGCCGCCTACGCTAAAGCTTCGGCGTCCCTGGACCGCAACCTCGGCGAAGCCTTGGCGTAGCCGGGTCGCGGGGAATGACAGCATCCTGAGCGATCAGCTCGGCATCCGATGCATCGCGCAGATCTTGTTGCCGTCGAGGTCGCGCAAGTACGCGAGATAAAGCTTGTTGCCCGCGCCCTCGCGGATGCCGGGCGGATTCTCGATCGGCTTTCCGCCGACGGCGATGCCGGCGGCGTGCCACTTGTCGACCTGCTCAGGCGAGTTGGCGGCAAAGCCGATGGTGCCGCCGTTCGCACAGGTCGCCGGCTCGCCGTTGATCGGCTTCGTCACCGAGAACACGCCGGTCTTGGTGATGTAGAAGATGCGGTGGCCGTCGACCCGTGCAGGCCGCACCTCGAGCGTGCTCAGCAGGCTGTCGTAGAATGCCTTGGCCTTGTCGAGGTCGTTGGTGCCGATCATGATGTGGGAAAACATTTGCCCTGTCCCCTCGTTACGATTTGTAGCCCGAATGGAGCGCAGCGAGATCCGGTCTGTTGCTTCTGGTCATCCCGGATTGCGCTGCGCTCCATCCGGGCTACGAACGTAAAAGATCAAAACGCCGTATAGCCGCCGTCGATCACGAACGTGTCCGCGGTGTGATAGGACGAGGCCTTGCTCATCAGATACACGGCGATGCCGCCGAAATCGCCGGGCTCGCCGAAGCGGCGCTGCGGAATGCGCGGCATCACATTGGCGACGAACTTCTCGTTGGCCATGAGCCCTGCGGTCATGTCGCTCTTGATCCAGCCGGGCAGGATGGCGTTTGCGGTGACGCCGTGGCGCGCCAGCTCCACGCCGAGCGCGCGCACCAGTGCGTTGATGGCAGCCTTGGTCGCGGCATAGTGCTCGTTGCGCGCGGTGCCGAAGATCGAGGCGAGGCTCGAGGTCGCCACTAGCCGGCCAAAGGGATCGCCGGCATTGGCGCGGTCGGTCATGTGTCTGGCGGCCGCCTGGAACGCGTGGAACACGCCGTCGAGATTGGTCGCAAACATCGTGCGCCATTCCTCCTCAGTGCGCTCGATGAAGGAGCGTCGGCCGCCGCCGCCGATGCCGGCATTGGCGAAGCAGCCGTCGACCCGGCCGAAGGTGTCGAGCGTGGCCTTCATCGCGGCATCGACCGAGGCCGGATCGGTGACGTCGCACACGCGGGTATCCACCTTGCCGGCAAGGCCCGCCAGGCGCGCGGCAGCGCTGTTGTTCTTGTCAGGATTGCGGCCCCAGATCGACACGTTGCAGCCCTGTCCGGCCAGTGCCTGCGCGATGCCGAGCCCGATGCCGCCATTGCCGCCGGTGATCACGGCGACGCGGCCGGAGAGGTCGAAAAGGTTCATGGCGCGTTTCCCGTTTTTGGCAAGACTTCCTGGCATGATGCGCATCAGCCGCTGCGCGCAAGATTGCTTGCCATGCTCTGATCACCATGGACAAGAGCGCGCCAAAAATCAAATATGCGACCCGGAAAAACTAATTCCGGTCTGCGAAACTGACGCAGGCCGCAACTGACGAGGAAACCATGCAGTTCAAACACGTCACGCTCGATTTCGATGGTTCGGTTGCGATCCTCAAGCTCGACCATCAGGAGGTGATGAACGCGGTCTCCATGGACATGCTGGGCGGCCTCGCCGACGCGCTCGATGCGATCGAAGAGAAGAAGGACGAGGTGCGCTGCGTCGTGCTGACCGGCGCGGGGCGGGCGTTCTGCACCGGCGCTAATCTTCAAGGCCGCAACAACCAGTCGAAGAAGACCAAGGCCGGCCTCACGCTGGAGACCGGCTTTCACCCGTTCCTGCGCCGCATCCGCAATCTGCACTGCCCGATCGTTACCGCGGTGAACGGCCCGGCCGCCGGCGCCGGCATGAGCTTCGCACTGCTCGGCGACATGATCCTGTGCGCGCGCTCGTCCTACTTCCTGCAGGCCTTCCGCCGCATCGGCCTCGTGCCGGATTGCGGCTCGACCTGGCTGCTGCCGCGGCTCATTGGTCGGGCGCGCTCGATCGAGCTGTCTCTGATGGGCGAGCGGCTCCCGGCCGAGAAGGCGCTGGAATGGGGCCTCGTCAACCGCGTCTACGATGACGGTGTGCTGATGGAGGAGGCGATGAAGCTCGCGCGCGAGCTTGCCAGCGGCCCCACGGTTGCGCTGTCGCTGATCCGCAAGCTCTACTGGGATAGTCCGGAGAATTCCTTCGAGGATCAGCTCAATCTTGAATTCCAATGCCAGCTTCGCGCCGGCGACACCCAGGACTTCCGTGAAGGCGTCGGCGCGTTCCTGGACAAGCGGCCGGCGCAGTTCAAGGGCAAATGATCGAAGCGCAACTCTCCCGCAGCGTCGCGCGCTGGTGCGAGGGGGCGACCGGCGTCACCGGTGCGGCCAAGCTGTCCGGCGGCGCCAGCCAGGAGACCTGGCGCTTCGACATCGTGCATCCCGATGGACCGATCGGCGCGATCCTGCGCCGCTCACCGAAGGGTTATGGCGCAGCTCCAACGCGCGCGGCGGGGCTCGGCGCCGAAGCGCAATTGATGCAGCTTGCCTATGAGGCCGGCGTGCCGTCGCCGCGCGTGATGCATGTCTTGACGGCTGCGGACGATCTCGGCACCGGCTTCATCATGCAGCGGGTCGAGGGCGAGACCATCGCGCGCAAGATTCTTCGCGATGAAGAGTATGCGGCCGCGCGGCCGCTTCTCGCGCGGCAAATCGGCGGCATTCTCGCGGGCTTGCACAGGCTGCCTTTGGACAAGCTGCCGGAGCTGCGCAGTCGCGGCGCGACCCAGGAGATCGGCGAGTTCGAGCGCGACTATCGTAGCCTGAACTGGCCCAAGCCCGTGTTCGAGCTGGCATTGCGCTGGCTGCGCGACAACGATCCCGGCCCCTCCGCCGAGAAGACGCTGGTGCATGGCGATTTCCGGAACGGCAATCTCATCATCGGTGCCGACGGCGTCCGCGCCGTGCTCGACTGGGAGCTTGCGCATCTCGGCGATCCCATGGAGGATCTCGGCTGGGTCTGCGTCAACTCATGGCGCTTTGGCGAGATCGACAAGCCGGTCGGCGGCTTTGGCTCGCGCGAGGAGCTGTTCGCAGGCTATGAGGCGGCGGGCCGAAAAGTCGATCCGACGCGCGTAAAATTCTGGGAAGTGATGGGCACGCTGCGCTGGGGCATCATGTGCGGCGGGATGATGCAGCGGTTTCGCGAGGGCCCGGACCATTCCATGGAGCGCGCCATGATCGGGCGCCGCGCCTCCGAGACCGAGATCGATCTGTTGCGGCTCTTGGCGCCGCGCGGGAGCTGACGCATGCAGGACGAACCGACCCCGGTCGAGCTGACCAAGTCAGTCGCCGATTTCCTCCGCAGCGACATCACGCCGCTGATCTCGGGCCATCAGGCCTTCAAGCTGCGCGTCGCCATCAACATCCTCGACCTCGTCACGCGGCAGCTGACGCAGGAGCAGGGGAGCGACGCGAAAGAGGTGGAGCGGCTGCGTGCACTGCTTGGCATTGACGGCTCGGTGACGGACCTCAACCGCGCGCTCGCCGATCGCATCGCCAGGGGCGAGCTCGACCTCGCAACGCCGGGCCTCGCCGAGCATCTGTGGGCGACCACGATGGACAAGCTTGCGGTCGACCAGCCGAATTATGCGTCCTACAAGCGCGAGCTGGGACGCGAAAAGTAGTGAAGTCGCACTTCACATTCGCTGTCATCGCCCGCGACAGCGGGCGATCCAGTGCTCCGAGACGTTTGTGATTGACCGAGAAGCCGCCGCGTACTGGATGCCCCGGTCAAGCCGGGGCATGACACCGGTGGTGTTTTGGCATCTGCGCTTCTCTATCCGCCGTCATTCCGGGGCGTCGCGAAGCGACGAGCCCGGAATCCACTTATCCGCGGTCTCTGCCGCCCGATGGATTCTCGGATGCGCAATTGCGCATCGTAGTTCGCGCCCAAGCGGGCGCGCCCCGGAATGACGGCGGCGAGAAAGCCCCTACTTCCCCACCCATTTCGGCGGGCGCTTCTCCGAAAACGCCTTCGGGCCCTCGATGTAGTCCTGCGAGGCCACCATCGCCTTCACCGCCGGATATTCCCGTTGCTCCTCGATCGCCTGCTCCAGCGAGACGGCAAGCCCCTTCTGGATCGCCTGCTTCGAGGCTCGGATCGACATCGGCGAGTTCTTGGTGATCATCTCCGCCCAGCGCAGCGCGGCCGTCAGCGCCTCGCCCTGCGGCACCACTTCGTTGACGAAGCCGAGCTCGAGCCCTTCCTTGGCGCTGACATGATGCGCGGTGAGGATCATGCCCATGGCGCGCTTCAGCCCGATCTGCCGCGGCAGCCGGTGCAGGCCGCCGGCGAGCGCGGCGAGCCCGACGCGCGGCTCGGGCAGGGCGAACGTGGCGTTTTCCGAGGCGATGATCAGGTCGCAGGCGAGCGCGATCTCGAAGCCGCCGCCCATCGCGACACCATTCACCGCGGCGATGATCGGCTTGTCGCAGTCGAATCGCGCGGTGAGGCCGGCAAAACCGCCCTTGTCCCAGCCGCGTTTTCCCCCGGCCGCCTGCCACTTCAGGTCGTTGCCGGCGCAGAACGCCTTGTCGCCGGCGCCGGTGACGATCGCGACCCATTGCTCGGCATCGGCCGAGAAATCGTCGAACACCTTCTGGAGCTCGAAATGCGCATCGGTGTGCAGCGCATTGTAGACCTCGGGCCGCGACAGCGTGACGATCGTGATCGGTCCCCTGCGCTCCACCTTGGAAAATTTCAGCTCCATCGCTCGCTCCCCGCGTTTTCTCCTGAAGGAATATTGCCGTCATACTAGCGCGCGCGAGCGCCGGAGCACCATCGAATTGCGCGGGCACGCCTTGCGTGGCTGGCACGTCTCGGTTTGCTTGACACGCGCGTGCTCTTCTCACCTTAATCGTGCGAAGCAAAAGCGCGGTTAGCGCCTTAACGCAAAACGAAAAAACATCCGGGAGAGAACCGTGGATTTCTCATTGCCAACAGATCTCGTCGCCTATCTCGGAGAGCTCGATCGTTTCATTGAACGCGAGATCAAGCCGCTGGAAGAGGCCGACGACAACATCCGCTTCTTCGATCATCGCCGGGAATGGGCGCGCACCGATTTCGAGAATGGTGGCCTGCCGCGCCACGAGTGGGAGGCCTTGCTGCGCAAGGCCAAGGATCTCGCGGACGCCGCCGGTCACCTGCGCTTTCCGGTGCCGAAGCAGTATGGCGGCAAGGACGGCTCCAACCTCTGGATGGCGGTGATCCGCGAGCATTTTGCCGCCAAAGGTCTCGGGCTGCACAACGACCTTCAGAACGAGCATTCCATCGTCGGCAATTTCCCTGTTGTCACCATGCTCGACCGCTACGGCCGCGATGACCAGAAGGCGATGATCGACGGCTCGATCAAGGGCAAGTACCGCATCACCTTTGGCCTCACCGAGCCGCATCATGGCTCCGACGCGACCCACATGGAGACGCGGGCGGTGCCGGCGACCCGCGACAACGTCAAGGGCTGGATCATCAACGGCGAGAAGATGTGGACGACCGGCATGCATGTCGCCACCCACTGCGCGCTGTTCGCGCGCACCTCGGGCAATGACGGCGATGCGCGCGGCATCACCTGCTTCCTGGTGCCGGCCAAGAGCCACGGCGTCAGGATCGAGGAGTACATGTGGACCTTCAACATGCCAACCGATCATCCCCGCGTCAGCTTCACCGACGTGTTCGTGCCCGAGGATGCGTTGTTCGGCGAAGTCGGCCGCGGCCTGTCGCTGGCGCAATGCTTCGTGCACCAGAACCGCATCCGCCAGGCCGCGAGCTCGCTCGGCGCCGCCGTCTACTGCATCAACGAAAGCGTCAAATATGCGCGCGAGCGCAGGCCGTTCGGCAAGGCGCTCGCCGAGAACCAGGCGATCCAGTTCCCGCTGGTCGAGCTTGCCACGCAAGCCGAGATGCTGCGCCTGTTGATCCGCAAGACCGCCTGGGAGATGGACCAGCTCACCGAGGAGCAGATCGAGCGCACCCTCTCCGACCGCGTCTCGATGTGCAACTACTGGGCAAACCGCCTCTGCTGCGAATCCGCCGACCGCGCCATGCAGGTCCACGGCGGCATGGGCTACTCACGCCACAAGCCGTTCGAGCACATCTACCGCCACCATCGACGCTACCGCATTACGGAAGGCAGCGAGGAGATCCAGATGCGCAAAGTGGCCGGGTTCCTGTTCGGGTATATGGGGCCGGGGAAGCATTAGCTGTTACGCGGCATTCTCTCTCCGAGTCGTCCCGGCGAAGGCCGGGACCCATAACCCCAGGGAGGGGTTGTAGCGCGGGATGGCAACCGCGAGTCTTCGCCAAACTCCTTCTTGGTAATGGGTCCTGGATCAGCGCTCCGCTTCGCTATGCTTGTCCAGGACGACGTGAGACCCCCAATGTCGTCCCGGCGAAGGCCGGGACCCATAACCACGAAACGCAATTTGGCGAAGACAGGTCATTGCCGATCTTCGCCAAACCGAATTCGGTGGGTATGGGTCCCGGCCTTCGCCGGGACGACGATGTGGATAGGGCAGGCCTAATTCACCCTTCGATCCTTCCCCGCCCAATACGGCTCGCGCAGCTGCCGCCGCAGGATCTTGCCGCTCGGATTGCGCGGCAGCGCCGGCAGGAACTCCACGCTTTTCGGCGTCTTGAACCCGGCGATGCGTTCGCGGGTAAAGTTGATGATGTCGGTGGCGCTCGCCTGCTTGCCGGGCTTCATGACCACCACTGCCTTCACCGCCTCGCCCCATTTGTCGTCGGGCACGCCGATCACGGCAGCTTCCGCGACGTCAGGGTGATCGCACAGCGCGCTCTCCACTTCGGCCGGATAGATGTTCTCGCCGCCGGAGATGATCATGTCCTTGATGCGGTCGTGGATGTAGAGGTAGCCGTCCTCGTCCATGTAGCCGGCATCGCCGGTACGCAGCCAGCCGTCGCCGCGCAGCGTCGATGCGGTTGCTTCCGGCAGGTTCCAGTAGCCGGCCATGTTGGAGCCCGAGCGCGTCGCGATCTCGCCGACCTGGCGCGGTGGCAGCGGCTTGCCGTCGACATCGAGGATCGCGATCTCGACACCCGGCAACGCCTTGCCGGCCGAGCGCATCCGCTCCAGCCCCTCGACGTGATCCTCCGGCGGCAGCGCGACGATGGTGCCTGTCGTCTCGGTCATGCCGTACATCTGCACGAAGCCGCATTTGAAGACCTCGATGCACTCCTTCAGCAGCGCTGCCGGAATCGGCGAGGCGCCATACAGCATGTATTTTAGCCGCGAGAAATCGACCGTCCTGGCGCGAGGCTGCCGCACCACGAACTGCATCGCCGCCGGGACCATGAACAGCTTCGTGATTCCGGACTGCTCGAAGAAATCCAGCACCTTGGTCGGATCGAACTCGCGCGCGATCACGCCGCGGGCGCCGTGATAGAGTCCCATCACGCCCCAGCCGGAGCCGCCGATGTGGAAGATCGGCATCGCGACCAGCGACACGTCGTCGGTCGACCACCGGTTCCACTCCGGCTTGTCTTCGGCATTACCGGTCTGTACGAGGTTGAGGAAGTTCGCATGCGACAGCATCGCACCCTTCGGCTTGCCCGTTGTGCCTGAGGTGTAGAGCTGGATCGCGATGTCCTTCGTGTCGATCGGTACCTTTGGATCGTCGCCGCTTTGCGCATCCCGCCAGGCCGTAAAATCCTGCCATTCCGGCGCGCCGCCTTCGGTGGTGATGATGGTGCGCACGCCGGGCAGCTGGTCCTTGATCTGCGAGACCAGTGTGATGAACTCCGGTCCCACGAACAGCACCGGCGCCCTGCAGTCGCCAACGATGAAGGCGACTTCGGGCCCGGCTAGCCGCCAGTTCACCGGCGCCATCACCACACCGGCCTTCATCGCGCCCATCAGCAGCTCGAAATAGAGATCGCTGTTCTTGCCGAGATAGGCGATGCGCTCGCCCTTCTTCACGCCCATCGCTAGAAGCGCGTTGGCGACCTGATTGGTCTTCACGTCGAATTCGGCAAAGCTGGTGACGCGGCCCTCGAACTCGTAGGCGGTGGCGTTGCCGCGGCTCGCCGCGCGCTCGCGCACCATGTCGGCGAGATTCGCCAATGGCTGTGTGGACATGTTTCTCCCGTGACGTCTTGTTTTTATGCCTGGGAGTGTGGCGTCATCCGCGGGTGAAGACAAGATGGGAGCCACGCTGTCGTCCCGGCTTTCGCCGGGACGACGACGGAATGTGGAGCGGCGTCTTCAAGCCTCTCGTTACAAAGAGATCACCCCCGCTTGGCCCGGTCCTTCTCGTTCTGCGCCATGATGCTCTCGCGCGCGGTCTTCCAGTCGTCGTCGCTCCAGTCGCGGAGCTGGTAGAAATTGCCGCCCATGGCGAGCGCCTGGGCGCCGTCCATGGCGATGGTCTCGCCGGAGATCCAGTCGCAGCCGCCGGAGATCAGGAACACGGCGACGTTCTGCAATTCCTCCATGGTGCCGACACGGCCCATCGGGTTCATCGCCTTGGTGCGCGCGCCGGCTTCGTCGCCCGGCTTGATCCGCTTGCTCATGCCCTCGGTCGGGATCTCGCCGGGCGCGATGGTGTTGAGGCGGATGCCGTAGCGGCCCCATTCGGTCGCAAGCGACATCGTCATGGCGTGGATCGCCGACTTGCTCATCGCCGACGGAACCACATAGGGCGAGCCGTTGCGCACCCAGGTCGTGGTGATCGAGACGACGTTGCCCGGCTGCTTCAAGGCGATCCAGCGCTTGCCGACCGCATGCGTCACGTAGAACGTGCCGTGCATGACGATGTTGGCGACGGCGTCGAAGCCGCGCGGCGACAGCTCTTCGGTGCGCGAGATGAAGTTGCCGGCGGCGTTGTTGATGAGGTCGGTGAGGGGCGCTTCGCGAAAGATGTTTTCGATCATCTCCTCGACCGCGAGCGCGTTGCGGATGTCGACGCCGTGGCTGGTGACGCGTCCGCCATACTGATCCATCAGCTCGGTCGCGGTCTCGTCGCACACGATCTTGCGCCGGCCGCAGATGTGCACTTCGGCGCCGAGCTGGAGGAAGCGCGCCGCCATCGACTTGCCGAGTCCGGTGCCACCACCGGTGACAAGGATGTTCCTGCCGGCCAGAAGATTTTCCTTGAACATGGCTGTTTCTCCCGTACGGATTGTCAGTTAATTGGTCGATTGACTAAATCCGGCCGCTGGCTTCCTGTAAAGCGGCACTGAACAAGAACAGGGGAGAATTCATCCATGGAAGAGCGCGTCTCGATCTCGATCTCGGAAGGCGTCGCCGACGTGCGCCTGGTGCGCGCCGACAAGATGAATGCGCTCGATCAGGCCATGTTCGAGGCCCTTGTTGCCGCAACCGACCGGCTTTCGAAGGAAAAAGGCGTGCGTGTCGTCGTGCTGTCGGGCGAGGGCCGCGCCTTCTGCGCCGGTCTCGATATGGGGCGTTTTGCCGCCATGAAGGAGAAGGGCGGCAACGGAATTCCGGGTGGCGAAAATCGCGACCTCACCAAGCGCACCCACGGCCAGGCGAATTTTCCGCAACAGGCGGTGTGGGGCTGGCGCCAGCTTCCGGTGCCGGTGATTGCGGCCGTGCATGGCGTTGCCTTCGGTGGCGGGTTCCAGCTCTCGCTCGGTGCCGACATGCGCTTCCTCTCCCCCGATGCACGGATGTCGGTGATGGAGATCAAATGGGGCCTCGTGCCTGATATGGCGGGCACGCCGATCCTGGCCAGTCTCGTGCGCGACGACATCCTGCGCGATCTCACCTACACCGGCCGCATCTTCTCCGCGCAGGAGGCGATGGCTTTCGGCCTCGCCACGCGCATCTGCGACGATCCTCGCGCCGCAGCGCTCGACGTCGCGCGCGAGATCGCCGGCAAGAGCCCCGATGCGATCCGTGCCGCCAAGCGTCTGCTCAACAATCTCTCGGTCGATCCGGGCCCGGCGCTGCTCGCCGAGTCGGTCGAGCAGCAGAAGCTGATCGGCAGCGCGAACCAGACCGAGGCGGTGCGCGCCAATCTCGAAAAGCGCACGCCGAAGTTTGCGGATTAGCGACTTGTCATTCCGGGATGCGCCGTAGGCGCAGAGCCGCATTGTCTGCGGTGAAATGGATTCCGGGTTCGATGCTTCGCATCGCCCCGGAATGACGAGCTGAGTGGTGTCCAAGTTTCTCAACCCGACGAAAGATCGGACAATAACAATGAGCGAAACGTCAAAGTTCCTCGGCATCGTCTCCGGCGAGCGCCGCCGTGCCCACGCCGAAGTCGCTGACCGTGCCGACCGCATCGCGAGTGGCCTCAGCAAGATCGGCGTCCGCCAAGGCGATTGCGTCTGCATGCTGATGCGCAACGACATAGCCTTCCTGGAGGCCGCTTACGCCGCGATGCGGCTCGGGGCCTATGGCGTGCCGATCAACTGGCACTTCAAGCCGGAGGAGATCAACTACATCCTTGGCGATACCGGCACGTCCGTCCTGATCGGTCATGCCGACATGCTGCACGCCCTGCGCGATGCGATTCCCAAGGGCGTCACCGTGCTCAGCGTGCCGACGCCGCCGGAGATCCTGTCCAGTTACAAGATCGATCCGGATCATTTGGCGCCCCCGAATTTCGCGATCGAATTCGAGACATGGCTCGCGCAGCATCAGCCTTATGACGGCCCAATCGTGCCGCAGCCGATGAACATGATTTACACGTCGGGCACGACCGGCCACCCCAAGGGCGTACGGCGCAATGCGCCGACGCCGGAGCAAGCGGCTGCCGGCGAGCGCATGCGCGCGATGATCTACGGTCTGAAGCCCGGCGCCCGCGCGATCCTGCCGGGCCCGCTTTATCACTCCGCGCCGAACTCGTTCGGCATCCGCGCCGGCAAGCTCGGCGGCGCGCTGGTGCTGATGCCGCGCTTCGAGGCGGAAGAGTTTCTGGAGCTGATCGAACGATACAGGATCGACACCATCTTCATGGTGCCGACCATGTTCATCCGCCTGATGAAGCTGCCGGAGGCGGTCCGCAAGAAGTACGACGTCTCCTCGCTGCGCCATATCATTCATGCCGCGGCGCCTTGCCCGGCCGACGTCAAGCGCGCCATGATCGAGTGGTGGGGGCCGGTGATCTACGAGTTCTACGGCTCGACCGAATCCAGCGCCGTCACCTTCGCGACCTCCGAGGACGCGCTCAAAAAGCCCGGCACCGTCGGCAGGATTTCGCCCGGTGCCGAGCTGCGCTTCATCGGCGAGGACGGCCGCGTGCTGGGCGTGGGCGAGATCGGCGAGATCTATTCCCGCATGGCGGAGGTGGCCGACTTCACCTACCACAACAAGCCGGAGAAGCGCGCCGAGATCGACCGCGACGGCTTTATCACCTCCGGCGATGTCGGCTATATCGACGAAGACGGCTACGTCTTCATCTGCGACCGCAAGCGCGACATGGTGATATCAGGCGGCGTCAACATCTATCCGGCCGAGATCGAATCCGTGCTGCACGCCGTGCCCGGCGTGCATGATTGCGCCGTGTTCGGCATCCCCGACGCCGAGTTCGGCGAGGCGCTGATGGCCGTGGTCGAGCCGCAGGCCGGCATCACGCTCGAGGCCGCCGATGTCCGCGCGCGGCTGAAGACCTCGCTCGCCGACTACAAGGTGCCCAAGCACATCGAGATCCGCTCAGGGCTGCCGCGCGAAGATTCCGGCAAGATCTTCAAGCGCCGCCTGCGCGATCCCTATTGGGAACAGGCGGGCCGGAAGATCTGACAGTTCGTAGCCCGGGTGAGCGAACCCGGGATGGTGAGAGTAAAGTCCCGGATGTCGCTTCGCTCATCCGGGCTACAAAAGTGGGGACTTTCATGAGCGACGCAGCAGGCGCAGACAAGACGCAAGAAGTCCTCTACGAGGTCGCCGACCATATCGCGACCATCACGTTGAATGCGCCGGAGCGCATGAACACGATCTCCGGGCCGATGCTGAAGGATCTGGCGCGGCTGCTAACCGAGGCCAATGAGGACAAGAACGTCCGCGTCGTGATCCTCACCGGCAAGGGGCGGGCATTCTGCGCGGGTCTCGACCTGCGCAAGGAGCGCGACGGCAATGGCCTCAGCGCGGCGTCCTCCCCGACCACGATCAACCTGCGCAACACGCCGCCGACGGTCTTGCAGGCGATGGACAAGCCGACCATCTGCGCCGTCAACGGCGGCGCCGCCGGCTACGGCATGGACACCGCGCTCGGCTGCGACATCCGCATCATGGCGGAATCCGCAAAGCTTGCGGCCGCCTTCGTCAAGCGCGGCGTTGTGCCGGAGTCCGGCGGCACCTGGCTGTTGCCGCGCATGCTCGGCTGGGCCAAGGCCTCCGAGCTGATTTTCACCGGCCGCACGCTGAGCGCACGCGAGTGCCTGGAATGGGGCCTTGCCAACGAGGTCGTGCCGGACGCCGACTTGATGAGCCGCGCCTATGCGATTGCCCACGAAATCGCCGCCAATGCGCCGCTCGCGGTGCAGGCCTCCAAGCGCATGATGCGGATTGGCCTCAACGAAAACTTCTCCGACCACGTCCACCACGTCTATCTTCAGCTCCTGCCGCTGTTCAAGACGCAGGACATGGCCGAAGGCATGAAGGCCTTCATGGAGAAGCGCGAGCCGAAATTCGAGGGGCGGTAGTCTTGGCCTGTAGCCCGGATGGAGAGTAGCGTAATCCGGGGGGCTTGTGCTTGAGCCCCGGATTGCGCTCCCATCCATCCGGGCTCCCCTACCGTCTTAGCAGCGACAGATTTCGTGCCTATATGAGCGGGGTCACTGACTTCCGGATCATCCCATGGCTCCCGTTTCCATCCTGCTCAACATCCTCTGGATCCTCATCGGCGGCGCCTGGATGGCGTTCGGCTGGCTGGTCGCGGCCGTCATCATGGCCGTCACCATCATCGGCCTGCCCTGGGCACGGGCGGCGTTCAACATCGCCGTCTACACGCTGCTGCCGTTCGGCTCGCGGGCGGTCAACCGCTACGACGTCACGGGTGTCGAGGATATCGGCACCGGGCCGCTCGGGGTGATCGGCAACATCATCTGGTTCGTGCTGGCCGGCTGGTGGCTGGCGCTCGGCCACCTCGTGACCGCGCTGGTCCTCGCGATCACCATCATCGGCATCCCGTTCGCCTGGGCCCATCTCAAGCTCGCGGGCATCGCGCTCTGGCCGATCGGCAAGGTGATCGTGCCGGCCTAGCGCCGAACATAGGCAATAAGTCCCGCGTTCACCGGGACAACGGCCGAAGGCTTGGTTCGCGCCCAGGCGGCGCACCAAGTGTGCGCCGCCCCCAACTTCACCTTGCACTGCGGCAGAAAAATATCGCACACTCGGCTGAGCCGGGCAGTCAAGCGAGCTCGAACCAGGGGAGCGAGCCATGTCCCTCCAGACATTACCATCCGACGCCGCCGATCAGCGCCCCAATCGCCCGGAGGACGTCCAGGCGCTGGAGGCGGACGCCCGGCTGCGGGACGACATTCGCCTGCTCGGACGCATCCTGGGCGACACGGTGCGCGACCAGGAGGGCGCCGACTTGTTCGACCTGGTCGAGCGCATCCGCCAGACCTCGATCCGGTTCCACCGCGACGAGGACCGGCTCGCCCGCCGCGAGCTCGAGCAGATCCTCGACAGCATGTCGACCTCCGAGACGGTGCGGATCGTTCGCGCCTTCAGCTATTTCTCTCACCTCGCCAACATCGCCGAGGACCAGAACAACATCCGCCAGATGCGCGCCCGTACCGCGGCCAAGAACGGCGGCTCTGGCGTACTGGCGGACACGCTGGCCCATGCCAAGGCCGCGGGCATCGGCCCCGATGCCTTGCGCAACTTCTTCAAGACCGCGCTCGTCAGCCCGGTCCTGACCGCGCATCCGACCGAGGTCCGCCGCAAGAGCACCATGGATCGCGAGATGGAGGTCGCGGCCTTGCTCGACCGCCGCGAGCGCGTCGCGCTGACTGAAGACGAGGCCGCCGCCAGCGACGAGCAGCTCCGCCGCGAGGTGCTGACGCTGTGGCAGACCAATCTCTTGCGCCGGACCAAGCTCACCGTGCTCGACGAGGTCGCCAACGGCCTGTCCTTCTACGACTACACCTTCCTGCGCGAGGTGCCGCGGCTGGTCAACGTGCTGGAGGACCGGCTGGAGGAGGGCGGCGAGCAGGCGGCCGGCGAGCTCGCCTCGTTCCTGCGCATGGGCAGCTGGATCGGCGGTGACCGCGACGGCAATCCCTTCGTCACCGCCGACGTGATGCGCGGCACGCTGCGGCTGCAGTCGAGCCGGGTGATGCAGTTCTATCTGAACGAGCTGCACGTGCTCGGCGCCGAGCTGTCGATCGCGGCCCATCTCGCCGACGTCTCCGAGGAGCTGCGCACGCTGGCGGAGCGCTCGCCGGACACCTCGCCGCACCGGAGCGGCGAGCCGTATCGCCTCGCGGTCTCCGGCATCTATGCCCGGCTGACGGCGACGGCTGAAGCGCTCGAGGTCGAGATCACGCGCCGGCCGGTCGGCAAGGGCAGGCCTTACGAGAGCGTCAAGGAGTTGCAGGCCGATCTCGACGTGCTGCACCGCTCGCTGATCTCCAACAACGCCCGCGTCATCGCCCGCGGCCGGCTGCGGCTGTTGCGCCGCGCGGTGGACTGCTTCGGCTTCCATCTGGCGCGGCTCGACATCCGCCAGAACTCGGCGGTGCACGAGCGGACCATCGCGGAGCTGATGGACGCCGCCAACCCCGGCATGTCCTATCTCGCGCTCGGCGAGGACGCGCGCATCTCGCTGCTCACCAACGAACTCCGCAGCACGCGTGCGCTGGTGTCCCCGTTCGTCAAGTACAGCGACGAGACCATGGGCGAGCTCAACGTCTTCCATGCCGCCGCGGAAGCGCATGCGAAGTTCGGCTCGGACGCCATCCCCCAATGCATCATCTCGATGTGCAAGGGCATGTCCGACATGCTCGAGGTCGCCGTTCTGCTCAAGGAGGTGGGCCTCGTCCATCCCTCCGGGCGCAGCGCGATCAACGTCGTGCCGCTGTTCGAGACCATCGAGGATTTGCAGGCGTCAAGCGGCATCATGGATCGCATGCTGTCGCTGCACGATTACCGCCGCCTGGTCGACAGCCGCGGCAGCGTGCAGGAGGTCATGCTCGGCTATTCCGACAGCAACAAGGACGGCGGCTTCGTCACCTCGGGCTGGGAGCTCTACAAGGCCGAGATCAACCTCGTCGACGTGTTCGAGCGCCATCACGTGCGCCTGCGCCTGTTCCACGGCCGCGGCGGCTCGGTCGGCCGCGGCGGCGGGCCGAGCTACGACGCCATCATCGCGCAGCCCGGCGGCGCGGTGAACGGCCAGATCCGCATCACCGAGCAGGGCGAGATCATCTCGTCGAAATATTCCAACGCCGAAGTCGGGCGCAACAATCTGGAGATCCTGGCCGCCGCGACGCTGGAGGCTAGCCTCTTGCATCCACGCCAGAGCGCGCCGCGCCGCGAATACCTGACCGCGATGGACGAGCTCTCAAGTCTCGCCTTCAAGGCCTATCGCGGCCTCGTCTACGAGACCGACGGTTTCGTCGATTACTTCTGGGCCTCGACCGTCATCAACGAGATCGCGACGCTGAACATCGGCAGCCGTCCGGCCTCGCGCAAGAAGACCCGCGCGATCGAGGACCTTCGCGCCATTCCCTGGGTGTTCTCCTGGGCGCAATGCCGCCTGATGCTGCCGGGCTGGTACGGCTTTGGCAGCGCGGTCGAGCAATGGATCGCCGAGCATCCCGACAAGGGCATGCCGTTCCTCAAGGAGCTCTACAAGGAATGGCCGTTCTTCCGCATGCTCTTGTCGAACATGGACATGGTGCTCGCGAAAAGCTCGATCGCGATCGCCTCGCGCTATGCCGAGCTCGTACCGGACGAGGCGTTGCGCGAAAAGATCTTCGGCCGCATCCGCCGCGAATGGCATTCCTGCATCGAGACGCTGCTGGACATCATGGGCCAGGACCGGCTGCTGCAAGGCAACCCGCTGCTCGAACGCTCCGTGCGCCACCGCTTTCCCTATCTCGACCCGCTCAACCACGTGCAGGTCAAGCTGCTCAAGGAGCATCGCGCGCAGAATCCGGACGAGCAGGTGCTGCGCGGGATCCAGCTCACCATCAACGGCATCTCGGCGGGGTTGCGGAATACGGGTTGAGGCGAATAGCGAAGTGGCGAGTAGCGAATAGAACCCTACTCGCCATTCCCTATGCGCTGCCGTTTACGGCTTTAGTGCGCCCTGCACACTGGTGTAGACGGCATAAAGCGATGTCGAGCCGCAAATATAAAGCCTGTTTCGCTGCTGACCGCCGAAGCTCAGATTCGCCACTGTTTCCGGAATATGAATCTTGCCGACCAAATCGCCCGATGGCGTATAACAGCGCACGCCGTCTTCGTTGGGATCGCCCCAGCCCACCGAACACCAGACCCGTCCTTCGGTGTCACAGCGGACGCCGTCGGTGATGCTCGGCTTTGGCATTTCGGCGAAGACCTTGCTGTTCGACACCTTCCCCGCTGCCACGTCGAGGTCAAACGCGCGGATATGCGATGGGTTGTCCGGTCCGTCCGTGAATCCGGTTTCGCAGATGTAGAGCTTCTTCTCGTCGGGCGAGATGGTGATCCCATTGGGCTCCACAAAATCGTCGACGACGACCTTGACGTCCCCGGATTTCGGGTCGACCCGATAAACGTTCTTCTTCGTCTGCTCGGGGTCGGCCTTGATCCCTTCATAGAAGCCGCCGATGCCGTAGGCGGGGTCGGTGAACCAGATCGCGCCATCGGCGGTGACGACCGCGTCGTTCGGCGAGTTCAGTCGCTTGCCGTTGAATTTGTCGGCAATGATGGTGATCGAGCCGTCGAGTTCGGTCCGCGTCACGCGCCGACCGCTATGCTCGCATGTGATCAGGCGTCCTTCGCGATCGATGGTGTTGCCGTTCGAGTTCATCGAGGGCTGACGGTAGACGCTGACGTGACCGTCATCCTCCGAGAAGCGCATGATGCGGTTGTTGGGAATGTCGCTGAACAGCAGGTATCGCCCGGCCGCGAAATACACCGGTCCCTCGGCCCAGCGGAAGCCGGTTGCAACGCGCTCAACGGCCATCGTGCCGGCGAAGGCCGGGAAGTCCGCAGGCCCGAACGTTGGCGGTCCCTTCTTGGCGGATTCCAGATGGGAGTCCGGGTAGCGGCTGCCGGGCAGCGGTCCCAAGGGCAATGGCGCCGTCGACCTGGTCGGAGTGGCGGTCTGGCCGAACGGCGTGACGGAGGCCGCCAGGGCTGCGTTCATGGTGACGCCCGTCGCGGCTACTGCAGCCGCCGCGCCCTTCAAGAGGGTGCGGCGCCCGAGGCAGGGCTCATTGGTACCGGCAGAAATGGTAAGTGGTTTTGTCATAGTCGCCTCCCGTTTTTTGTTGGAAGGAAACCATTCGCCCGCAATCGGGCGTAATGCGGGCGATCTCCGGCCGGACAACCGGAGATCGCAATGCAACAATTGCTGCGAAAACGGCTAGACGGGATCCCAGGGGAAGATGTCGGCGGAGCGGTCGAGCTTGTAGAAAGAGCCCTTCAGCGCCGGCATGCCGTGTTCGGCGATCGATTGCGGCGTCCAGCCTTCGCTCCGGTGCACCGAGCGCAGCGGGCGGTTCTGGCTGAACAGGAACAGCTCGTTCATGCGCGCGCCGAAGATTTGCCCGGTGACGTCCTTGGCGGCATCGGAGAGCAGATAGGCGCAGACCGGCGCGATCTTCTCCGGTCCCATCTGCTTGATCTTCTCGACGCGCGCCTTCTCGGCTTCGGTTTCGGTCGGGATGGTGCCGATCATGCGGGTCCAGGCGAACGGCGAGACGCAGTTGGAGCGGACGTTGAAGCGTCCCATGTCGAGCGCGATCGACTTCGACAGGCCGACGATGCCGAGCTTGGCGGCGGCGTAGTTGGCCTGGCCAAAGTTGCCGATCAGGCCCGAGGTCGAGGTGAAGTGCACGAAGGAGCCGGACTCCTGCTCGCGGAAGATCCGCGCCGCGGCGTGCGAGACGTAGAACGAGCCCATCAAATGCACCTTGATGACGGCCTCGAAGGCTTCAACGCTCATCTTGTGGAAGATCATGTCGCGCAGGATGCCGGCGTTGTTGACGACGCCGTCGAGCCGGCCGAAATGATCGGTCGCGGTCTTCACGATCTTGCTGGCGGGGATCGCTTCCGCCACCGACTCGAAATTGGCGACCGCGGCGCCGCCGCGCTTCTTGATCTCCTCGACCACCTCCTCGGCGGGAGAAGCGCTCGAGCCGGCGCCGTCGGCGGCGACGCCGGGATCGTTGACGACGACCTTGGCGCCTTCCGCCGCGCACAGCAGCGCGATCTCCCGCCCGATGCCGCGGCCTGCGCCGGTGACGATGATGACCTTGTCTTGCAGTGATTTTGTCATTGGACTCTCCTGTTGCCCCTCGTCATTCCGGGGCGCGCAAAGCGCGAACCCCGGAATCTCGAGATTCCGGGTCTGGTGCTTCGCACCATCCCGGAATGACGAAGGTGGTTAGCGTTCGTTCGTAAACACGATCGTGCCTGATGCCGCGAACATGCCGCCGACACCATGGCACACCGAAATCTTCGCGTTCGGCACCTGCGCCGGCGCGATGCCGCGCATCTGCCGCACGCTTTCCTGGAGCGCGTACATGCCGTACATGCCCGAGTGCATGTAGGAGAGACCGCCGCCATTGGTGTTGAGCGGCAGCTTAGCCCCGGGGCGCGTATTGCCGTCGGCGATGAACTTTCCGGTCTCCTCATGCGGCATGAAGCCGAGGTCGCCGAGGCCGAACAGCGGCAGATGCGCAAAGGCGTCGTAGATCATGAGATGGTCGACGTCCTTGTGCGCGATGCCGGCCTCCTTGAACGCCAGCGGTCCTGCGGTCTTGAACGCGCGCGAGGAGTTGAAGGTCTCCATCTGGCTGACCATCGGCGTTTCCACGCTCTCGCCGGTGCCCATGATGTAGACGGGCTTGCGCGGAAAATCCCTGGCGCGGTCGGCCGAGGTCAGGATCAGGGCGCCGCCGCCGTCGGTGACGAGGCAGCACTGCAAGAGCCGGAACGGATAGGCGATCATGCGCGAATTGAGGACATCGGCGACCGTGATCGGATCCTTCATCATCGCGCGCGGATTTTTTGCTGCCCATTCCCGCTGCACCACGGCGACCGAAGCAAGCTGCTCATGGGTGATGCCGTAGGACTTCATGAAGCGCAGCACGGGGATCGGGAACATGCTGGGCGGGCCGTAGACGCCATAGGGCGCCTCGAACTGGCCGTTGAGGCTGTCCGCCGGCGTCGAGCGCGGCAGCTTGCCGATCATCGACTTGCCGCTCTCGGCATGGGTGATCAGCACGGTCTTGCACAGGCCGGCCTCGATCGCCGCGGCGGCATGACGAACATGCAGCATGAAGGAGCAGCCGCCGACCGAGGTGCCGTCCACCCAGGTCGGCTTGATGCCGAGATAGTGGCAGACCTGCTGCGGCGTTTCGACCGCGGTGGCAAAGCCGTCGATGTCGGACAGCTTCAGCCCGGCGTCCGCAATGGCGTTGAGCGCCGCGTCCGCGTGAAGCTGGAGCTGCGACATGTTGGGTACGACGCCGAGTTCGGTGGTCTCGGCCGCGCCGACGACTGCAACCTGGTTGCTGCGCATGGCTTACCCCTTCGCCGGACGGAACACGGGAAGGGTGATCTTGTCGTCGAGCTCCTGGAAGGCGACCTCGAGCTTCATGTCGAGCTCGAGCGCCTCCGGGGTCTGCGGGCAGTCGATGATGTTGCTCATCATCCGCGGTCCCTCGGCAAGCTCGACGACGGCGATCGCATAAGGCGGCGTGAAGCCGGGCGCGGCGGGACGGTGGTTGATCACGTAGCTGTAGAGGAAACCCTTGCCGCTCGCCTTGAAGATGCTGACCTTGCGCGAGGCGCAGGACGGGCAGAACGGGCGCGGCGGAAAGTAGACATGCGCGCAGGCGTCGCAGCGTTGCAGGCGCAGTTCGCCCGCTTTCGTGCCGTCCCAGAAATGCTGGGTTTCCGGCGTCGGTTTTGGTCGCGCGCGCTGCGGTTCGGCCATGTCGGCGGGTCCTCCCGGGCAGCAGGCCTTTGTGCCTGCCTGTTTCGATCTTGATGCGACAATCGACCATGGCGCGTCAACGGTCCAGCAATGCGCATGCATGCCATCATGCGCACAATGCTTGTGTCGAACTGAGGCAGCGCTATAGATTGCGCGCGCAGATATTCCGTGAGACAGACATGCCCGATTTTCCGACACTTGCGAAGCTCGCCGACGACCTCGAAAGCGGCCGCACCACCTCCCGCAAGCTGGTCGAGGCCTGCATTGCCAGGATCGCCGACCCCGCCGGCGAGGGCCAGCGCACCTTCATCCACGTCGACAAGGACGCCGCGCTCGCGGCGGCGGATGCGATGGACGCCTTGCGCAAGGTCAAGGCCGCGCCGTCGCGCTATGCCGGTATCCCGATCTCGATCAAGGATCTCTTCGATATCAGGGGACAGACGACGCGCGCCGGCTCGCGTGCGCTCGACGATTCCGATCCGGCGGAGCACGACGCCGCGACGGTCGAGCGGCTGCGCAAGGCCGGCTTCGTCCTGATCGGGCGGACCAACATGACCGAATTCGCCTATTCCGGCATCGGCATCAACCCGCATTACGGCACGCCGAAGGGCGCCTGGAACCGGGCCGAGGGGCACGTGCCCGGCGGCTCGTCCTCGGGCGCGGCGGTGTCCGTGCTCGACGGCATGGCGCACGGCGCGCTCGGCACCGACACCGGCGGCTCCTGCCGGATTCCCGCCGCCTTCAACGGCATCGTCGGCTACAAGCCGACGCAACGCCGTGTGCCGCTCGACGGCGCGGTGCCGCTGTCGTTCTCGCTCGACAGCATCGGGCCTCTGGCGCGATCGGTCAGTTGCTGTGCCATACTCGATGCGGTGCTCGCCAACGAGCCGATCGTCGCGCTGAAGCCGCGGCGGATCCAGGGCATGCGGCTGGCGGTGCCCACCACCATCGCGCTCGACGATCTCGATGCGGCAGTGGCCGAGACGTTCGAGCGCGCGCTGAAGACACTTTCTGATCATGGCGCCAGCATCGAGCGCATCGAGATGGCAGAATTCCACGACATCGGCCCGATGAACGCCAAGGGCGGCTTTGCCGCGTCCGAGAGCTACGCCTGGCACCGCTATCTCATCACGTCCAAGGGCGACGTTTACGATCCCAGGGTCTACGTGCGCATCATGCGCGGCGAGGCACAGAGCGCCGCCGACTACATCGATCTCCTCAACGAGCGCCGCTCGCTGATCGCCCGCGTCAATGCTCGCATCGCGCCCTATGACGCCTTGGTGCTGCCGACCACCGCCAACACGCCGCCGAAGATCGCCGATCTCGCCGACGACAAGGCATTCACCACCCAGAACCTGCGCGCGCTGCGCAATTGCACCCTGATCAACATGATCGACGGCTGCGCCATCTCTCTGCCTGCGCATCGCGAGGGCGACGTTCCCGTCGGCCTGATGCTGGCGGGTGCGGGCGGATCGGACCGCCGTATCTTCGAGCTTGCTGCCGGCATGGAGGCCCTAATTCGTGTTTGACCTGACTTTCACCGTCGACGCCCAGGACACCACCACGCCGCTGACGCTGGCGATCGACCAGATGGTCATCGCCGGCTGGACTGGCCGCGATCCCGTCGCGCGCGACAAGCACATCGCCGAGCTGCAAGAGATGGGCATCGCCCCGCCGGCCTCGACCCCGATCTACTATCGCGCCTCGGCACGGCGGCTGACCCTGGAAGACCGCATCGAGTGCTGCGGCGGCGATTCCAGTGGCGAGGTCGAGTTCGTGCTGATCGGCTGGCAGGGCCGCGTCTTCGTCGGCTGCGGCTCCGACCACACCGACCGCAAGGTCGAAGCCTACAACGTCACGGTGTCCAAGCAGATGTGCGACAAGCCGATCGCCTCGACGCTGTGGGAGCTCGAGGACGTCATCGGCCACTGGGACAGGATGATCCTGCGCTCCTACGCCTGGATCAAGGGCGAGCGCGTGCTCTACCAGGAGGGCACGCTGGACGCGATGCTGCCGGTCGCCGACCTCGTCGCGCGGGGCTTCGACGGCAAGAAGCTCCCCGACGGTTGCGCCATGTTCGGCGGCACCTTCGCCGCCAAGGGCGGCATCCGCCCGGCCGACCGGTTCGAGTTCGAGCTGGAGGACCCCGTGCTGAAGCGGACCATCAGGCACGGGTATGACGTGGTGATGTTGCCGGTGCTGGGTTAGCTCTCTCCACCGTCATTGCGAGCGAAGCGAAGCAATCCAGAGTCTCTCCGCGGAACCAGTCTGGATTGCTTCGTCGCAAGGGCTCCTCGCAATGACGGGGACCGGTCGTCGGAAATCGGGTGGTTGTAGCGGCAGCGATCTGCGACACCAACCTCCGTCATTCCGGGGCGCGACGAAGTCGCGAGCCCGGAATCCATTCATCCGCCGTCTCTGCGGCCCGATGGATTCTCAGATGCGCAATTGCGCATCGTAGCTCGCGCCCAAGAGGGCGCGCCCCGGAATGACGGATGTGGATAGGATGATCGCCATGGCTGTCGCCAAACGTATTGCCGCACTAGATTCCGGAACTGACATTGCTGCCCACGTCGATGCCCTCGACTGGTCCCAAATCACCGCCGAGCTCGATACCCAGGGCAGCGCCGTCCTGAAGGGCCTGCTCACGGCCGATCAATGCCGCGCCGTGGCCGCGCTCTATCCCGACGACACCCACTTCCGCAGCCGCATCGTCATGGGCCGCCACGGCTTTGGCCGCGGCGAGTACAAATATTTCTCCTACCCGCTGCCCGATCTGATCGCGCAGCTGCGCCCGGCGCTCTACGCGCATCTGCAAGGTGTCGCCAATCGCTGGAACGAGGCGATGGGGATCGACATCCGCTACCCCGCCGCGCATGCGGCGTTCCTCAAGCGCTGCCACGAGGCGGGACAGGCGCGCCCGACGCCGCTGCTGCTGCAATACGGGAACGGCGACTACAATTGCCTGCACCAGGACCTCTATGGCGAGCACGTGTTCCCGATCCAGGTCGCGATCCTCTTGTCCGAGCCCGGACGTGACTTCACCGGCGGCGAGTTCGTGCTGACCGAGCAGCGCCCGCGCATGCAGTCCCGCGCCGAGGTGGTGCCGCTGGCGCAGGGCGACGCGGTCGCCTTTGCTGTGCATCACCGCCCGGTGCAGGGGACGCGCGGCTCCTACCGGGTTAACCTCCGCCATGGCGTCAGCCGCATCCGGTCCGGCCAACGCCATACGCTGGGTGTGATCTTTCATGATGCCAAATGAGCACAGGAATTGACGGCGGATCTGTTTGATAGCGTCGCGGAGGCGCAGCCCTCGCGTGAAGAGATCGCCGATGGTGCCGTGCTGCTGCGCGCATTCGTCAGGCCGATCGAGAGCGAGCTGATTGCCGCGGTGCGTGCGATCGTTGCACAGTCGCCGTTCCGGCGGATGACCACGCCCGGCGGCTATCAGATGTCGGTGGCGATGACCAATTGCGGCGCGCGCGGCTGGATCACCGACCACACCGGCTATCGCTACGACCCGATCGATCCGCGAACCGGCGCGCCGTGGCCGGCGATGCCGCCGGTGTTTTGCGATCTGGCGCGCCGGGCTGCGGAGCAGGGCGGGTTCACGGGCTTTGCGCCCGATGCGTGCCTCGTCAATCGCTACACACCCGGCACGCGGCTGTCGCTGCATCAGGACAAAGACGAGCTGGACTATTCAGCGCCGATCGTCTCGGTTTCGCTCGGCCTGCCCGCGACCTTCCTGTTTGGCGGCATGGCGCGCAGCGACAAGCCGCGCCGCTTCCGGCTCGTCCATGGTGACGTCGTGGTCTGGGGCGGCCCTAACCGGCTCGCCTATCACGGCGTGGCGCCGCTCGCCGGCGGCGAGCATCCGCTGCTCGGGCAGCAGCGCATCAATCTGACGTTTCGCAGGACGCAGTAGGCGCCTGTCATTCCGGGGCGCGCGTTAGCGCGAACCCGGAATCTCGAGGTTCCGGGTTCGATGCTACGCATCGCCCCGGAACGACATCAAGGCTTCGGCGGGTGGATGAACGCCCACGGGCTGATTTCGGAGTCCCGCGTCACCTCGACCGAGATCAGATACGGCCCGCCATGGGCGAGCGCCTTCTCCATCGCCGCCCTGAACTGATCCGGCGCGGTGACGCGCGCGGCCGCGACGCCGAAGGATTCGGCGAGCTTGACGAAATCCGGGTTGACGAGGTCGGACGCCACCACGCGGCCGTCGAAGCGTTCGCGCTGGTCGCGGCGGACATTGCCATAGGCGTTGTTGTTGAACACCAGCGTCACCACGCCGATGTTGAACTGCACGGCGGTGGCAAGCTCCTGCACGCCGAACATGAAGCCGCCGTCGCCGGTGATCGCCACCACCGGCTTGTCGGGATTGGCGACCTTGGCGCCGAGCGCGGTAGGGAAGCCCGAGCCGAGCGTGCCCTGATAGCCTGACGTGATGAAGGTGCGCGGCTCGTAGATCGGAAAGCCGTACCACGAGGCGAAGCCGACCTGCGACAATTCATCTGTCACGATCGCGTTCGCCGGCAGCACCTCGCGCAGGATGTTCAGATACGCCATCTGCGGCTGGATGCGCTGGATTTCGGCTTGCGCGGTCGCGGTGGCCTCGCGGATCGCGGCGCGGCGGCCGGCGGTCTTGCTGTAGCCGGCCCTGCTGACGGCGGCGGCGAGATCGGCGGTCGCGGCCTTGGCATCGGCGACGATAGCGGTGTCCGAGATGAAGCGCCGCATCTCGACCGGATCGATGTCGATGCGGATGCTCTTCAACCCGTCGGGGCGATAGGGCCAGCGCGACATTGTCGGCAATTCCAGCCGCGAGCCGATGCCGATCATGAGGTCGGTGTTCGGCCACAGCTTGTAGGCGGCAGCCATGGTCAGGCCGAGCTCGTGCGCATTGGAGACGATGCCGCGCCCGCTGCGGAAGGCAACCACGGGCGCATCGATCATCTCCGCAAGCTCGAGGATCTCGGCGCCCGCCTCGATCGCGCCGCTCCCGACGAAGATCATCGGCGCCTTGCTGGTCTTGATCAACGCGGCCGCCTGCCTGATCAGATCGGGATCAGGCAGCGGCGCGGGCAGCGGCTCCAACACCTGCGCGGCCGCGGTGTCGGCGCGCTGGGTGAAGATATCCCAGGGCATCTCGACCGAGACAGGGCCGCGCCGCCCGGAGGTCATCTCCTGGAAGGCGCGCGCCACGGTGGTCGGCGCGTTGCCCGGCGTTTCGATCCGGTCCGCCCATTTCACATAAGTGCGCAGGGTCGCGAGCTGGTCCGGCATCTCGTGCAGATGGCCGCGGCCTTTGCCCAAAAACTGCGTCGGCACCTGGCCGGTGACGCAGAGCACCGGCTCGTTGCAGCCGTAGGCGGTGAGCAGCGCCGCGCTGGCGTTGAGCACGCCCGGGCCGGGCACCACGCTGAACACGCCGGCTCTGCCGCTGGCGCGCGCATAGCCGAACGCCATGTAGCCGCAGGCCTGCTCGTGCCGCGCGCCGATCACCTTGAGCTGCGCCTGATGGAAGGCGTCGAACAGGCCGTAGATTTGCGCGCCGGGCAGGCCGAACACGGTGTCGACGCCATGGGCGACAAGACCGCTTACGATCGCTTCGCCGCCGGTGAGGGTGGTCATTCTGCTATTCCATTTCAATCGTTGGTCAGGCTTCGTCGACGACGCCGTTCCGCAAGCGGCCGATGCCTTCGGCTTCGACCTCGACGACATCGCCCGGCTTCAGATAGCGCGGTGGATCGAACCGCGCGCCGGCGCCGGTCGGCGTGCCCGTGACGATGATATCGCCGGGGACGAGCGTTGCGAAGGTCGAGATGTAGCTGATGAGGTAGCGGAACGGAAACATCAGCCGGCTGGTACGGTCGTCCTGCCGGAGCTCGCCGTTGACATGCGTGGTGAGCCTGATGTCGGCGATCTGGGATTCCTGCGTGTAAGGCACGAGCCACGGACCGAGGCTGCCGCTGGAATCGAAATTCTTGCCCTGCGTGACGTTGAACTTGGCGTGGCGCAGCCAGTCGCGCACCGAGCCTTCGTTGCAGAGCGTGAGGGCGGCGATGTGGTCGAGCGCCGTGCTTTCCGGAATGTGCCGGCCGGCCTTGCCGATGACCAGCACGATTTCGCCTTCATAATCGAGCTGCGCGGAGGCGAGCGGCCGCACCAGCGGCGTGTCGTGGCCGACGAACGAGCGGGGCGAGCGCATGAACATGCTCGGATATTTTGGCGCGTCCTGGCCGTCCTTGTACTCGGCGTTGCGGTCGGGATAGTTGACGCCGATGCAGATGATCTTTTCCGGCGCCGGCACCGGCGGCAGAAAGGTGATGTCACCGATCGCATGATCCGGCGCGCGGCCGGCTGCTTCCTCGGCGAGGTTCACGAGCTTGCCGGCCGCGATCACTTCGCGCAGCGTCGGATAGTCCTTGGTGTAGCGCGCGGAGAGATCGACGACGCCGCCGTCCACGACAGCGCCGTAACGGGTGTCACCCTTGACGGAATAGGTAGCGAGGCGGGGGAGTGTCATTGGTAGCCCACTATTATGCGTCGTCCCGGCGAAAGCCGGGACCCATACCGCGTGATCTCTCGATAAGGCGCGATGACAATCCCGAACGACCAGTCTTCGCCAAACCATTCCCTGTGGTTATGGGTCCCGGCTTTCGCCGGGACGACGGGGAAAGAGTCTTTATTGACCACCAACATCAATCCGCCACCAGCACGTCGGCCACGAATTTCGGCTCGCGCACGGCCTGGCCCGTGAAGGATGTGCCCTGCTCGAACCAGGAGCGTGGGGCGGGTGCGCCCCACAGCGTCTGGCGGCGCGGATCGCGCAGCGACCAGCGCAGCGGCTTGTGGTCGTGATCCCCGGTGAAATAGTCGCTGGTGTAGAGCTCGAGGCGGTGTCCATCAGGGTCGCGCACGTAGAGGAAGAACGCATTCGAGATGCCGTGGCGTCCGGGGCCGCGTTCGATGTTCTTCACGAACCCTTGGGAGGCCATCACGTCGCAGAGATGGATGATGTTCATCGCCGTCGGCGTCCAGTAGGCGAAGTGGTGCAGGCGAGGGCCCTTGCCATTGGTGATCGCAAAATCGTGGACGTTGCCCTTGCGATGCATCCAGGCGGCTGCAATGCGCCCGTTCGGCCCATCTTCCTCGGCGTATTCGGTGAGGCGGAAGCCGAGCCGCGCGTAGAACTCGACGGTGTCCTGAACCTCGGCGGCGAAGACGTTGAAATGATCGAGCCGCTGCGGGTGGCAGCCCCGGTAGAGGTCGTAGCGGCGAAGCAGATGCGGCCGGCGGTCCATCGACGCATAGAGCTCGATCTGGAAGCCGAAGGGATCGGTGAATTGCAGCGTGCGGCCCTGGAAGGGTTGATCGACGAAGGCGTAGGCGAGGCCGTTCTCGGAGAGGAAGGCGGCGGCCTTGTCGAGATCCCCGTCGTTGCCGACCTTGAAGCCGAGCCGGGCGCAGGCGGGAGCAGCCGCCTTGCGCAGCACCAGCGAGTGATGCTGATGCTCCTCGGCCGCGCGCAAATACACGACCTTGTCGTCGGCATCCTCGACATGCAGGCCGACGGTGGTTTCGTAGAACGCTCGGCTGAGCTTCAGATCGGTCACGTCGAGCACGACGTGGCTCGAACGGATGATGTTGAAGGGCGGCTCGAAGACGTGTTGCGGTACCGGCATTGGCGTTTCCCCTCGTTAGGCCCCGTCATTCCGGGGCGGTCCGTCAGGACCGAGCCCGGAATCTCGAGGTTCCGGGTTCTCCGGGCCGCGCTTGCGCGGTCCCGTTGCCCCGGAACGACTGTTTCCCTAAATTCCCAGTTTCTGAATCTTGTGCGTGCCCCGCGCCAGCGAGACGTGCTTGGTTTCCATGTAGAAGTCGAACGAATAGTCGCCGCCGTCGCGGCCGATGCCGGAGGCCTTCATGCCGCCGAACGGCGTCGGCAGATGGCGGACGTTTTCCGAGTTCAGCCAGATCATGCCGGCCTCGAGCGCGTCAGCGACGCGCAATGCGCGGCCCATGTCGTTGGTCCAGACATAGCCGGTGAGGCCATAGCGGATGTCGTTGGCGATCTCGACGGCGTCTTTCTCGTCGCGGAAAGGCAGGACGGTGAGGAACGGCCCAAACACTTCTTCCTGCGCGACGCGCATCTTGCCGTTCGCGCCAGTCACCAGCGTCGGCTCGACATAATGTCCGCCGCCGGGTCCGTCATAGGCCTTGCCGCCGGCCGCGATCGTCGCGCCGTCCTTCCGCGCGACGTCGAAATAGGAGCAGACCTTGGCGAGATGCCGCTCGTGGATCAGCGGACCGATTTCAGTCGCGGGATCGAGGGGATGGCCGACCTTCAACGCCTTCACGCGCGCGGTCAGCTTCTCCACGAATTTCTCCGCGATGCTGGCCTGGATCAGGAGACGGCTGGAAGAGGTGCAGCGCTCGCCATTGAGCGAGTAGATCATGAACACGACGGCATCGAGCGCGCGGTCGAGATCGGCATCGTCGAACACGATCACCGGGTTCTTGCCGCCGAGCTCGAAATGCACGCGCTTCAAGGTCGGCGCGCCCTGAATCATGATCGCAGAGCCTGTCGCGCTCTCGCCGACGAAGCCGATCGCCTTGATGGCGGGATGCTCGGTCAGCGCCTTGCCGGCTTCCTCGCCGAAGCCGTGCACGGTGTTGAGCACGCCGTCGGGGACGCCGGCTTCCTTGACGAGCTTCGCCAGAATAGCCGCCGTCACCGGTGACCATTCGGCCGGCTTGTGCACGACCGTGCAGCCGGCGGCCAGGGCCGGTGCGATCTTCCAGGTCGAGAGCATGAACGGCGTGTTCCACGGCGTGATCACGCCGACCGGGCCGATCGGCACGCGCGTCGAGATATTCCAGTGCTCGTCGCTCGGCGTGTTGAGGCCGTCGCGCGCCTCCGCGCATTTGTCGGCGAAGAAGCGAAAATTTTCGGCGGCGCGGATCGCGGCCTTCGCCATGAAACGATAGGCCTGTCCGGTGTCGATGCATTCCAGAACGGCGATGTCATCGGCATTGTCCTCGATGGCATCAGCCACGCGATGCAGCAGCTTCTTCCGCATCGCGGGCCCCATGTCGCGCCAGGACTTGAAGGCAAGCGCAGCGGCGGTCGCTGCCCGATCGATATCCTCGGCATTGCCGCGCGCGACGCTCGCGAGCACAGCGCCGTCGACGGGTGACTTGGTCTCGAAGGTCTCGCCTGAAATCGACGGGACGATCTTGCCGTCGATCATGTGGCCGATCCCCTCCGCGCGCAGCTTCTTGAGCAGCGGCGCGACGCGGTCGCGGTTGGCCTGGAACACATCGGCTTTCGGGGTGGGCTTATCCATGGGCGGCCTCCACTTTCAGGGCGTCGTGGATGTTGTTGCGCTTCCAGCTGGTGTCCTTGTCGTTGATCTGCATGTCGAACGACAAAGCGAACTTGCCGGCGGCGAAGACGGGATCTAGATGCTTTGAAAGCGCCTGGAAGACGTGCTCGCCCGCTGTCGTGCGGGTGGGGAGGTCACGGCCCTCGCCGATGCGCAGCACCATGTCGAGAAAGCCGTAATCCTGCCTGTTATCCGCAATCGCGTAATGCTCGCATCTGACAGCGCGGACGCGGATGCCGCCGAGCGGGAAGATGCCGGTCTCCACCGCTGCCTTGCGCACCACTTCGCAGACCGCGGCGATGTCGAGGCGGCCATCGAGATTGGCCGAATACTCGATCGTGAAATGCGGCATGGCGGTTTCACTCCCTGTCTTTTTTTGTTCGCCTAGGCGAAGTAGCAGCTCACCGAGCCGTAGGCGTCATAATCGGCCTGAATTGTGTCGCCCTTGCGGGTCTCGATCGGACGGATGAAGGAGCCGGCCAGCACGACCTGGCCGGGCTCCAGCGCAAGGCCGAGCGGCGCGATCTTGTTGGCAAGCCAGGCAACGGCGGTGGCGGGATGATTGAGCACACCGGCGGCAAGGCCGGTCTCTTCCAGCTGGCCGTTCCTGAAGCAAAGCGCGCCGATCCAGCGCAAATCGGCGTCCAGCGGGCGGATCGGCCGCCCCCCGAGCACGATGCCGGCATTCGCCGCATTGTCGGCGATGGTGTCGAAGATTTTTCGCGTGGCCTTGGTCTTGGGATCGACGCGCTCGATCCGCGTGTCCAGGATTTCCAGCGCCGGCACCACGAAGTCGGTGGCGTTGAGCACGTCGAACATCGTGCAGTCGGGCCCGGCGAGGCGCTTGCTCATGACGAAGGCGAGCTCGGCCTCGACGCGCGTCGCGATGAAGCGCTCGGTTGGGATGATCCCGCCGTCGGCGAAGAACATGTCGTCGAGCAGCACGCCGGAATCCGGCTCGTCGATGTTGAGCGCGCTCTGCATCGCCTTCGAGGTGAGGCCGATCTTGTGGCCCTTGACGAGGCGCCCCTCGGCGATCTTGACGTCGACCCAGGCCTTTTGAATCGCGTAGGCGTCAGTGATGGTGATGTCAGGGAAATCCTGCGAGAGCTGCCGGATCTGCGTGCGGGTCTTCTCCGCCTGGTGCAGACGCCTCGCGCAAGCTTGGATATCGTCGTTGGAAAGCGTCATCTGGGATCTTACAAATCGTGGTGCCGGGAGATACTTAACATGTTAAGTGAATGCGTCAAACAGAATCTGACCTTGCTGCACTGCAAACATTTTGCGGTTTGAAAGGGCGTCATGACGAAGAGACCGGCTGATCCCGCCAACGCAAGCGCGCCTGCCGCACGGCAGGTTCCGATGCGCGACTTCTCGCGCTCGCTGCCGATGTCGCTGCTCAGGGCGCGCGAGGCGGTGATGCGGCAGTTTCGTCCCTCGCTGCGCGAGCACGGCCTGACCGAGCAGCAATGGCGCATCCTGCGCGCGCTGGCGGCCATCGAGGCCGCCGAGGTGACGGAACTCGCGCGCACGGCGTTCCTGCTCGGCCCGAGCCTGTCGCGCATTCTGCGCGATCTCGAGGCGCGCAATCTGATCGAGCGCAAGACCGCGAAGGCGGACCAGCGTCGCAGCATGGTCTCGATCTCGAAGGAGGGGGTGAAGCTGATGGCCTCCGTCGCGCCGACGTCGGAGGCGATCTACGCGGAGATCACCAGCCGCTTCGGGGCCCGCAAGCTCGCCGAATTGCAGGAGATGCTCGGCGAGCTCGAACAGAGTCTTGCGGGGCTCGGCGCCGGCAACGAGGCAAGTGCCGAGGAGTGAGGGCCAGGCCCCGATCGTGCCGGACTTCGCGACCTGGTCGTCGCCGAAGGCAAGTGCTGGTGGCTAGCCGCGGCGGCAGAAGCTGCCGAAGGGCGCGCTGACCGGAACCGGGGCCACCTCGGGCGGCCGCCGCTTCGCCAACGGCATGCTGGCGTTCCATGTCGGTCCCGAGGTGGTCGATACCTCCCATGTGTTCGATGCAGAGGTCTCGCGCCATGTCGACTTCATCCGCGCCACCGGGCCGGTGGCCGGGGGCGATCAGGTGCTGATTCCCGGCGATCCCGAACGGAAAACCAGGGCCGAGCGTACCCAGAACGGCATCCCCTTGCCGGATGACACCTGGGCGGCGATAGTGAATACCGCCCGCGAGGTCGGCGTCAGCGAAATCAGCATCCAGAGGGCGACCGCATAGGTCTTGCGTCATTGCAAGCGTAGCGCGGCGCTCCGGTTCGCGCTAACAGCGACGTCGCGCTGTCGCGGCGCTCGTCATGGTGACGACGGTCCAAACAATAAAGAAGGAAGGCAACGTGGCGAACAAGGTCAAGGAAATCTGGAAGTCGGGCAAGGCCGTGGTCAACGCGTGGCTCGCGATTCCCTCAGGCTTCTCGGCCGAGATGATCGCACAATGCGGCTTCGACAGCGTCACGGTCGACATGCAGCACGGCGTGCAGGATTATCTGTCGATGGTGCAGTGCTTCCAGGCGATGGACAAGCATCCGGTGACCCCGATGGTCCGCGTGCCCTGGAACGAGCCCGGCATCATCGGCAAGGTGCTCGATGGTGGCGCCTATGGCGTGATCTGCCCGATGGTCAATACGCCCCAGGAAGCCAGGAACCTCGTTTCCTATTCGAAATATCCGCCGCAGGGCGTGCGCTCCAACGGCCCGATCCGCGCCGGCATGTACGGCACCGCGGGCTCCTACCAGAAGACGGCGAACGCCGACACCATTCTGCTGCCGATGATGGAGACCAAGACCGCGGTCGAGAACATGGAAGCGATCCTCGACGTCGAGGGCATCGACGGCGTCTATATCGGCCCGTCCGACCTCGGCTTCTCCTACGGCCTCGAGCCCAAGCTCGATCGCACCGAGCCTGAGATCCTTGCGATCTATGACAAGATCATCAAGGAGTGCGGCAAGCGCGGCCTCAACCCGGGCATCCATTGCAGCGGCGCCGAAGGCGCGGCGCGCGCCATCAACATGGGCTTCAAGCTGGTGACGCTGTCGAACGAGGTCGGTATGATGACGACCTACGCCAAGATGCAAGTCAACGCGACCCGCAAGGATTCCGGCGGCAAGGCGTAAGCTTCCGTGTCCCGGACGCGGTGCGGCACCATAAGCGCGTTTACGCGCGTCTTTGACGCGCTATGGTGCCGCTCCGCAGAGCCGGGACCCGGTTGCCAGCCCAACACATGATGTGACACTGGGCCCCGGATCAGCAGCGCACCGCTTTCGCGCTGCGCAGCGTCCGGGGCACGATACCTAGAAGACCCAAGGAGACCTTCCATGACCATCAGCCCTGTCATCCGCCTGCATCCCGATGATGGCGTGCTGATCGCGCGCGCGAGCCTGCCGCCGGGAACATCGGTGGCCGACGGCGTGACCACGGTCGAGCGCATTCCCTCCGGCCACAAGGTCGCGATCAAGCCGATCGCCGTGGGCGAGCCGATCAGGCGCTACGGCCAGATCATCGGCTTTGCCACGGTGCCGATCGCGCCGGGCCAGCACGTGCACACGCAGAACTGCGGCATGGGCGATTTCGCCAAGGACTATGCCTATTGCGCCGACGTCAAGCCGACGCCGAATTTCGACCTGCCGGCGACCTTCGAAGGCATCCGCCGCCCGGACGGCCGCGTCGCCACGCGCAACTATATCGGCATCCTCACCTCGGTGAATTGCAGCGCGCATGTCGCGAGCCTCGTCGCCGACGTCTTCAAGAAGAACCCCTTCAACGGCGACAATCCGCTGGCCGATTTTCCCAACGTCGACGGCGTGGTCGCGCTGACGCACAAGACCGGCTGCGGCATGACGCAGAACGAGCCCTTGGCGCTGCTTCGCCGCACGCTCGGCGGCTACGCGCGCCACGTCAATTTCTCCCATGTCATCGTGCTCGGCCTCGGCTGCGAGGTGAACCAGATCGGCGGCCTGATGGAAGAGCAGAAGCTCGCCGGCCGCCTCCGCGCGATGGACATCCAGGAGGTCGGCGGCACCCGCAAGACGGTGGAAGCGGGCATTGCCTTCGTGCGCGAGGCGCTGGCCGACGCCAACAAGGTGAAGCGCGAAACGGTGCCGGCAAGCGAGCTCACCGTGGCCCTGCAATGCGGCGGCTCCGACGGCTATTCCGGCGTGTCCGCCAATCCGGCGCTGGGCGCCGCCAGCGACCTCATCGTCCGCCACGGCGGCACCGTGATCCTGTCGGAAACGCCGGAGACCTACGGCGCCGAGCACCTGCTCACCCGCCGCGCCGTCAGCCGCGAGGTCGGCGAGAAGCTGGTCGACCTCATGCGCTGGTGGGACGCGTACACCGAGCGCGAAGGCGCCGAGATGAACGCCAATCCGAGCCCCGGCAACAAGGCCGGCGGCCTCACCACCATCCTGGAAAAGTCGCTCGGCGCGATGGCCAAGGCCGGCACCACCAACCTCGTCGAGGTGCTGCGCTACGCCGAGCCCATCACCAAGAAGGGCTTCGTGTTCATGGACACGCCCGGCTACGATCCCGTGGCCGCGACCGGGCAGGTCGCCGGCGGCGCCAATCTGGTCTGCTTCACCACCGGCCGCGGCAGCGTGTTCGGCTGCAAGCCGGCGCCTTCGATCAAGCTCGCCACCAACACGCCCATGTACAAGCGCATGGAAGAGGACATGGACGTCAATTGCGGCACCATCCTCGAAGGCGAGGAGAGCGTCGAGCAATGCGGCCAGCGCATCTTCGAGCTCATCCTCAAGACCGCCTCGGGCCAGCCGACCAAGAGCGAGAGTTTTGATTTCGGCGGCGCCGAGTTCGCACCCTGGGTGCTGGGCGCGACGATGTAGCGGTGCTGATGCACCTCGCTGCCGGACCGGCAGCACGAACAGCGGACATCTACGTAATCATACGTAGGTGCCATATGACCGCAGGAGTTCCTGCGGTCACTCGGGATTAAGATTTCGCACCGTAATCGTGAGGCGATGTGGGCGACTCTTCGGGGGCGCTGCCCTTCGTGAGGATTCGTCAACGATGACGCGTGCGATACGGCCGACTGGCGTGGAAAATCTCCTCGGCGAGGAGGAGCTGATCGTATCGAAGACCGACCTCAAGGGCCGCATCACCTACGCCAACGACATTTTCCTCCGCATGGCGAAATACAGCTACGCCGAGCTGATGGGCGCCCCCCATAGCCTGATCCGCCACCCCGACATGCCGCGCTGCGTCTTCAAGCTGCTCTGGGACACGCTTCAGTCCAGGCAGGAGATCTTCGCCTACGTCGTCAATCTGGCGAAGGACGGCAGTCATTACTGGGTGTTCGCCCACGTCACGCCGACGTTCGACGAGCGTGGCAATATCGTCGGCTATCACTCCAACCGCCGCAAGCCCGATCCGGCGCAGGTCGAACGCATCAAGCCGATCTACAAGACGCTGTGCGCGGAAGAGGCGCGGCATGCCAATGCCAAGGACGGCATGCATGCGAGCTTCGATGCGATGGTCGGCCTGCTCAAGCAACAGGGTGTCGGTTACGATGAATTTGTGCTCTCTCTCTAAGGCGCAGGGAGCGACCGCGCTCGCGTGTGTACTCGCCGTCGTTGCGTTCGGACTCTCGCTTCTCGGTGTGACCGGAATCATCGGTGCGGCGCTGCCTGGCGCGACGGTCGTGCTGCTCGGCTATGCCGTCTGGTGCCAGCGTCGCACGGCGGTGGCCGTCGATGAGGTCGCGGATGTGTGCCGCAAGGCGGCGCGCGGCGATCTCGAGGCACGCATCCTGAGCGATCGTCAGGCCGGGCGGATCGGCGCCATTCAGAAGTCGGTCAACGACATGCTCGACATCACCGACGCCTATCTGCGCGAAGCCTCGGCGTCGATGGACTACGCCAGCCGCGGCAAGTATTTCCGCAAGATCCTGGCGCGCGGATTGCCCGGCTCGTTCCGCCGTTCGGCCGCCGTCATCAATTCTGGCACCGACAGTCTCGGCCGCAGGGTCGTCGAGATTGCGGACCTCGCACAGCAGTTCGGCACGCATCTCGACCAGGTGGCCGGCACCCTCATGGGGGCCGCGACCGATCTCGAATCCGACGCCGGCCAGATGGCGGCGGCGGCCGAGAAGACCAGCCGGCAGACCTCCGGCGTGCTCAGCGCGTCCGACCATGCCTCGCGCAATGTCGCCACCGTCGCCAGCGCCGCGGAACAGCTTGCGTCCTCGATTGCCGAGATCGGCCGTCAGGTCACCGGCTCGACCGCGAGCACCGGACGCGCCGTGAACGAGGCCAATCGCGCCGGCAGCGAGATCCGCACGCTTGCGGATGCGGCGATGCGGATCGGCGACGTGGTCAAGCTGATCAGCGAGATCGCCGAGCAGACCAACCTCCTGGCGCTCAACGCCACGATCGAGGCGGCGCGTGCGGGCGAGGCCGGTCGCGGCTTCGCGGTGGTGGCCTCCGAGGTCAAGAGCCTCGCCAACCAGACCGCGAAGGCGACCGAGGAGATCAGCGCCAAGGTCGGCGAGATGCAGCAATCGACCACCAATTCGGTCGCAGCGGTCGAGGCGATCGCGCAGACCATCGCCGAGATCGACGGCATCACCGCTTCGATCGCGACCGCGATCGAGCAGCAGGGTCTTGCGACCCGCGAGATCGCCCGCAACGTCCAGGAGGCGTCGGCCGGCACCTCCCAGGTCTCCTCCAACGTCACAGGCATCAGCGAAGCCGCCGCCGACACCGGCCGCGTCGCGAGCCGCGTCAACAGCGCCTCCGAGCGCGTCCATGGCGAGGTCGAGACGCTCAAGCGCGAGGTCACCCAGTTCCTGCAACGGCTGACGTCCGCGGCGTAGCGTCATCCTACAAGAGGTCGTCATGCCCGGGCTTGTCCCGGGCATCCACGTTCTTGGGATGGCAAGAGAAGGTCGTGGATGGCCGGGACGAGCCCGGCCATGACGCTGTGGGGGCTGTAGAGCGCCAACTCTCAAGTCTTGTGCGATTGCCCCCGGACGACCGGGATACTTCCTAGGCACGGTCTGCCCGTTGTTAGTGCTTGATCGCACTGACGTCAGGTGTTCTGCTCAAAAAAGCTGCTGGAGCACCGTACCCCGTGTCGATCTACGTCGCGTTACACCACGTCACGCACTACAAATACGACCGCCCGATCGATCTCGGCCCGCAGACCATCCGTCTGCGGCCGGCGCCGCACACGCGCACGCCGATCCTGAGCTATTCGCTCAAGGTCACGCCGGCCAACCATTTCGTGAACTGGCAGCAGGACCCGCAGGGCAACTGGCTGGCGCGCTACGTTTTTCCGGAGAAGACGACCGAGCTGAAATTCGAGGTCGATTTCACGGCGCAGATGACCGTGGTCAACCCGTTCGACTTCTTCGTCGAGCCCTATGCCGACAGCTTCCCGTTCGAATATCCCAAGGATCTGAAGACGGAGCTGGCGCCCTATCTCGAGACCGTCAAGCCGGATCGCCTGTTCGCGAAATTTCTCGACACGATCCCGCACGAAGCCCCGAACACCGTCAACTTCCTGGTCGATCTCAATCGCGAGCTTCAGAAGCACGTCCGGTACATCATCCGGATGGAGCCGGGCGTGCAGACGCCGGAGGAGACGCTTTCCTCTGGCGCCGGCTCGTGCCGCGACTCCGCCTGGCTCCTGATTCAGACGCTGCGCCATCTCGGGCTCGCTGCCCGTTTCGTCTCCGGCTACCTGATCCAGATCCGCCCCGACATCGATCCGATCGAGGGACCGCCCGAGGTCGAGAACGACTTCACCGATCTGCACGCCTGGGCCGAGGTCTACCTGCCGGGCGCGGGCTGGATCGGGTTCGACGCCACCTCCGGCATGCTGGCGGGCGAGGGGCATATCCCGGTGGCCGCCACGCCGCATTATCGCTCGGCCGCGCCGATCTCCGGGGGTGCCGGCTTTGCCGAAGTCGAGTTCGCCTTCGACATGAGCGTCAAGCGCATCCGCGAGGCGCCGCGCATCACCAAGCCGTTCTCCGACGAATCCTGGGCGCGGCTCGACGATCTCGGCGAGCAGGTCGACGGCGATCTCGCGAGCGCGGACGTGCGGCTCACCATGGGCGGCGAGCCGACCTTCGTCTCGGTCGACGATCTCGAGGCGGGGGAGTGGAACACGGAGGCCGTCGGCCCGACCAAGCGCGCGCTCGGCGACGATCTGATCCGCCGGTTGCGCGCGCGCTTCGCGCCGGGCGGTCTGCTGCATTACGGCCAGGGCAAATGGTATCCCGGCGAGAGCCTGCCGCGCTGGGCCTTCGGCCTCTATTGGCGCAAGGACGGCGTGCCGATCTGGAAGAATGTCGACCTGATCGCCAAGATCGAGAATCCGCGGCCGGCCGGGACGAAGGACGCCGAGGCCTTTATCGAGGGCGCGGCGCTGCGGCTTGGGCTCGATCCCGGCTACATCATGCCGGCCTATGAAGACACCGCACTCTGGCTTCAGAAGGAAGCCGAGCTTCCCGTCAATGTCGATCCGACCGACTCCAAATTGTCCGATCCGGAGGCACGTGCGCGCATCGCGCGGGTGTTCGAGCAGGGCCTCAACACCCCGCGCGGCTTCGTGCTGCCGGTGCAGCGCTGGAACGCGCCGCCGCGCTGGCGCAGCGAGCGCTGGACGCTGCGGCGCAATCATCTGTTCCTGACGCCGGGCGATTCCCCGCTCGGCCTGCGCCTGCCGATCGGCTCGCTCGGCTACGTTCCGCCGAACCAGTATCCCTACATCATCGAGCGCGACCCGATGGAGGCGCGCGGCAAGCTGCCGGTGTTCACGCTCGCCGCGCGCCCGGAAGCGCCGCCGCGGGTCGCGTCCGAGCATCTCAACACGTCGGTTCCGGTGCGCACCGCGATGTCGGTCGAGGTCCGCGACGGCGTGCTCTGCGCCTTCATGCCGCCGGTCGAGCGCATCGAGGATTATCTCGAACTGGTCGCAGCGCTCGAAGCGACCGCCGAGGAGATGCAGCTCCAGGTCCATGTCGAGGGTTATCCGCCGCCGTTCGACCCGCGCATCGAGGTCATCAAGGTGACGCCCGATCCCGGCGTCATCGAGATCAACATCCAGCCGGCCAAGAGCTGGCGCGATGCGGTCGACATCACCTCCGGCCTCTATGAGGACGCGGCGAAGGTGCGCCTCGGCGCCAACCGCTTCCTGGTCGACGGCCGCCACACCGGCACCGGCGGCGGCAATCACGTCGTCGTCGGCGGCTCCTCACCGCAGGACTCGCCGTTCCTGCGCCGGCCCGATCTGCTCAAGAGTCTGGTCTTGTACTGGCAGCGGCATCCGTCGCTGTCCTACTTCTTCTCCGGCCTCTTCATCGGCCCGACCAGCCAGGCGCCGCGCATCGACGAAGCGCGGCACGACAGCATCTACGAGCTCGAGATCGCGCTCTCGCACGTGCCGCCGCCGGGCTACCAGACGCCGTTGTGGCTGGTGGACCGGCTGTTCCGGCATCTGCTCGTCGACATCACCGGCAACACCCACCGCGCCGAGATCTGCATCGACAAGCTCTATTCGCCCGATGGTCCGACGGGGCGGCTCGGCCTTGTCGAATTCCGCGCGCTCGAAATGCCGCCGGATCCGCGCATGTCGCTGGCGCAGCAGCTGCTGATCCGCGCGCTGATCGCAAGGTTCTGGCGCGAGCCGCAACAAGGCAAGTTCGTGCGCTGGGGCACCGCGCTGCATGACCGCTACATGCTGCCGCATTTCATCTGGGAAGATTTTCTGGACGTGCTCTCCGAGCTGAAGCAGTTCGGCTATCCCTTCGAGCCGGAATGGTATCTGGCCCAGCTCGAATTCCGCTTCCCCGCCTTCGGCCGCGTCCATCATGGCGGCGTGACGCTGGAGCTGCGTCAGGCGCTGGAGCCCTGGCACGTGCTGGGCGAGGAGGGCTCGGCCGGCGGCACCGTGCGCTATGTCGACTCGTCGGTCGAACGCCTCCAGGTCAAGGCGGAGGGTTTTGTCGAGGGCCGCCACATCATCACCTGCAACGGCCGCCGCCTGCCGATGACCTCGACCGGCCGTTCCTCGGAGGCCGTGGCCGGTGTCCGTTTCAAGGCCTGGCAGCCGGCCTCCGGCCTGCACCCGACCATTCCGGTTCACGCGCCCCTGACCTTCGACCTGATCGACACCTGGAACGGCCGCTCGCTCGGCGGCTGCGTCTATCACGTCGCCCATCCCGGCGGCCGCAGCTACGACACCAAGCCCGTCAACACCTACGAGGCCGAGGCGCGGCGGCTGGCGCGCTTCCAGGACCACGGCCATACGCCGGGTCCGATGCAGCCGCCGCCCGAGGAACGCACAAATGAGTTTCCGCTGACCCTCGACTTGCGAACCCCGCTCCTGCAATGAGTATGAGGGTGGGGCAGGGAGAGGCGCATGGGCGAGGGCGCAGCCGAAGGGGACGACAAGGCGGGTAGGGCGCAAAGCCAGCGCCGGCTCGCGCAATGGGTCCGCGACTATAGCCGCCTGCCTGGCATTCCCGACGAGTTCCTGGGGCCCGATGGCGCCCCGCGCGCGGTCTGGAGCCGCTTCTTCGATGCCTTCGGGGCGCTTGCGCCCGACGAGATCGAGCGGCGGTTCGGCATGGCCGACCGTCACCTCCGCGAGGCCGGCGTCACCTACCGCGCCCCCGGCGACAGTGCCGACCGGCCGTGGTCGCTCAGCCATCTGCCGCTGCTGATCGACGAGGCCGACTGGAAGCAGCTCTGCGACGGCATCACCCAGCGCGCTGAACTGCTCGAACTCGTGCTGCGCGACATCTATGGCGAGGGCCGGCTGGTCGCGGAAGGCGCGCTGCCGGCGGCCGCGATCGCCGGCAGTCCCGAATATCTCCGTCCCGTCTGCGGCGTGCCGCCGCCGGGCGGACGCTACCTCTCGCTCTATGCCGCCGACGTCGGCCGCGGGCCCGACGGCCGCTGGTGGGTGCTCGGCGACCGCACGCAGGCGCCATCGGGCGCGGGCTACGCGCTGGAGAACCGCCTGGTGCTCTCGCGCGCCTTCTCCGATCTCTACAAGTCGATGAACGTGCCGCGCGTCGCGCCGTTCTTCGAGGCGTTTCGCGACAGCCTGCGCGCGCGAGCCGATCGCGACGAGCCGCGGATCGGCGTGCTCACCCCCGGCAGCTTCAGCGAGACCTATTTCGAGCACGCGACGCTGGCGCGCTATCTCGGCTTCCTCCTGGTCGAGGGCGACGATCTCGCCGTCAGCGACAACCGCGTCCACATCCGCACCGTCGCGGGCCTCAAGCGGCTCGACGTGCTGCTCCGCCGCGTCGATTCCAACTCGCTCGATCCGCTCGAGCTCGATGCGTCTTCGCGGCTGGGGGTGCCCGGCCTGATCGACGTGCTGCGCAAGGACGGCGTCGTCGTTGCCAACATGCCGGGCTCCGGCGTGCTGGAGGCGCGGGCGATGCTCGGCTTCCTGCCGGCGCTGAGCCGCCGCCTGCTCGGCGAAGAGCTGAAGATGCCGCACATCGCGACCTGGTGGTGCGGCCAGCGCATCGCGCGCGACGAGGTGTTGTCGCGGCTCGACGAGGTCGCGATCGAGGGCGCCTACCGGCGCGGCGTTCCCGGTTTCGACAGCAACGGTCCGGTGCTCGCGAGCGAGCTCGACGCCGGCGGGCGCCAGCGCCTGATCGACGCTATCGGCGCGCGCGGCATGGACTATGTCGGCCAGGAGGTAGTGCGGCTCTCGACCATGCCGGTGTGGGAGCAGGGCCAGATCACGCCGCGCCCGTTCGTGCTGCGCGTGTTCGCCGCCGCCACGCCCGACGGCTGGGCCATCATGCCCGGCGGCTTCTGCCGTATCGCCGAACAGGCCGATGCGCGCGCGGTCTCGATGGGCGACGGCGCGCGCGCTGCCGACGTCTGGGTCGTCTCGGGCAAGCAGGTCTCGACCGCGACGCTGCTGCCCGCGACCGACAAGGTGCGGATCCGCCGCATCGCCGGCGTGCTGCCGAGCCGCGCCGCCGACAATCTGTTCTGGCTCGGCCGCTATCTCGAACGCGCCGAGGCGACGCTGCGGCTGGTGCGCGCACTGGGCTCGCCCAGCGGGCCCAACAAGGGCACCGCGGCCTCGCTGCAATCGGCCGAACGCATCCAGCGCCTGCTGGTGGCCTGGGGCGCGATCTCGCAGACCTCGCGCGCAGCGCCGGGGCGCATCGCCGCCGAGGCGTTGCAGAGCGCGGAGCGTTTCGGCTCGGCCTTGTCGCTGGTGCGCGCGGCGCAGCGCACCGCGACCTCCCTGCGCGAGCGGCTGTCGCCCGATGCCTGGCAGGTCATCACCGAGATGGCCGAGCGCCTCGCCTACGAGGTCGAGGACGACGACAGCGTGCTGAGCGCGGCCGAGCTGACCTTGCAGGAGCTGGCGAGCTTTGCCGGCCTTGCGCAGGAGAACATGAACCGCGCCGCCGGCTGGCGCTTCCTCGACATCGGCCGCCGCACCGAGCGCGCCATCAACACCACGCGCTTCGCCCGCCAGTTCGCCTATGACGAGGCCGGCGACGAGGATCTCGACATCCTGCTGACGCTGGTGGATTCCCAGATTACCTATCGCTCGCGCTATCTGCTGGCGCCCATCCTGGCGCCGGTGCGCGACCTCGCGGTGCTCGACAGCTACAATCCGCGTTCGGTGGCGTTCCAGGTGGCGATGCTGAACGAGCACATCGCCGCGCTGCCGAGCCTCAAGGAGCACGGCCTGATCGAGCAGCCGCAACGGCTCGCGGTCGCGGTGCAGGCGATGCTGGCGACGGCCGAGGCCGAGAAGCTCGAGGTCAAGACTCTGTTCTCGCTGGAGCAGGATTTGCTCAGCCTCGCCGAGGCGATCGGGCTGCATTACTTCCCGCATGGCCCGAACGCCAGCCGGCCGGAAAAGCTGACGGGGCTGGCGTGATCTACGACATCCGTCACGTCACCACCTACGAGTACGAGAGTCCGGTCAGCTTCGCCCGCTGCACGCTGCGGCTGGAGCCGAGGAGCGGCGTCGGGCAGGAGCTGATCTCGCACCATGTCGAGATTCGTCCGCGCCCCTCCGAGCGCAATGTTCGCCGCGATTTCTTCGGCACGCTGACCGAGAGCGTCGTGATCGAGGCCGCGCATCGCAATTTGCGCATCGACTCGCGATCGCGCGTCTCGGTCTCGCGCCAGCCGCCGGCACGCGATGCTGGCAGCCCGGCCTGGGAGAGCATTCGCGACATCGCGTTCGAGGCGACCAGCCTCGGGCCGTCCTCGCCGGTCGGCTACGTCTTTGCGAGCCCGCTGGTGCCGGTGCTACGTCCGGTCAGCGCCTATGCGGCTTTGAGCTTTGCGCCCGGCGCGGGCATCCTCGCCGGCGCGGTCGACCTCATGCACCGCATCCGCACCGAGTTTCGCTACGATCCCAAGGCGACGGTGATTTCGACGCCGCTCAACGAGGTCTTCGACAAGCGCCACGGCGTCTGCCAGGACTTTGCCCATGTGATGATCGCAGGACTGCGCGGGCTCGGTCTTCCGGCGGCCTATGTCAGCGGCTATCTGCGCACCATTCCGCCGCCGGGCCAGCCGCGGCTGCAAGGCGCCGACGCCACCCACGCCTGGGTGTCGCTGTGGTGCGGGTCGGAGCTCGGCTGGGTCGATTTCGATCCGACCAACGATCTTCTGGTCGCCAATGACCATATCGTGCTCGCGGTCGCGCGCGACTTCTCCGACGTCTCGCCGGTCGATGGTATCATCGTCGGTTCGCCGAAGCAGAAGCTCGGCGTCGCCGTCGACGTGCTGCTGGTGGAATGATCGCGGGCCTCCACCGTCCCGGCGTCGTCCTGGACGATGCAGGCGCATCCGCCAGCCGGCGGTCCATTCCGGTGCCCTCTCGCCGACGTCCGATAAAGCGAATTTTGATGTGTGTCCGGCGGCCGCAGTCCTGCATGGCCCGCCCTGGATGCATCGCGCCGCGACAGCAGCCGCGATGTCGCAGCGCGCAACTGCAGCAAATTTCCGTATTTTTGGTCCGGGATTTGGTCACCCGGCCCAAGATGGGCTATGCTGGCCCTTGCGTCGAGGACAGGAATGAGACGTCGGGAGTTGACGTGGGACATCACCGACAAGCGGGGCTGCATCCATGATGACGTTGCCGAGACTGGCGGCCGAATCCCTGGAGAAGTTGCTGGGGACATTCATGCGTCGCCGGTACGACGAGCCCTCTGCCAGGGTGCTGGAGGGCTCGACGCGGACCGCGATGGAATGCATCGGCAACAGCGACGCGCTCTACCACAACATCGAGCATACGATGCTGGTGACGCTCGCCGCCCAGGCCATCCTCACGGGACGCAATCTTCATGCGCATCTTGCGGCGGAGGACTACCTCCACATCCTCATCGCCTGCCTTGCGCACGACATCGGCTATGTTCGCGGCCTGTTTCCGGAGGATGACGAAGACGGTTTCATCATCGACGAGGCCGGGACCAAGGTATCGCTGCCGCGCGGCGCCTCGGACGCCAGTTTGATGATGTATCACGTTGATCGCTCGAAACTTTTTGTGCGGCGGCGGCTGCCGCCGATCCGCGGTATCGACAGCGAGCGCGTCGCCCGCGCCATCGAGGGAACACGCTTCCCGGCCCGCGAAGGGCAGGAGTATGACGACGAGGCCTCGATCCTGCGCGCCGCCGACTTCATCGGCCAGCTCGGCGATCCCAACTATCTGCGCAAGGCCAATGCGCTCTATTACGAATTCGAGGAGGTCGGCATCAACCGCCAACTCGGCTACGATTCGCCCGCCGACATCGTGAACCGCTATCCACAATTCTACTGGAACAGCGTCGCACCGCATATTCAGACCGAGATCGGCTACCTCAACAAGACCGAGATCGGCCGGCAGTGGATAGCCAACCTCTACAGCAACGTGTTCCGCGCCGAGCGCGAGATATCGCTGTCGGGCCCGCAGAAGTAGGGGACTCTTGTAGCCCGGATGAGCGAAGCGATATCCGGGTCCGGTGTCGCCAAACCCCGGATGTCGCTTCGCTCATCCGGGCTACGACCGCGCAAATCCGTGAGAAAATCATGCAACAAAAAACCATCACCACGGATGCCCTCGACATCGCCTATCTCGAATACGGCACGCCTGATGGCTGGCCCTGCATCATGGGCCACGGCTTCCCCTACGACGTGAACGCCTATGCCGAGACTGCGCCGATCATCGCAGCGGCCGGCGCGCGGGTGCTGGTGCCCTGGCTGCGCGGCTACGGGCCGACGCGGTTTCGTTTCCCGGAAACGCTGCGCTCCGGCGAGCAGGCGGCGCTGGGCGCCGACCTGCTCGCCTTCATGGACGCGCTTCGCATCGAACGTGCGGTCGTCGGCGGCTATGACTGGGGCGGCCGCGCGGCCTGCGTGGTTGCGGCGCTGTACCCAGCGCGCGTTGTCGGGCTCGTCTCCGGCAATTCCTACAACATCCAGGACATCGCCCGCTCCATGGAGCCGGGCGCCCCGGCGCATGAGGCGGCGCTCTGGTATCAATATCTCTTCCACAACGAGCGCGGCCGCCGCGCGCTGGAGCGCAACCGGCGCGGCTTCGCCCGCCAGCTCTGGTCGATGTGGTCGCCGACATGGGCCTTTGACGATGCGACGTTCGAGCGGAGCGCGATCTCGTTCGACAACCCTGACTTCGTCGATGTCGTGATTCACTCCTACCGCCACCGTTACGCGCTGGTCGCGGGCGATCCCGCCTATGCCGGGATCGAGGAAAGGCTTGCGGCACAGCCGCCGATCCGTGTCCCGACGATCGCAATCGACGGCGACAGCGACGGCGTCGATTCCGGCACCGCCCATCACGCGCGCAAGTTCGAGGGCTTCTTCGAGCGGCGCGTGTTCGCGGGCGCCGGTCATAACCTGCCGCAGGAGCGGCCGGCCGAATGGGCGCAGGCCGTAGCCGATGTTCGCAAGGCTGCTGCCCGGTCCTGAATTTCGCGATCGCAGGAACTTTTCGCCGGTCCCGCCGTCCAATCCCGAGCCGCACGTTGAGCCGCGAGGGAGATGACCATGAGCGAGCAAAGCAAGCCGAGCGGACCGGATCTGACCAAAGGCGTGGCGCTCACCGCGTTCAAGGACGGCAAGCTGCTCGGCCATGTCGGCGAGGAAGATGTGCTGCTGGTCCAGGCGGGCGGCGAGGTCTTCGCGATCGAGCCCGCCTGCAGCCATTATCACGGCCCTCTCGCCGAAGGCCTGGTGGTGGACGACACCATCCGCTGCCCCTGGCATCACGCCTGCTTCTCCTTGCGATCAGGCGAGGCGACGCGCCCGCCGGCCTTGAGCGCGCTGGCGGTATGGGAGGTGACGCGGGACCAGGACAGGATCATCGTTCAGCGCAAGCGTGAGGCACCGAAGCGCCCGGCGCCGCACCGTAGCGCGCCGGCGCCCGAGAAATTCGTCATCGTCGGCGGCGGCGCGGCCGGCTTTGCGGCGGCCGAGATGCTCCGGCGCGAGGGCTTTGCCGGCGCCATCACCATGCTCAGCAATGATGGCGCCATGCCGGTCGACCGGCCGAACCTCTCCAAGGACTACCTCGCCGGCAACGCACCGGAGGATTGGCTGCCGCTGCGGGGCGAGGACTATTATCAGGACGCCGGCATCGATCTCAGGCTGAACACGAATGTCTCCGCGATCGATGCGAAGACGCGCAGCGTCACGCTGGGCAATGGCGACAGACTGCCGTTCGACCGGCTGCTGCTCGCGACCGGCGCCGAGCCGGTCAAATTGCAGATTCCGGGTGCCGACCAGCCCCATGTCCACACCTTGCGGTCTGTCGCCGACAGCCGCGCCATCATCAAGGCCACGGGCAGCGCGAGGCGCGTGCTGGTGATCGGCGCCAGCTTCATTGGCCTCGAAGTCGCCGCCTCGTTGCGGGCACGCAAGCTGGAGGTCCATGTGGTCGCTCCAGAGGAGCGGCCGATGCAGCGCGTGCTCGGACCGGAGATGGGCGATTTCGTTCGCGCGCTCCATGAAGAGAATGGCGTCAACTTCCACCTCGGGGACACTGTGGAGAGGCTCGACGGTACGCGCGCGACGCTGAAGAGCGGCGGCGTCATCGAGGCCGACCTCGTCGTGGTCGGCATCGGCGTCAAGCCGCGCCTTGCGCTGGCCGAGAAGGCGGGGCTTGCGGCGGATCGCGGTGTCAGCGTGAGCGAATATCTCGAAACCAGCATCGCCGGCATCTTTGCGGCTGGCGACATCGCGCGCTGGCCCGATCCGCATTCGCGGCAAACCATCCGCGTCGAGCACTGGGTGGTGGCGGAGCGGCAGGGCCAGACCGCGGCGCGCAACATGCTGGGCCGGCGTGAACGCTTCGATGCCGTGCCGTTCTTCTGGAGCCAGCATTACGATGTGCCGATCAACTATGTCGGCCACGCCGAGAGTTTTGACGACATCGCGATCGAGGGCAGCATTGCAGGCAAGGACTGTCTGCTGAAGTACCGCAAGGGCGGACGCGTGCTTGCGGTCGCCTCGATTTACCGCGATCTCGACAGTCTCAAAGCCGAGCTCGACATGGAGCGGCGGGGCGCGTGAGCCCCTGCCGTCGCTTGGCCGTACCCCGGCGAGCCAATTCACCCGCCGGATTGTCGCAGGCGAGGAGCCGGGACGACCGGGCGGCCCTCGCATTTTTCGCACGTACGCCACGGCGGACGCATCTGGGCCAGTGCCGAGGTGGGCAAGGGCGCGGCGTTCTATTTCAGCATTCCGGACTGAAGCGTCACATTCGATCTTGATTTGCGTCAATGTTGCTGCCGGTGAGGGCTGCTTTGCTGGCTGTCGTCCGGGTGCGGTGCGTGCTATTCTGGCGTGTGCCCGCGGGCTTCGCATGCAGGAGTGACCGCCATGACAAGTGCTTCGGATACGTCTCACCATCCCAGCCTCGGCTCGGGCATCGCCGCGCTGCATGCCAAATGGGGATGGATCGTCGCGCTCGGTGTCGTCTATCTCATCGCCGGCTTCGTCGCGCTCGGCAGCATGGTGATGGCGACGGTGGCGAGCGTGATCGTGGTCGGCGCGATGATGATCGTCGCCGGGGTCACCGAAATCATCGGGGCGTTCCAGATGAAGAGCTGGGGCAAGTTCCTGATCTGGGCTCTGCTCGGCGTGCTCTACGTCGTCGCGGGCTTCCTGACCTTCGAGAATCCGCTGTTTGCTGCAGCGTTGCTGACCCTGTTCCTCGGCGCCTCGCTGCTCGCCTCCGGCGCCGTCAGGCTGTTTCTCGCCTTCAGCATGAAGCGTGAAAGCCCGTGGGTCTGGGTCGCGCTCTCGGCCGTGATTACGCTGCTGCTCGGATTGTTGATCCTGGCGCGCTGGCCGGTGAACAGCGTCTATATCCTGGGCCTGTTTCTCGGCATCGACCTGATCATGGCAGGTGCCGGCTGGGTCAGCCTGGGCTTCAGCCTGCGGCGGCGGGGCTAAAGCGAACCGGGCGCGCAGACCTCGGACCACCTCTCCCCGATGGGGAGAGATGAAGCGCGGACTCATGCGTGAGCGTATCAGCAACTCGACGCAAGACCGTGTTGCGGAACTCCGGTGATCTGACGCGCTGATAAAAAGCAGCGCGCCGCGCGTTCGCCTGATGGCGCCACGCGGCGATAATCATCCGGGAGAAACCATGAAAGCCGCTTTGGCCCTGGCCGCAGCATTGGCTGCCGCCTGCCTGTCCACGCCCGTCTGCGCACAAAAGTCCTACGGCCCTGGTGTCAGCGACACCGAGATCAAGATCGGCAACACGATGCCCTATAGCGGCCCTGCGTCGCCGCTCAGCATCACCGGCAAGGTCATCGCGGCCTATTTCGACGAGGTCAACGACAAGGGCGGCGTCAACGGCCGCAAGCTCAATCTGATCTCGCTGGACGATGCGTTCTCGCCGCCCAAGACCATGGAGGCGGCGCGGCGGCTGGTCGAGAGCGACGGCGTCGCCTTCATCTTCGCCACCATGGGCACCGCGCCGAGCTCGGCGATCGCAAAATATCTCAACAGCAACAAGGTGCCGCAGCTCTTTTTGATCAGCTCGGCCTCGAAGTGGAACGATCCCGTCAACATGCCGTGGTCGATGGCGCTGCCCTGGGCGCCGAACTACACCAGCGAGGCCGCGATCGACGTCGCCTATGCCCGCGCCAAGAACCCCAATGCGCGCTTTGCGGTGCTCTATCAGAACGACGACGCCGGCAAGGAATATCTGCGCGGCGTCAAGGAAGCGCTCGGCGCCGATGCCGACAAGGCGATCGCGATGGCCTCGAGCTTCGAGGTTGCCGATCCAACCGTCGATTCCCAGGTGCTGACGCTCGCCAACACCAAGGCCGACGTCTTCCTGATCTATTCGGTGACGCCGCGCGCCTGCGCGCAGGCGGTCCGGAAGGCGCATGAGGTCGGCTGGCAGCCGCAGCGCTTCATCGCCAGCGGTTGCGCCAACAAGGCCACCGTGATGGTGCCGGCCGGCCTCGATGCCGGCAAGGGCGTGCTGTCGCTCGGTGCGCTCAAGCCGTTCGTCGAACAGCCCAAGGACGATCCGGCGATGACGGCCTATATCGACTTCATGAAGAAGCGCCTGCCCAATGCCGACATCAACAATGTCGCGGGTCTCTACGGCTACACCGTCGCTGAGGCACTGGTTGTCCTGCTCAAGCAGTGCAAGGACAATCTGACGCGCGAGAACATCATGGCGCAGGCGGCCAACTTGAAGAACGTGCCGCTGTCGCTCTTGATGCCCGGCATCACGCTCAACACCACGCCGCAGGATTTCCGCCCCATCAAGGACGGCTATATGCTCCAGTTCGACGGCAACGACTGGGTGGTTGCGAGCGAGCTGCTGCGCGGGACGTGAGGCAGTGGGTGGCTATCGCGGTTGATGACGGCGCATCCTTCGAGACGCCCGCCTGCGGCGGGCTCCTCAGGATGAGGGCGGAGTGCGCGGCGGCAGGTTCGACAGGCGCGAATGCCGCTTAGCCTCACCCTGAGGAGACCGCACAGCGGTCGTCTCGAAGGGCGAGGCGTGCGCTCCACCTATCGCGGAAGGCCAGGGCCGATCACGCTCAGCGAACAGGAGACCACCAATGGACTTTCAACACTCCGCACGTTCGCTGGAGCTCCAGGAGCGCGTCCGCCAGTTCATGCGGACGCATGTCGAGCCGGTCGAGGAGCTCTATTACGACCAGGTCAAGCCCGAGGCCGTGCGCTACAAGACGCCGCAGGTCCTCCAGGACCTGAAGCGGCTGGCGCGCGAGCAGGGGCTCTGGAACCTGTTTCTGTCAGGCGAGCACGGACCGGGCCTCACCAACCTTGAATATGCCCCCGTGAAGGAGATCATGGGCCGCATCCTCTGGGCGCCCGAAATCTTCAACTGCTCGGCGCCCGATGTCGGCAACATGGAGGTGCTGGCGAATTACGGCACGCCGGCGCAGCAGGAGCGCTGGCTGAAGCCGCTGCTGGAGGGGCGCATCCGCTCCGGCTTCTCGATGACGGAGCCGCAGGTCGCCTCCAGCGACGCCACCAACATCCAGTGCGAGATCAAGCGCGACGGCGACAGCTACGTCATCAACGGCCGCAAATGGTTCACGTCAGGCGCGATGAATGAGGATTGCGAGATCCTGATCGTGATGGGCAAGACCGCGCCCGACGATCCCGACCGCCATCGCCAGCAATCCATGATCCTGGTGCCGAAGGCGACGCCCGGCGTGCGCATCGTGCGCGACATGCTCACTTACGGCTATGACGACGCACCGGTCGGCCACCCCGAGATCGTCTACGAGAATGTCCGTGTGCCAGCAGAGAACATCCTGCTCGGCGAGGGCCGCGGCTTCGAGATCGCGCAAGGGCGGCTCGGGCCCGGCCGCATCCACCATTGCATGCGGCTGATCGGCTGCGCCCAGCGCGCGCTGGAATTGATGTGCCAGCGCTCGGTGTCGCGCACGGCCTTCGGCAAGCCGCTCGCCGAGCAGGGCTCGGTGCGCGATGACATTGCAAACTCCTTCTGCGAGATCGCGCAGGCGCGGCTCTTGACGCTGCAAGCCGCCGACAGGATGGACCGCGAAGGCAACAAGGCCGCGCGCGACCTGATCGCCGCGGCCAAGATCGTAGTGCCCAGCATGGCCGCCCGCGTCATCGACCGCGCCATCCAGATCCACGGCGCCGCCGGCGTCTCGCAGGACACCTTCCTCGCCCGCGCCTACGTCTACGCCCGCTTCATCCGCATCGGCGACGGCCCGGACCAGGTGCATCTGGCGGCGGTCGGCAAGGAGCTGATCAGGCGGGGCGGGGTGATGGCGGGGTAGGGGTGTTGTCCCCGAGGCCAGCTTTGCGAAGTCCGTCGAGGAAATGATCCCGGTCGGCGGGGTCTCTGTATCTGTTGGCGCGCGTCCGGGCGAGGTCGAGCGTGTTGCGGGGCGGAGCTTCGCCGTTCTCACTGAATTCGAGACATCTTTCTCGAATGAATGCGCGCGACTCGAAATTCGCTTCCGTCAGTCGATCGGTTTGCGCGTAGCACGCCGCAAGCAGCGCGTGCGACCAGCGGTCGCTCGATCGCGCTTCCCTGAGAACTTGGATCGCCTGTTCGTATTCGCGCGCGGAATAGAGCGCCAGCGCGTGGTACCAATGGTATATATTGGGTGGAAATGGATTTAGCCGTTTGGCCGATTTGATCCAGGCAAGCGCGTCCTGCCAGCGCCCCCAGTAGACCAGAATATTTGCAAAAGCGGCGGCGACATCGGCGTCGTTCGGATTGAGCGCCAGAGCGCGTTTGAATTGAGTTTCGGCCTCTTGATCGCGGTTTTGCAGGAAAAGAAGTTGTGCGAAGACGCCGTGCGACCAGGCGTCGTTCTCGTCAAGATCGAGGGCGATCTCGATCTCGCGGCGACCATCCTCCAGTGGAGCGGCGGCGGGTGATTCCAGAAACGCAGCGCAGACGACCGTCCAGGCTATATTGGCGTGGGCGCGCGCATAGGCTGGATCGAGCCCCGCAGCCTTCCTGAAGTAGCCTTCCGCCTCGTCCATGCTCCTGACGGTCAATTGACGCCATTTCTCGTTTCCCAACAGGACGAGATCGTAGGCCGTGATGTTCGAGGTCTGCTTGCCTCTCGCGATCTCGCGGCCCGCGTCCTCGAGCCGGCCGGGCAGCGCCGCGACGATCTTGCCTACGATTTCGTCCTGGATGGCGAAGATGTCTTCGATCTCGCGGTCGTAGCGCTCCGTCCAGAGTGTGAAGCCGCTCGCGGCATCCAGAAGCTTGACGGTCACCCGTACGCGTTTCCCAATCCGGCGTGCACTCCCTTCCACCACATATCGCACGCCGAGCTGGCGGCCGACCTCTCTGATGTCGGACGAGCTGGCCCGGTAAGCGAAGCTGGAATGGCGGGCCACGACGAAGAGCGACCGGAAACGCGACAATTCCGCAATGACGTCTTCCGTGATCCCGTCGGAGAAGTAGTCCTGCGCGGGATCGCCGCTCAAGTTGGAAAACGGCAGCACGGCGATCGACGGCTTGTCGGAGCTTGCGGACGGGAGCCACGTTTGCCGGCTGCCATCGGGCAAGGTGGCGGCCGGCGGGCCGACATAGCGGTAACCGCGGCGCGGCAGCGTCTCGATCCAGGTGCTGCCGCCTTCGACGGCGGCAAACGTCCGCCGCAGAGCGGCTATCTGTACGGTCAGATTGCTTTCCTCGATCGCCAGCCCCGGCCAGGCCGCCTCCATCAAGGCGTCCTTGGCAACCGGCTTGCCCGCCTTTTCCAGAAGCAGCCGAAGCAGGGCGACCGCCCGCCCTCCGAGAGCGACCGGCTCGGCTCCGCGAAACAGCGTGTCAGCGTCTGTCTCGAGACGAAACGGACCAAACTCGTAGATCGTCGCCATTGCCTAGAGACACCATTTTTGGCGAAATTTGCAACTTTTTCGGATCGGATTCAGGAAGCGATCCGGCGCTCCGTGAGAAGATGGCCCGGGGCATTCGTGGCGAGGAGCAAATCGGATGGAGCAGCGGCAGCCATACGACGACCCGACGGGCAAATCGAACGCTGAACCGCGGTCCGCCCCACAGCTACGGCTCAAGGGCAATGTGGTCCTCGCGGGGAGTGCCGGTTACGACGAGGCGCGCAAGGTCTGGAATGGCGCCATCGACAAGCGGCCGGCCATGATCGCCTATTGTGCCGGTGCCGAAGACGTCGCCCGCGCTGTCGTGTTCGCAATATCTCATCGCATCTGCATCGCGGTCCGCAGCGGCGGCCACAATGTCGCCGGCCTGTCGGTCTGCGACGGCGGCATGGTCATCGACCTGTCGCACATGAAGCAGATCGAGGTCGATCCGGTCCGCCGGATCGCCCGCGCGGAGGCCGGCCTCAATCTCGGCGAGTTCGACAGGGCGACGCAGGAGCACGGCCTGGCGACCACCATGGGCGTCAACAGCGATACCGGTATCGCCGGGCTCACGCTTGGCGGCGGCTTTGGCAAGCTCGGACGCAAATACGGGCTGACCTGCGACAACCTGATTGCCGCCGAAGTGGTGACAGCCGAGGGAACGATCCTGAGGGCCAGCGCGACCGAACACCCTGATCTCTTCTGGGGCCTTCGGGGTGGCGGCGGCAATTTTGGCATCGTGACCGCATTCGAATATCGGCTTCATGCCATCGGCACCTCGCTGCTCGTCGCGTCAGCACTGCATCGATATGACGGGGCGCGCGAGGCCATGCGCTTCTATGATGAATTCGCCCGCCGCGCTCCTGACGAGGCGGACGTCGATGCAGCCCTGGTCACGCTGCCGTCCGGCGAACGCTTCTTCAGCATCACCGGATGCTATGTCGGCTCGCATCATGACGGTGAGCGAGCCCTTTCACCGATCGTCAGGTTCGGCTCGCCCGTCGAGACCCGCCTCGCAACCGTCCCTTATCTCGAGATTCAGTCGGGAGGCGATGCCCTGTTTCCGCGCGGACGGCGCTATTACTGGAAGGCGCAGTTCCTGCGCGAGATCGGTGCGGGTGCGATCGACGCGCTGCTCGACGCCTATGCGAGAGCGCCCAACACCTCGTCGCTGCTGGTTTTCCAGCACGTCGGCGGCGCAATCGCGCGGGTTCCAACGCCCGACTCGCCTTACGCAAACCGCGATGCGGCGTTCGACTGCTTTCCGGTCGCGATCTGGGACGATCCGGCCGACGACGACGCCAACATGCGTTGGGCGCGCGAACTGTGGAGCGCCGTCAGGCCCTATTCGACCGGCGGCGTCTACGCCAACAATCTCGGCGAGGAGGGCGAGGATCGTGTCCGGGACGCCTATGGCGAGAACTATGCGCGGTTGGCCGCGCTCAAAACCAGATATGATCCGACCAATCTCTTTCGTCTGAATCAGAATATCCGGCCGGCGACATAGTTCGCGGCATCGGGGAAAATCCAAATGCGAAGTCGCTGGACCATTCTTGCCGCCCTGTTCATCGCGCGTGCCGCCATCGCTTTCCAGTTTCAGAGCATTGCGGCGGTCGCGCCACAGCTCAGCCAGAGCCTGGGCGCGAATCTGGCCGATATCGGCGTTCTGATCGGGCTCTATTTTGCGCCGGGCGCTGCGCTCGCGCTGCCCGGCGGTGCGATCGGCCGCCGCTATGGCGACAAGGCGACGGTCCTCGCCGGGCTCCTGCTGATGCTGGCAGGCGAACTCCTGATGACCGCGTCAACGTCATGGAGCACGCAGATCGCGGGCCGGCTGACGGCCGGCATCGGCGGCGTTCTGCTGAACGTTCTGATGACCAAGATGGTCGCGGACTGGTTTGCCGGTCGGGAGATCGCCACCGCGATGGCCATCTTCATCAACTCATGGCCGGCTGGTATCGCCGTCGCTCTCATGCTGTTGCCGGCAGTCGGAGCCACGTTCGGGCTCCATGCCGTCAATCTCGCCGTCGCAGGGGTGATCCTGATCGACCTCTGCCTCATCGCTTCGGTCTATCGCGCGCCGGATGCGACCGCCGCCGTTGAAGGCGAGCGCGGCAGCCTGACCGCCGACACGAGCTGCGCCGTGATTGCCGCCGGTCTGATCTGGTGTCTCTACAACATCGGTTTTGCGATGATCTTCAGTTTCGGCCCGTCGATGCTCTTCGAGCAAGGCTGGTCGGGTGCAGCAGCCGGATCAACCATCAGTATCGTGCTCTGGCTCGCTGCCCTTTCGGTCCCGCTCGGCGGCTTCCTCGCCGATCGGACCAAGCGCGGCGATGCCATACTCGTGACGGGCTGCATCTCTTTCGCCCTCCTGACACTTCTCCTGTCGCGAAGCGTCACGGTGCTTCCCATCGTCGTCGCTCTTGGAATCGTCTGTGGCCTGCCCGCCGGTGCGATCATGAGCTTGCCTGCGCGTGTGCTCGACCAGAAGATGCGGCCGATCGGAATGGGACTGTTCTACACCGTCTACTACGCCGGCATGCTGGCCGGGCCGGCGATCGGAGGAAAGCTCTCCACGTCGGCCGGCTCCGCGCGCGCCGCGCTCGACTTCGGCGCCGTCGTTCTCCTGGCTTGTCCGGTTATCCTCTGGCTGTTCCGCCGTATCGTTCCCCGCAGGTATCGGCCGGCCGTCTCACCGATGTCCGACAAAAAACGGGAAGATGACCTCCTCACAAATGAGGCGGGTCGTTCTTAAGCAGACAACGGCGCATCCGGGCAAAACCAAACAGGTCCCTTCAGTTCGCGCGGTCTTTGCAGGTCGCCCGCCGATCAGAGAGATGCAAGCTGGTCGAACCCCGGGCTATTCCGGCAATCCGGCATCCCGCAGCGCGCCGCCGAGAGCCTCCGCGAGCTCCGGCGCACAGTTTACGCCGGCAAACTGACGGCTGTAGCGAAAGGCCGGCTGAAGCTCGAGCACACGCGCGGCGGCCGCCCTTGCTTCGTCCAGCCGGCCAAGTTTGGCCAGCGCGGCGGCCAATTGCACATAAGTGATGCTGTGGGCCGGATTGGCTTGGACGGATTTGTAGGCCGCACGACAGGCTTCGTCGTAACGTCCGCGCAGCAAATGGCTCATTGCTTGCGCGTCAAACGCGGCCCAGGCCCACGAATCAAACGGGCTCAGCCGTATGCCCTGCTCGCTCCATTCGATCGCGCGCTCCGCTTCGCCGCCCCATCCCAGGATAACGCTGCCGAGAATGTAGGTCAGCGCCGATGACGGGCTGATGGCGAGGGCAGCTTCCAATGCGGCAAATGCGGCGGCGCGATCGTGCGCATCCATGCCGATGGAAAATCCGGCCCATGTCAAAGCGAGCGCATCGTCCTGTCCATGGACAATGGCCGATCGGGCGTGGCGGATCGAAGCGGCACGGTTGACCTCCTGCAGGCCTGCGCGAAGGAATAGGCAATGGTGACACATCGCGGCATTGCCGTGCGCCAGCGCATAGGCCGGCTCGAGTGCGATCGCACGCTCGAGAAGCGCAAGCGCTCTCGTCACTTGCTCCGGCATGCCTGAATCGACGTCGGGCTGCGCCCGCAGCACGAGATCGTAGGCATCGAGACTGTCAGGTCGCTTCCGCCTGACACGTTCGATTTCGGCTTTCCGCACGCTCGGCGCAATCGCGCCCACCGCCGACAGCGCGATCTCGTCCTGGATTGCGAAAATATTGTCGGAGCTGCGGTCGTAGCGCTCGGCCCAGACGTGGGTGCCGGTCGAGGCGTCGATCATTTGACCGGTCACGCGCACGCTACCGCCGGCCTTGCGCACGCTGCCTTCGAGCACATAGCGCACGCCAAGCTCGCGGCCGACCTGCTTCACGTCCACGGCACGGCCCTTGTAGGTGAAGGTCGAGTTTCGCGCGATGACGAAAAGCCAGTTGATGCGTGCGAGACCGGTGATGATGTCGTCGACCATCCCATCGGCGAAGTACTCCTGCTCCGGGTCGCCGCTCAGGTTCGAGAACGGCAGAACGGCGACGGACGGTTTGTCGGGCAAGGCCGGTGCCGATGTGGCGCGGGCGGCAGCCGATGCATCGGGAGCATTGGTGACAACGGCCGGTCCCACATACCGATAGCCGCGCCGCGGCAGCGTTTCGATCCAGCTCTCGGCATCCGCCTCCGCCAGCACCCGGCGCAAGGCTGCGATCTGAACCGTGAGATTGTTATCGGCCACCGCCAATCCGCCCCAGGCGGCCTCGACCAGGGCGTCCTTGGACACCGGTACGCCCGCGTTTTCGAGCAGCCGGCGCAGCAGCGCGACTGCGCGCTGCCCAAGCATGGTCGGCTCGGCCCCTCGGTACAGAATGCCCGCCTCGGGGTCGAGGCGGAACGGGCCGAACTGGTAGAGGTCGCCCCCGACTGTCATGCGACGCTTTTAGCAGATTTTTGGGAACGGATTCACGACATCCCGGCACGGACGGCCGATGTTGCACAAGTGCTTGCAGAAATTAGCATTTGCTCAATGGAGGATCACATGAGCGCCGATGCCGTCATTCGCATGCCCGATAAGACGAAGGGGGTCATTCTGCGTGGTCATCCCATGGTGTTCCTCGTCACCGGCGAAAATACCAGGCACACCAGCATGTTCGACTGGACGATCCCGGCGGGGTTCGCCACCGGGCGGCATGTTCACCGGGTGCAGGAGGAGACCTTCTACTTGCTCGAGGGCGAGTGTGAGTGGCATGTCGGCGACAGGACGATCCGTGCAACGCCCGGCACCTATCTGTTCATCCCGCCGGGGGTGCCGCACAACATCACGAATGTCAGTGCGAAGCCGGCTCGCGTGCTGATGACCGTTTCTCCGCCTGGCCACGAGCATTATTTCGAAGAGCTCGCGAAACTCGCGGCGCAAGGTGCGCCGGATCCAAAGGCGCTCGCCGATCTGCGAAATCGCTACGACACGGATCAGCTGACGACTTTGACGACGCGAGCGTAAGCCCTCGTCCCGGCAGGGTTCGTTTGCCGCTAAAGTCGAGACGCACACCCCTTCGGTAAGACGACCGGGTCCCGAGCAGCGCGCCATCGCCATGATGACATCATGTCAGCGTTTTGCCCGACGCGTCAAATGCATTTCGTAAAATCAGCAGGACTTTGCGCCAGCGGCTAAGCCGTTGATATCGCTATCCCCGGCTACTGTGCATGGGGTTGTTTTCGCGTTTCTTGTCGGGGCGTGCTCGTCGCCGGCCTCGCGTCGACAGGCGCGCTGCTATCCCGCCTTGGCGGTGCGGGCATCCGACCGCAAATTCTGGAAGAACTTCTCCACCTCGCGGGACAGCGTCTCCGCGGTCGCAGTCAGGCTGCTCGCCGCGGTCAGCACGGAGGATGCCGCCGTGTCGGTCTCGCCGATGGCGTCGCGCAGTGAGGTGATGTTGGCGACAAGCGTCTCGTTGCCCTGGGCAGCCGATTGCGCGTTGGAGGAGATCTCGCGCGTGGCCTGGTCCTGCTGGCCGACGGCGCCGGCAATCGCCGAGGTGACCTCGTTGATCTCGCGCACCGCGCCGCCGATCTCGCGCACGGCGTCGACCGCGTTGCGGGTGGAGGCCTGGATCATGGAGACATTCTCGCCGATCTCGGCGGTGGCCTTGGCGGTCTGGCCTGCGAGCGCTTTCACTTCATGCGCGACGACGGCAAAGCCGCGGCCGGCATCGCCGGCGCGCGCGGCCTCGATGGTGGCGTTGAGCGCGAGCAGGTTGGTCTGCTCGGCGATCGCCTGGATCAGGTTGAGCACGCCGTCGATGCGCTGGGTGGCGGCCGCAAGGCTCTCGATCTCGGAGATCGATTTCTCGGTGCGCTGGCCGGTCTGCTCGACCGCGCCGGCGCTCTGCCGGACTTGCCGGCCGATCTCTTCGACGGAGGCCGACAGCTCCTCGGCGGCGCCTGCGACCGCCGTGACGTTGTGCGAGGCCTGCTCGCTGGCGTTTGCCGCCATCCCGGCGCGGTTGCTTGCATCCGCGGTGACGCGCGTGATGGTCTGCGCGGTCTCGCGCATGACCGAGGCGTTGTCGCTGAGGCCGCGCATGATCGCGCCGATGGCGTCGCGAAACTCCTCGACGGATTGCTCGATATGGCGGGCGCGCTGCTCGCGCGCGGCGGAATCCTGCGAGACCTGCGATGCGAGTTTGCGGTTGCGCCCCATCGCGTCCTGGAAGATCTGGATTGCGCGGGCCAGCCCGCCGATCTCGTCGGCGCGGTGGCCGTACGGCACCACGACGTTCTCGGCGCCATCGGCGACCTGCTTGATGGTGGCGGTGATCGAGGCGAGCGGCCGGGCGATCGAGCGGGCGATGATGACGATGCCGATCACGACGAGCGCCAGCGCCACGCCGGCAAGGCAGGTCAGGAGGAAGGACAGGGTGCGGTTGGTCTCGGTCTGCTGGGCGATCTGCTTGGCGCGCTCGGCATAGACCTTGGACAGCGCCTCGAGATCCTTGTTCAGCGCCGAACGCACGGCGCGGTTGGCGTCGTTGTCGCCCCATTCGCGGCCGGCGGCCGCATTGATCTCGATGCCGCGGCGGACCAGCTCCTTGCGGAACTCGACGAACTGCTCGATGCGCTTCCTGAAGGTGGCGAACTGCTCGGCATCGTCGTCCCTGACGATGGTTTCCCAGCGCTTCACGACGTCGAGGATCTGCGCGTTGAACTTGAGCAAGCCCTCGCCGTATTTCTTCACGACGGCAGGCTCCGTCGACATGTAGACGCCGCGCGATTCCATCACCACCGCGTAGACCAGCGAGTTGACGCGCTCGACGTTCAGCGCAGCCGCATTCGCCGTCTCGATCGCGCTGGTCAGGTCGGCGCTGCGGCGGCTGTTGTAGTCGGACAGAATCGCGATCGCCGCCGTGAGCAGCGCGAACAGCGCGAAGATCGCATAGAGCTTGGTCGCAAGCGTGAAGCGGCCGGCGAAGCCGGCGGCATTCCCAGATTGGTCGATGGTCATGGTTTTCAGGGGCCCGAATGGCCTGAAGCGGCCGGTGAGCGCGGTTGTGTAGAATCTATGCAAAACTATGCGGAACGAAGATGGACGCGGCGTTAACGCCCGGCTCGGGAGCGCTTGCCCCGGCTTGAAGGAATGTGAGATATCTCAGTGATTTGGAGCGGCCTTGTCGGTTTCCGGCAGATCGGCCCGGGGATCGCTCGGCATGCCCGAAACATCGGCGTGCGCGCCGGCCGCCAGGCGCGTATTCCTGACGCCGGGCCGCCCTTGAGATCGGTCTGGAGTCGGCCGTTGGCCGACGAACCCCGGAGGGGACCTTGGTCTACCGCCATACATTCGACGCCACGACCTATGCCTTCCCGGATCTGCGCGACCTGCTCGCCAAGGCGACGCCGCCGCGCTCCGGCGACCGGCTGGCCGGAATTGCCGCTGCCAGCGCCGAGCAGATGATCGCGGCGCGGATGGCGCTCGCGGATGTCCCGCTCGGACAGTTCCTGCAGGAAGCCCTCATCCCCTACGAGACCGACGAGGTCACCCGCCTCGTCATCGACAGCCATGACGCAAGGGCCTTTGCGCCGGTGGCTGCGCTCACGGTTGGCGCCTTCCGGGACTGGCTGCTGTCGGACGCAGCGTCGCCCGAGATCCTGCGCAAGCTCGCCCCCGGCATCACGCCGGAAATGGCGGCCGCGGTCTCGAAATTGATGCGCAACCAGGATTTGATCCTGGCGGCGCGGAAATGCGAGGTCACCACCGCCTTCCGTAACACCATCGGGCTGAAGGGGCGGATGAGCACGCGGCTCCAGCCCAACCATCCGTTCGACGATGCCAGGGGCATCACCGCCTCGATCCTCGACGGCATCCTGCTCGGTGCCGGCGATGCCTGCATCGGCATCAATCCGGCGAGCGACGATCCGGCCGTCATCGCACAATTGCTGCGGCTGCTCGACGAGATCATCGCGCGGCTGAAGATCCCGACGCAAGGCTGCGTGCTGACCCATGTCACGACGACGCTGTCGCTGATCGGGCAGGGCGTGCCGGTCGACCTCGTCTTTCAGTCGGTCGCCGGCACCGAGGCCGCCAACCGCAGCTTCGGCATCGACCTCGCCTTGCTCCGGGAAGCGCAGGAGGCCGGGCTGGCGCAGCGGCGCGGCACGGTTGGGCAGAACGTGATGTATTTCGAGACCGGCCAGGGCTCCGCGCTGTCCGCCAATGCCCATCACGGCGTCGACCAGCAGACCTGCGAGGCGCGCGCCTATGCGGTCGCGCGCGCCTATGCCCCGCTCCTGGTCAACAGCGTGGTCGGCTTCATCGGCCCGGAATATCTCTTCGACGGCAAGGAAATCATCCGGGCGGGGCTGGAGGATCACTTTTGCGGCAAGCTGCTCGGCCTGCCGCTCGGGATCGATATCTGCTACACCAACCACGCCGAGGCGGACCAGGACGACATGGACAACCTGCTGACGCTGCTGGCGGCCGCCGGCGTCACCTTCATCATGGGTGTCCCCGGGGCCGACGACGTCATGCTGAACTACCAGTCGACGTCTTTTCACGATGCGCTCTACGTCCGCGACGTCTTTGGCCTGCGCCGCGCTCCGGAATTCGACGATTGGCTGGTGCAGTCGGGGATCGCTGGCGCCGATTTCCGTCTTGCCGGCGACGCAGGCCTGCTGCCCGATTTTGCCTCGCGGCTGATCGCGTGACGCGGCGGGAGCACCCGGCGGCTTGAGGAAACAATTGGTCCCTCTCGGAATTAAGCTCATGCCACAATATTGAGAAATTCCGGCGACAGCATTACGGTGTGTGTCTGGCTGGCAATTTCCGCAGCTATGTCGAGCGTGGCGGGGGAGCTTTGATGCGAGCTGAAAGTAACGGTACGGCCCGGCGGATTCTGTGCGTGTTTCCACGGTACACCTCGTCGTTCGGAACGTTCGAACACTCCTACCCGCTAACAGACGGCGTCCGCGCCTTCATGCCGCCCCAGGGGCTTTTGCTGCTCGCGGCCTATCTGCCCGAGGAGTGGCAGGTCAAATTCGTCGATGAGAATCTCCGTCGCGCGACCAAGGAAGAGTTCGCGTGGGCAGAGGCGGTCTTCGTCAGCGGCATGCACATCCAGCGCCAGCAGATGAACGACATCTGCCGCCGCGCCCATGAATTCGACCTGCCGGTCGCGCTCGGCGGTCCCTCCGTCAGCGCCTGCCCGGACTACTACCCGTCGTTCGACTATCTGCATGTCGGCGAGCTCGGTGACGCCACCAACCAGCTGATCGAGATTTTGGCGCGCGACACGTCGCGTCCCGGGGAGCAGGTGGTGCTCACCACCAAGGACCGCGTGCCGATGACGGAGTTTCCGATCCCGGCCTACGAGCTCGCCGACGTGAAGAAATACTTCCTCGGCAGCATCCAATATTCCAGCGGCTGCCCCTATCAGTGCGAGTTCTGCGATATCCCCGGTCTCTACGGTCGCAATCCGCGCCTCAAGTCGCCCGAGCAGATCATCGCGGAACTCGACCGCCTGCGCGAATGCGGCATGACCGACACGGTCTATTTCGTCGACGACAATTTCATCGGCAACCGCAAGGCGGCGATGGACCTGCTGCCGCATCTGATCGAATGGCAGAAGCGGACCGGCTATGTGGTGCGGCTCGCCTGCGAGGCGACGCTCAACATCGCCAAGCGGCCAGAGATCCTCGAGAAGATGCGCGAGGCTTACTTCATCACCATCTTCTGCGGCATCGAGACGCCCGATCCCGATGCGCTGAAGGCGATGCACAAGGACCACAACATGATGGTCCCGATCCTCGAGGGCGTGCAGACGATCAACTCCTACGGCATGGAGGTGGTGTCCGGCATCATCATGGGACTCGACACCGACAAGCCGAACACCTCTGAGGCGCTGCTCGCCTTTGTCGAGGAGTCCCGGATTCCGCTGCTCACGATCAACCTGCTCCAGGCGCTGCCGAAGACGCCGTTGTGGGACCGGCTGGAACGGGAAGGGCGCCTGATCGAGGACGACGGCCGCGATTCCAATGTCGACTTCCTGCTGCCCTATGACGACGTCGTCGCGTCCTGGAAGCACGCGATGGGCGTCGCCTACGAGCCCGAGAAGGTCTACGCGCGCTTCCAGTATCAATGCGACCACGTTTATGTGCACCGCCTCAAGATGCCGACGCCGGACGAGATGAAGACCTGGCCCAACATCCGGCGCGGTCTCGTCATGCTGCGCAATATCTTCTGGAAGGTCGGCGTGCTCGGCGACTACAAGCGCGTGTTCTGGAAGTTCGCGCTGGGTCGCATCAAGCTCGGCGACCTCGAGGGTCTGATCGGCTGCACCCTGATCGCGCACCATCTCATCACCTTTGCGCGCGCGGCCTCCAGCGGCAAGCAGAACGCCTCGAACTACTCGATCCGGCTGCGCGAGGCTTCCGTTCCCGCCGAATGACGCAACATGCCTGATCCGGCCGTCCCGCGCCGTCCGACCCTCGATCTACGGTCGTTCACGCCCGCGCGCGTTGCGCTGGGCCGCAGCGGCGCGAGCGTTCCGACGCGGGCGTTGCTCGATTTCACACTGGACCACGCCCGCGCCCGCGATGCTGTGCACGCGGTCCTCGATGTGCCGCATCTGGTCGCAGATCTCGACGCGCTCGGACTCGCCGTCACCGAGGCGAGGAGCCAGGCGCTCGACCGCAGGGACTATCTGCGGCGGCCGGATCTGGGACGGCAGCTTGATGCCGGCTCGGTCGGGGCTCTGGCGCGAATCGCCTCAGGGCCATGCCAGCTTGCGGTCGTGATCGGCGACGGCCTGTCGGCGGCGGCGGTCCACGCCCATGCGGTGGCGCTGGTGACGCGCCTGCTGCCGCTGCTCGCAGCCGACGATGGTGTCGCGCTCGGCCATGTCGTCGTCGCATCAGGCGCGCGCGTCGCGCTCGGCGACGAGATCGGCGCCATTCTCGGCGCGCGCATGGTCGTGACGCTGATCGGCGAGCGGCCCGGCCTGTCCGCGCCCGACAGTCTCGGTGCCTATCTGACCTTCGCGCCGAAGCCGGGCCGCACCGATGCCGAGCGGAACTGCGTGTCGAACATCCACTACGCTGGGTTGAGCTATGACGAGGCCGCCTTCAAGATCGCCTGGCTCGTCCGCGAGGGGCTGGCAAGGGAGGTCACCGGCGTAGCCCTGAAAGACGAGAGCGCGGACCGGGCACCGCGTCGAATTGGCACGGCCTTGCCCGAATAACGGGCATTCCGGCAAAATCGCCACATCTTGATCGATTTGGCCACACTTCGCCTGCTTGCGAGGGAGGCTATGGACCTGCTAAACCCCTCGCGGCGATTTTCCGCGCATTTTCAAAGGGCAAGCCTCCCATTGGTATGGCGTTTTCAAGCCGTTCGCGGAGCGCAATAAGCTCACAGCTAGAGCCGATTTAGGAACTGGATAAGGCATGCTCGAAAAGCACAGCGAGAGTGAGGTTCATGTCGACAAGGTCGAGCAGGGACCTGCGTCCTCCATCGCCTTCGGGCTGGAGCGCATCGGGCTGATCGCCGTCCGGGCGCCGATCGTCTCCTGCGTCGTCCTCCTCATCCTGATCGTCGGCGCCGTTTTCGGCATACACCGGATCAAGATCGACGATTCGCTGTCGCAGCTGTTCCGCTCCGACACCCGCGAATTCCACCAGTACGAAGAGGTGACAAAGAAGTTTCCGGCCGAGGAATTCGACGTCCTCGTCGTGGTCGAAGGCAAGGACCTGCTGGCCCGGAAAAACCTCGAGAAGCTGCGCGACTTCATCACCGACATGCAGCTGGTCGAAGGCACGCGCGGGCTGGTCTCGCTGTTCTCGGCGCGCCAGGCGCCGGCGCCGGGCAAGCTGCCGGCGGCGCTGTTCCCGCCCGAGCTGCCCGAGGGCGCGGCCTATGACAAGTTCATCGAGACCGTCAAGAACAACGAGATCATCCGCGGCAAGCTGTTGTCGGAGGACGGCACTCTGGCCCTGGTCGTGCTGTCGCTCGATCCGGAGGTGGTCGCCTCCAGCAAGCTGACCAAGACCGTCGCCGACATCCGCGCGCTGATGAAGGAGGATCTCGGCGACACCGGGCTCAACGTGCAGCTCTCCGGTGTGCCGGTGATGCAGCTCGAGATCCGCAATGCGGTGGAGCGCGACGGGCTGACCTACAACATTCTCGGCATTCTCGCTGGCTGCGTCATCGCCATCATCTTCTTCCGCAAGATCTCGTTCATGATCGCGGCCGCGTTCCCGCCGATGATCGCGATCCTGCTGGCGCTCGGCGCGCTCGGCTGGGCGAACTTCAATCTCAACATGTTCCTGAACGTGATGACGCCGCTCATCATGGTCATCAGCTTCTCGGACTCGATGCAGCTCACCTTCGCCGCGCGCGACCGGTTGATCGCGGGCCAGGACAAGTTCACCGCGTTCAAGAACGCGGTGCTGGTGGTGGGGCCGGCCTGCGTGCTGACGCACGGCACCGCCGGCATTTCCTTCATCGCGCTCCAGTTCTCCAGCTCCGACCTGATCCGCAAATTCGGAGAGGCAGGGCTCGCCGCCACCATCATCGCGCTGGTCGCGGTGCTGTCGCTGGTGCCGGTGTTCGGCGTGCTGTTCGTGCGCAACGAGAAGGTCTTTGCGGTCAAGTTCCAGAGCGCGGATGCCGGCGTCCAGGCGCTGCGCAATTTCTGCTACTGGATCGCGGTGCGCATGGTGGGCCGGCCCGGCCTGTTCAGCCTGATCGCGGTGCTGTTCGTCGGCGGCCTCGGCGTCATCTACGCCAATCTGGAGCCGCGCTACCGGCTTGCCGACCAGGTGCCGGACAAGCGCCAGGCGGTCGCCGCCAGCGACCGGCTCGATGCCAAGCTCACCGGCGCCAACCCGGTCAACGTGCTGATCCAGTTCCCCAAGGGTGAATCGCTCTATTCGCCGGAGACGCTGCAGACGATCGCCGACGTGCATGCGACCGTGGAGAAGGCGGCCGGTGTCGGCAACGTCTGGTCGGTCGAGACCCTGCGCCGCTGGCTCACGGAAAAGGCCGGCAGCGCCGACGTCGCGACGCTGAAGGAATATGTCAGCGTGATTCCCGAGCATCTGGTGCGGCGGTTCATCGACGCCGAGCAGGATGCGGTCGTGGTCGCAGGCCGCGTGCCGGACAAGGATTCCAGCCAGCTCCTGCCGATCGTTGACAAGCTCGACACCGAGCTCGACGCCGTCCGCAAGAAACATCCCGGCTACGAGGTCGCGGTGACGGGCCTTGCCGCCATCGCGGCGCGCAACTCGGCCAGCATGATCGAGAAGCTGAATCGCGGGCTCACGGTGGAATTCGCGCTGGTCGCGATCTTCATCGGCCTCGCCTTCCGCTCCTGGGTGGTGATGTTCGCCTGCGTCCTGCCGGGCATCTTCCCCGTCGTGATGTCGGGAACGGTGCTGTGGGCGATGGGCGAGGGGCTGCAATTCGCCAGCGTCGTCGCGCTCACCGTCTCGTTCGGCCTGGGGCTGAGTGCGACCATCCACTTCCTCAACCGCCTCAGGCTGGAGAGCAAGCCGGGCGTCGGCTCGGCGCTCGCGGTGGAGCGGGCGACCGTTCTGGTCGGACCGGCGCTGATCCTGACCACGGTGGTGCTGGCCTGCGGCCTCGTCGTCACCGTGTTCTCCGACCTGCCGTCGCTGCGGCTGTTCGGCTGGCTCAGCGCCTTCTCGATGGTCATGGCCCTCGTCGCAGACCTCTTCATCCTGCGGCCGACGGCGATGTGGCTGATCAACCTGCACGCCAAGCTTCAGGGCGCGGACAAGCGCGCGATCTGAGCGTGGGGCGGCGAACGCCACGCCACGCTCACGCTTCGACGCGAATGATCCCGTACGGATTGAACTTGAAGTCGTCCTCGGCGTAGTCCTGCTCCCGCGTTAGCGTGAGCTTGCGGTCGCGGAGCGTCGCTTCGATACCGCGCTCGGCCATCGCGTTGGCGAGCTCCTCCATCAGCATGACCGCGGCCCATTCGTTGCCGCGCGATTTCGCAACATAGATCTCCGGCAGGCCGACGAGGTGATAGCCGACGGTTTCGTTGTAGCGATCACCGCCGAGTGGGCGCTTGGCGAAAGCAAGACGACATGCTTTGGCTACAGCGACAGTCACGGCAAGACCCTGACCGGTGCTCGCGCCCTTGCGCGCCTGACCGGCCAGTTGCCGCCATCGATCGAGGCCGTGGGCAACGCCTGCGCTTTCGCCCTTCACGGCGGTGGCACCGGCCTCGATCATCTCCTCGACGATGCGCAAGGCCGCCGCCGAATAGGCGACGGCCTTCTGCTGCTCCATCGGCGGGCTCAGCACATAGAGCACTGATTTGTGGTTGGCCACGGCGGCTTCGTCGGTGGCGGACCAGGCTTTCGGGAAGACGCGGTCCCAGCACACGCCAAACGAGCGCTCCATCTGCGGATCGGGTCGGGCCTGCGAATAGGTGCGATCGATCTCGAAGCCGAAATCCGCGATCGTCCTGGCCACGGCCTCCGGCGGGTGCAGCAGGCTTTCGTCCTTGCCGAGGAAGCAGAGCACGTGACGCGGTTTGACCGACGAAGGCTGCATGCCCGCCCCTCGCTGGATTGACGGTTGATCATTGGCCCATGCGCGACTGGTTGCGAACAGTCCGGCGGCCTTGAGCAGGTTTCTGCGTATGTGGTCCATGTCAGCAAAAAGCCCCCGGCTCGCGAGAACCGGGGGCGTGTTCCTCTCGGCGCAGGACGGGCGTCAGCCCTTCGTCATCGTGATGTTGACGCCGCGGATCTCGCCCTTGGAGCTGATCTGCACCGTCTGCTTGGTGCCGTTGGTGCGCAGCGACAGGTTGGCGGCGAAGCCGTTGGCCTCGACGAACACCTCGATCTGGCCGCCGCCGGCGGTGCCCTGGAGATTGCCGAAGATGTTGCGGCTGGCCTCGCTCCAGTTGCCGGAAATGCGGTCGCCCTGGCTCGTCACGTCGCTGGTGAGGTCGAACTTGTAGCTGTCGGACGCGCAGTGCAGCGCCTGCTTCAGGTTGAGACCGCTGCCGGCGACCTTGTAGTCCGCCTTGCAGCGGATGCGCTCGGTGGAGCCGTCGGACAGCGACACCGTGCCGGTTCCGGTCCACGCGCCGTCGAAACCGGCAAACGGTCCGGACGACTGTGCGTGGCTTGCCGAAACCGAGAAGAGCAGCGCCGCCCCAATGCCGGCCGCCTTGATTGCCAGTCCAGATCGCCCGAAGAATTTCATCACAAATATCCCGTTTTGGAACGACGTCCGCTCAAGATCAGAACGTCTCGCCACATCGAAGGTTTAGTGTTCCGAGCCTGTGTCAGGTTCAAAGCCTGGCCGCCAGGGACGGTGGTTCACGAAGTCCCTGCGCCATGCCCGGCGGCCGCGATTTCCCGTGTTTCGGCGTGTTTCTGGCCGAAACGGAGGGGCAGAGAGATGCAGCTCTGCAACAGGCGTGCAGTAAAATGCGGGCTACCTGAATTATGACGTAGTATCAACCTCTTACATCTGCCAATGAAGGTGCAGGGAAGACCTGATTTGGAGGTGTGGCGCCAATTTGGCCGCATTTTCCAGTGCTTGTGCCTTCTCCGAGGCCGCATGTTCCGCGGCGACTAGCCATCAGAACAATCCGTTCCGGTCGTCCGCCCTGTGCTGTCCGGGATCGGTGCGATTCTGCCGTCAGAATGAAGGAATACAATGCGTAAGCTTCTCGTCGCTCTCACCCTGCTGTCGGCATCCCTTTCCACGGCGGCATTTGCCCAGGCGGGGCGCGGCACGGACAGCGAGCAGAAGGCCTGCACGCGCGATGTGCAGAAGTTCTGCCGTCCGGTCATCGACCAGGGCGATTTCACCATCCTGGCCTGCCTGAAGGAGAACCGGGCCAAGATCTCGCAGGCCTGCGACCAGGTCCTGAAGAACCACAACCAGTAAGCTCGGCCATTGGCCCACAAGAGCGGCCCCCGGGGCCGCTTTTTCGGGGCCGATCCGCGAAGGGCAGCCATCGCGAGACAGGATTGGTTTTGCGGCCGTATTCCCCTATATGGGGGCCGCGGCGGCATCGCCGGCATGAGCCCGCGCGAGCGAAAAGCCCTTCCTGTCCAAACGATTGTAAACCAGCCCTCGATGACCTCTGCGAGCGAATTGCGATCCGGCAAGGGTGACCGCGACGAGAATTTTCCCGTCGCGTCCTGGATCATTCATCCGCGTCATCGCGCGCTGATCCTGGCGTATTACAATTTCGTCCGCACCGCCGACGACATCGCCGACCACGCGACGCTGCCACCCGACCAGAAGCTCGCCTATCTCGACCTGCTCGAGGCGGAACTGCTCGGCAAGGGCGACACCCAGGCCGAGGCTGTCAGCCTGCGGCGCGCGCTGGCCGAGCGCGGCATGGCGCCGCGCCATGCGCTCGACGTGCTCATCGCCTTCCGCATGGACGTGACCAAGCTGCGCTACGAGAACTGGGACGAGGTGATCCACTATTGCCGCTACTCGGCGATGCCGGTCGGCCGTTTCATGCTCGACGTCCATGGCGAGAGCACCTCGACCTGGGCCGCATCGGACGCGCTTTGCGCAGCGCTCCAGATCAACAATCACCTCCAGGATTGCGGCAAGGATTTTCGCGAGCTCAATCGCGTCTACCTGCCGCGCGATGCGCTGGCCGCGAGCGGCGCCTCCGTCGAGCAGCTCGGCCTTGCCCAGTCGCCGCCGGCGATGCTGGCCTGCCTGCAGGGGCTCGCCGTGCGCAACGAAGCGCTGCTCGACGAGGGCAGGTCGCTGAGCGCGGAGATCCGGGATTTCCGCCTCGGCGTCGACGTCTCGGTGATCCAGGCCTATGCCGACCGCATCGTGCGCCTGCTCAAGGTGCGCGACCCCCTGCGCGAGCGCGTGCATCTCAACAAGTTCGAGCTCCTCACCTTCAGCCTCGCCGGCATGATCGGCGAAGTCGGCCGCCGCGCGATCGGTCGCAAGGCCATTTCCAGACCGGGGACTGCACATGACGCTTGAGGCGACCTCGCCCGGCGCCAGTTATGGCTCGACCGCATCCGGCAGCTCGTTCTACGCCGCGATGCGCATCCTGCCGCATGACCAGCGCGAAGCGATGTTCCAGATCTACAGCTTCTGCCGGCAGGTCGACGACATCGCCGATTCCGACGGTCCGCGCGAGGAGCGGCTCGCCGCGCTTCAGGCGTGGCGCAACGACATCGACGCGCTCTATCAGGGCAATCCGCCGCCGCGGCTGAAGGACTACGTCGCCTCGGTGAAGACCTTCGGGCTCAAGCGCGAGGATTTCCTGGCCATCGTCGACGGCATGGAGATGGACGTGCCGCAGGACATCCGCGCGCCCGACATGGCGACGCTCGATCTGTATTGCGATCGGGTCGCCAGCGCGGTGGGGCGGCTGTCGGTGCGGGTGTTCGGCATGCCGGAAGAGGACGGCATCCTGCTCGCCCATCATCTCGGCCGCGCGCTCCAGCTCACCAACATCCTGCGTGACATCGACGAGGACGCGGGCCTCGGCCGGCTCTATCTGCCGCGCGAAGCGCTGCTGCATGCCGGCATCACCTCCGACGATCCGAACCGCGTCATCGCCGAGCGGGCGCTGCCGAAGGTCTGCCTGCCGCTGACGCAGCGTGCGAAGGTGCATTTCGAGAAGTCGGACGAGATCATGAACCGCAACAAGCGCCGCGCCGTGCGTGCGCCGCGGATCATGTCGAAATACTATCATTCCATTCTGGACCTCCTGATCGCGCGCGGTTTCAACGCGCCGCGCGAGCCGGTGCGTGTGTCGAAGGTCACACGCATCCTGATCCTGCTCCGTTACGCTTTCATCTGATGCAAAACACAGCTCATATCATCGGCGCTGGAATTTCCGGCCTCTCCGCCGCCGTGCGGCTCGCCAATGCCGGCTTCAAGGTCGCCGTGCACGAGGCGACGCACCAGGCCGGCGGCCGCTGCCGTTCCTATTTCGACGGCGCCACCAACCTCACCATCGACAACGGCAATCATCTGCTGCTGTCGGGCAACAGCCATGCGCGCGCCTATGCGCGCGCGATCGGATCCGAGGCGGGCCTGGTCGGCCCTGACAGCGCGCAGTTTCCCTTCGTCGACATCAAGACCGGGCAGCGCTGGCAGATCGATCTCGGCGCCGGCCGGCTGCCGACCTGGGTGCTCGACGAGAGCCGCCGCGTTCCTGACACGGGCCTCACCGACTATCTCAAGCTGGCGCCGCTGATCTGGGCGTCTGAGGCGACGCTGGTCGGCAAGTCCATTCCTACCGAAGGCGTGCTCTATCAGCGCCTGGTGCAGCCGCTGCTGCTCGCCGCCCTCAACGTCGATCCGCCCGAGGGTTCGGCCGGGCTCGCCGGCGCGATCGTGCGCGAGACGCTGCTCGCCGGCGGACAGGCCTGCCGTCCCCTGATCGCGCGCGACGGCCTCAGCGCCGTGCTGATCGAACCCGCCGTGAAGTTCCTGCAGGAGCATGGCCACTCGGTTCAACTCGGCCATGAGCTGCGCTCGTTCGTGACCAGTGACGGCAGGGCCGGTGCGCTGAATTTCGGCGGCGAGGACGTGATCAAGCTTGCCGACGGCGATGTCGTCGTGATGGCGGTGCCGCCGCGTTCCGCCTCGAGCCTGCTGCCGGGCCTGAAGACGCCGACCGAATTCCGCGCCATCGTGAATGCGCATTTCCGAATTGAGCCGCCGCCGGGCTCGCCGCCGATCCTGGGCGTGATCGGCGGCGTTGTGGAATGGCTGTTCGCGTTCCCGAACCGGCTCTCGGTGACCATCAGCAATGGCGACCGTCTCGTCGACATGCCGCGCGAGGAACTCGCGCAGGCGATCTGGAACGACGTCTGCGAGGCAGGCGGCGTCTCCGGCGAGCTGCCTCCCTGGCAGATCGTGCGCGAGCGGCGCGCCACCTTTGCCGCCACGCCGGCGCAGAATGCCCTGCGTCCGGGGCCGGTCACCGCGCTGAAAAACCTGTTCCTCGCCGGTGACTGGACTGCTACGGGATTGCCTGCAACCATCGAGGGATCGGTCCGGTCCGGTGATCGCGCCGCCGATCTGGTGCTGGCCGCGCAGCGGCGCTGACGGGAATTTGTCCCGGTCAATTCAAATCAACTATCGGAGTAATCGAGCCAGATGGATTCCGTGAACGCGACCGCCCGCGAAGCCCAGGAATCGAAGATCTCGGAATCGAGGATCTTGGAATCGAAGATCCTGGAATCGAGCATTGCGTCAGCCACGCAAGGCGTCCTCGGCTTGCAGCAATCCGACGGCCATTGGGTGTTCGAGCTCGAGGCCGACTGCACGATTCCGGCCGAATACATTCTCTTGCGCCATTATCTCGCCGAGCCGGTCGACACCGTGCTCGAAGCCAAGATCGGCAACTATCTCCGCCGCGTGCAGGGCGCCCATGGCGGCTGGCCGCTGGTTCACGACGGCGAGTTCGACATGAGCGCCAGCGTGAAGGCGTACTTCGCGCTGAAGATGATCGGGGATTCCATCGACGCGCCGCACATGGTGCGCGCGCGCGAGGCGATCCACGCCCGCGGCGGCGCCATTCACAGCAACGTCTTCACGCGCTTCATGCTCGCGATGTTCGGTGTCGTGACCTGGCGCGCGGTGCCGGTGCTGCCGATCGAGATCGTGCTGCTGCCGTTCTGGTCGCCGTTCCACATCAACAAGATCTCCTACTGGGCGCGCACCACCATGGTGCCGCTGATGGTCATCGCCGCGCTCAAGCCGCGCGCGAGGAATCCGAAGGGCGTCGGCATCGACGAGCTGTTTCTCCAGGATCCGCGCTCGATCGGCATGACCGCGAAGGCGCCGCACCAGAGCATGGCCTGGTTCCTGCTGTTTCGTTCGCTCGATGCGATCTTGCGCGTCATCGAGCCGCTGTTTCCGAAGAGCCTGCGCAAGCGCGCCATCGATACCGCGCTCGCCTTCACCGAGGAGCGGCTCAACGGCGAGGACGGCATGGGCGCGATCTATCCGCCCATGGCCAACATCGTCATGATGTACGACGCGCTCGGCAAGGACGAGAGCTTTCCGCCGCGCGCGGTGACGCGCCGGGGCATCGACAAGCTGCTCGTGATTGGCGACGACGAGGCGTACTGCCAGCCCTGCGTCTCGCCGGTGTGGGATACGACGCTGACCGCCCACGCACTGCTGGAGGCCGGCGGCGACAAGGCCGTGCCTGCGGCCAAACAGGGCCTCGACTGGCTGATCCCGAAGCAGGAGCTCGCCGTGAAGGGCGACTGGGCGGTGAAGCGGCCCGACGTGCGCCCGGGCGGCTGGGCCTTCCAGTACAACAACGCCTATTACCCTGATCTCGACGACACCGCGGTGGTGGTGATGTCGATGGACCGGATGCGCCGGGAGCACGGCGTCACCGGTTATGACGCGGCGATCGATCGCGGCCGGGAGTGGATCGAGGGCATGCAGAGCGACGACGGCGGCTGGGCCGCCTTCGACGTCAACAATCTCGAATATTACCTGAACAACATCCCGTTCTCGGACCACGGCGCGCTGCTCGATCCGCCGACCGAGGACGTCACCGCGCGCTGCATCTCGATGCTGGCCCAGCTCGGCGAGACCGCTAAGACCAGCAAGCATGTGGCCGATGGCGTTGCCTACCTCCGGAAGACCCAGCACCCGGAAGGGTCCTGGTACGGCCGCTGGGGCATGAACTTTGTCTATGGAACCTGGTCCGTGCTCTGCGCCCTGAACATGGCCGGTGTCAGCCACGACGACCCGATGATCCGGAAGGCCGCCGCCTGGCTGGCCTCGATCCAGAACAAGGACGGCGGCTGGGGCGAGGACGCCGTCAGCTACCGCCTGGACTACAAGGGCTGGGAACCCGCTCCCTCGACCGCCTCGCAAACGGCATGGGCCTTGCTTGCCCTGATGGCGGCAGGCGAGGTTGATCACCCGGCCGTCGCCCGCGGGGTGGAGTACCTGATTGCAACACAGAACGAAAAAGGACTGTGGGATGAGCAGCGGTACACCGCCACAGGCTTTCCCCGTGTATTCTATCTACGGTATCATGGTTACCCAAAGTTCTTCCCGCTGTGGGCGCTGGCGCGGTATCGGAACTTGCGGAACACCAACAGCAGGGTGGTAGGGGTCGGAATGTGACTTTGGGGACGGGGGACTATCTTACCGCGGGCAATGCCATTGATCCGCGGCCAATACTCATTGTGACCGGTCTGGTTCAGGAGGCCCGCATCGCGGCCGGGCCCGGAATGGCGGTCATCTGCTCGTCCAGCAGCCCGACCCAGTTGCGGGCGCTTCTGACCGTGGTGGACCCTGAAACGATTCGCGGCGTGATCTCGTTCGGCGTGGCCGGCGGGCTCGACCCGACGCTGCGCTCCGGCGACGTCGTGCTGGCGACCGAGGTGCTGTCAGGCGATACCCGCTGGGCCGCCGGGCTGTCGCTCGGCGACGACCTGATCGACCGCCTGACGTCCGGGCGCCGCCGCGTGGTGCGCGGCAGCCTTGCCGGTGCCGAGGAAGTGGTCACCGGGCGGTCCTGCAAGGCGGCGCTGCACTCGGAGACCGGCGCCTCCGCCGTCGACATGGAGAGCCACATCGCGGCCGCCTACGCCGCCGAGGCCGGGCTGCCCTTTGCCGCGGTCCGCGTCATCAGCGATCCCGCCCATCGCGCGCTGCCGGCGCTCGCCCGCGCCGCCATCAAGCCGAACGGCCAGATCGATCTGGCCGCCGTGCTGCGCGGCATCGTGCGCAACCCGACGACGCTGCATGCGCTGGTCTCGACCGGCATCGACTTCAACCGCGCGCTACGCTCCTTGCGCGGCTGCCGCGACTATCTGATCGGCACGGAGCTCGTCGACAGCGAGGCCCTGGTCTCCAAGGCGGCCTGAGCGGCGTCTTCGATCCAATCAAGAAAAGGCCCGGTCGCGCGACCGGGCCTTTTTCGTTTTGATGTTCGTAGCCCGGATGGGGGCGTGGCGTCGCGAAGCGTGCGCATTGCGATCTGCTCACAAGGCTGACATCGCCTCTTCGAGGATATCGAGCGCCCGGTCGAGTTCATCGCGCGAAATCGTCAGCGGCGGGCATAGCGTGACCACGTTGCCGCCGCCGAGCTTGAAGCTCAGGCCTGCCTCCAGGCAGCGATACAAAAGGCGCTCCGCGAGCGCGTTGGCTTCGGCCTCGTCGCGGCGGCCGATCTCGACGCCGAGATAGAGACCTGCGCCGCGCACCTCGAAGATCAGGGGGTACCGGTCTGCCATCGATCGCAGCCGTTCGAGGGCGTGCGCGCCGAGGACGCGCGCTGCCGCAAGCAGCCCTTCCTCCGCGATCACATCGAGCGTGGCAAGGGCTGCAGCGCAGCCGACCGGGCTCTTCTCGTGGGTGTAGTGGCCGAGCGCTCCCTCGGGCACCACGTCGAGATCGGCCCGCGCCACGATGGCCGCCATCGGCATGATGCCGCCGCCCAGTCCCTTGCCCAGCACGAGAATGTCGGGCGCAGTTTCGGCCTGCTCGCAGACGAACATGGTCCCGGTGCGGCCGAGGCAGCTCGGCACCTCGTCGAAGATCAGGAGCGCCCCGTGCCGATCGCAGCTCGCGCGCACGCGGGGCCAGAAGCCGGGCGGCGGCAATTCGACCGTGGTCCACCGCATCGGTTCGGCGATCACGGCCGCGACGTCGCCCTGCACCTCGAGGACATAATCGATGTAGTCGGCGAGGCGCTCATGCGCGCGGCCGTCCTGTCCGAAGAAGCGCGCGGCCAGTCCCGGCGGCGGCACATGCTCCGTGCCCGGCAGCAGCGGGCCGGCGCCGCGCCGAAACAGCGCTTCGCCGCCGACCGAGACCGCGTCGAGATTGGCGCCGTGGAAAGCATCCCACATGGACAGCGTCTTGTGTCGCCCCGTTGCGTAGCGGGCGAGTTTCAGTGCCATGCCGATTGCGGCTGACCCGCTGGGTGCCAGCAGCACCTTCTCCAGGGGCGCCGGCGCGAGTTCGGCGAGGCGCCGAGCGAGGTCGATGGCGGACTTGTTGGTGTAGCGGCGCGGGCAGAAGGGCAGGGTATCGAGTTGCGACTTGATGGCCGCCACCACGCGAGGATGACCGTAGCCGACCTGATGCACACTGTTGCCGTGGAAATCAAGGATGCGCCGCCCTTGGAGATCGACGATGTGGCTGCCTTCGGCGGCGGTGGCCACGTTCAGGCACGGCGTTGACAGCGACTGTCGCAGGAACCAGCGCTCGTCCTCGTCGAGCCATTTTTTCGTTTCCGCGTCGAGGTGGCGTTCCGCAAACGAACGCCGCGCCGCCGACAGATTGACGTCGCCCTCGGCGGCACTCATGGCCGCTCTCCGCGGGCCAGCCGGCCCTCGATCGCCGCGATCACGGGGATGATATCGGCGACTCCGTCGATGACGTAGTGGGCGCCCGCGGCCTCCAGCCGGCCGGCCGCTGCCGCGCGCCGCTCGGCGAAGGCTTTCGGCGGCAACGCCGCCGTGTCGGCGAGCGACAACCCGAACACGTTGCCGGTGACGGCAACGCCGACGGTCCAGCAGCCGCCGTTGCGACCTTCCTTGATACCGACCTCGGTGTCGTCGACCTTGACGCAGCTACAGGCCGGCCAGACGGCGAGCTCCAGAAAGGCCTTGTAGAGCATGAAGGGCGTGGGTCGGCCGTCGGGCGTGTCCCCGGTGCAAACGATGCTGTCAGGCGCGTAGCCTTGCGCGGCCGCGACCGGAATGACCTCGGCCATGATCTCGCGCGTGTAGCCCGTGCTCGAGCCGATCTTCAGGCCGCGGCGCCGCAGGCCGGCGACAGCTTCGGCCACGCCCGGGATCACGTCGGCATAGCGGGCGGCGACCTCGACATTCATCGGCACGAACACGGCGTAGAGCGCATCGATGTCGGCTTCGGTAGGCTCGCGCCCATGCTTGTCGCGCCATGCGGCGGCGATCCGGGGCAAGCGCAGGAGGGCGGCGATGTGCGGGCGCTTGGCCATGCCCATCGGCCCGCGCGCCTCGTCGACCGTGATCGTCACTCCGAAGCGCGCGAATGCCTCCACGAACACGCCCATCGGCGCCAGCGAGCCGTGGTCCACCGTCGTGCCGGCCCAGTCGAACACGACGGCCCGGACGTGCTGGAATTTATCGGTCATGTCGTTCGGCTCCCGGACGTCAATTCGTCAATCACTTCCTCGGCGATCGCAAACGAGGTGCTGGCGCCAGTGCCGCTGGTGATCATGACGAGGCGCACGTTGTCCTGTGGACGATCGACCAGCATCAGCCGGTCGGACGCCGAGGCGTAGGTGCCGATCCAGCGCTCGCGGATGACAGGCGTTGGCCAGACCATAACCTGCCGGAATTCGTCCATGATCAACTCGTCCACCGTTTCAGGACCGAACGGGTCCGGCGTCGCGTCGTAGTGATGGGAATCGCCGACGACGAGCGAGCCATCCTCGCTCTGCACGGCGATCAGATGCACACCGTTGGCCAGATGCTGGCCCTGCTCGGATTCGAGTCGCTGCTTCAGTGCGGCGGTCTCCGGCAGTTCGGCGTAGCCGAGATAACGCACGAGGCCGAGGTCCGACATCACGGCCGCGTTGAAGCGCGGCATCGCGCTCGCCGATGCGACCCGCAGCATGTGCAGCTTGCATCGGACGAGGCCGTAGCTCGCCAGGCGTTCCGGATAGAGGCTCAGGAAATCGTCGCCGGGGCAGACCACGCAGAGCCGGGCCCTGACCGGCCCTCGCGTGGTGTCGATGACCGGCGGTGCGACCTCCTTGGCCAGCGTCTGATAGAGGAAGGTGACCCCGTGCACCTCGGCGAGCCACCGCGCCAGGGCCGGCACAGCGATGCGCGACTCCACCCGCAAATCGTGCGGGCTCGCCAGCACGGCTTGCAGATCGTCGGTCCGCAGCATCGGGAAACGACGGCCCGCCTCAGCCGGGCTCAGAAGCTCGCAACCCTCGCCCATCTCGGTGGTGCGGAACGCCTCGAGCACGGCCACGGCTTCCGGTCGTCGCACCGCGACCGCCAGTCCGGCATGCTCGATCCTGATGCCCGCGGCCGGGGCCACTTCGGCCCAGACCTGCCGCGACCGCATCGCCCGCTGCCAGCACTGGCCGCGCTGCTGCCCGGTGACGGTGACGAAGCCGAAATTGCGGATCGAGGCGCCGTTCGCCCTCGCATCGCGCTCGATGACCACGACCCGCAAGCCCCGGCGCACGCCCGCGAGCGCATGGGCGAGGCCGCAGATGCCGCCCCCGATCACCGCCAGATCGAATTCGCCTGTCGACATGCTCACCGCTTTCTCCACAATTGCGCGCGCGCAAGATACCCCCGTGTAAGCACCATGTAGATAGCGCGCGTCACGGCTGAGGTGGCGAAGATGACGATCGCCATGGCGGCCGCAGGCGCCACGTCGCCCGCATCATCCATGTTGAGCACGGCGATCGCCGCCAGCGTCGTATGCGGCGCGTAGATGAAGACCACCGCGGAGACTGTCGTCATCGCGTTCACGAACAGATACATGGCGATATCCAGCACGGCCGGCAGGCAGACCGGCAAGGTCACTCGCATGAAGGTACGCCAGAACGGCACCCTGAGCGATGCCGAAACGGTCTCGAATTCCTGGTCGATCTGCTTGAGCGCCGTCACCGCGGTCAGGTGCGAGACGGAGTAGAAATGCGAGATGGTGCAGATGACGAGGATGGCCATGGTGCCGTAGATGAAGTTCAGCGGATTGGCCGGGTTGTTGAAGAAGAAGATGTAGCCGAGGCCGAGCACCAGTCCGGGAACGGCCAAGGGAAGCAGCGCGAGAAACTGCACGAAACCGCGAATGGTGCGAAAGCGCGGGGTCTTCTCGACGAGATAGGCGCCGGCAAAGATCACCGCAGTCCCGAACAGCGCGGTGAGGCCGGCCATGACGAGCGAGTTGAAATAGCTGCGCCAGCCGCCGCCATCCATCATGTCGAAGTCAAAGTTCTTGAAGCTGGGTGTCAGATTGTAGGGCCAGAACGTCGCGATCGAGGCGAAGAAGGACACGCCGAGAAAGACCAGGATCGCGAACGCGATCAGCGAGCAGATCGCCAGCATCGCGCGATCGATCGTGGCGTCGGGCCTGGGCGCATACGGTACGGCGCGCGCGGAGAGCAGCGCCAACTGGCGTCGCTGCATGAGCTGATCGACGACGAAGGCCACCCCGGCGGGCAACAGCAGGATCAAGCCGACCACCGCGCCCATCTGGAAATTCTGCTGCCCGACGACCTGTTTGTAGATGTCGGTCGCGAGCACGTTGAACTTGCCCCCGATGACCTTCGGCACGCCGAAATCGGTGATCACCAGGGTAAAGACGACGAAGACCGCGCTGATCAGGCCATAACGTGCTCCGGGAATGGTCACGGTCCAGAAGGTGCGGCGCGGGCTTGCCCGCAGCGCTTCCGCCGCCTCATACAGACGCACGTCCGAAATCGCCAGCGCCGTGGTGATGATGATGAGCGCGTGCGGGAAGGTCCAGAACACCTCGCCCATCACGATGCCGATCGGACCGTAGATCGACGCGCCGAACAGCATCCATTTGACGAGGCCCTGGTTGCCGAACAGATAGACGAGGCTGATCGCTGGCAGCAGCGAGGGTGCAAGAATCGGGATCTGCGCGATGATGCGGAACAGTCCCCGTCCTGGCATGCAGGTGCGAGTGAGTCCGTAGGCGTAGACGAAGGCGAGCAGAACGCAGATGACCGTGCTCAGCAGCGAGACCCAGACCGAGTGCCAGATCGAATTGGCCAACGCCGGGTTGGCGAAATAGGCCTGGAAATTGGCCAAGCCGACGAAGCTGCCATCAGCCGCCTGGAAGCTCTTGGACAGCAGCGCCCAGAGCGGCAGCAACACGGTGACGATCAACCAGAGGCCGAGCGCCACGACCGCGCCGCGCATGATCCAGTCGTCGTGCCCCAGCTTCTGCCGCAGGGGCGCCACTGCGGCGGTGCGGTCCGGCAGAATCAGCGTCTCGGTCGCCATCGCTGGTTTCCCGTGTCAGGCAGTCGCAGAGCGCGGCTGGGCAAATACGCGTAACCGCTTCGGCGGCAGCGCGACCTCGATGGTCGCGCCCGAGGAAATGCCGAGGTCGCGCACGGCGTTGATCGAAAAGTCGGCCGAGAAGTTCAGTCCCGTGCCGCTCGCATGCAGGGTCGTCGCGAAATGATTGCCGATGAATTCCATGACGCCGACCTGGACCGACAGGCGATTGTCCGAATGCTCGCCGATGTCGCGCACCGCCACGTCCTCCGGCCGAAGGCAGACCGTGACGGCCGCGCCCTCGCCGAGCGGCACCTCCTCGCTGAAGTCGAGCACGGCACCCCTGACAATCGCGCGCTTGCTGGTGACGAGGCGTCCCTCCAGAAAGTTCATCTTGCCGACGAAGTCGGCGACGAAAGCGGTCGCGGGTCGGCCGTAGATCTCGTCGGGCGTGCCCACCTGCTCGATCCTGCCATTGCTCATCACCACGATCCGGTCGGACATGGTGAGAGCCTCCTCCTGGTCGTGGGTCACCATGATCGTGGTCAGCTTGAGACGTTGCTGCAGGTCGCGGATCTCGCCGCGCAGACGCGCCCGGACGCGCGCGTCGAGAGCGGATAGCGGTTCGTCCAGCAGTAGAAGGCCGGGCGATAGCGCCAGCGCCCGGGCGAGCGCGACACGCTGCTGCTGCCCTCCTGAGAGCTGGGCCGGATATTTGCCGGCTTGCTCGGGCAGGCCGACAAGTTCGAGAAGCTCCTTGACCCGTCTGTCGATCTCGATGCGAGGCGTGCCGGCCGACACCAGGCCGTAGGCCACATTGTCCTTGATCGTCAGGTTCGGGAACAACGCATAGGACTGGAACACGATGCCGAAGTCGCGCTTGGCGACCGGCAACGTCGAGATGTCCCGCCCGCCTTGATGGATCGACCCGGCGGTCTGCACGTCCAGTCCGGAGATGGCGCGCAACAGCGTGGTCTTGCCGCAGCCGGATGGCCCGAGGAACGAGACGAACTCCCCGGGCATGATGTCGAGGTCGATAGTGTCGAGCGCGGTGAACGCACCGAACTTTTTCGAGAGGTTGCGGATGCGGAGATAGGGCACCGTCGTCGGCGTGCTGTCCATTGTACTGTCCCGCATTGACCGGCGGCGCCCATGCACCGCCGGCTTGGTCGCTCCTGGGATCCCCGGCAGGATCCCCGGTTCAAGTCCCTCAGTTCAGGTTCTTCAGTTCAGTTCTTCAGTTCAGTTTTTCAGTTCTTGGGCTCGGACTTGCCGTCGTAGCGCTTGCTCCACTCTGCCAGGATCTTGTCGCGATTCTCCGCGGCCCAGGCAAAGTCGTTCTTGATCAGCATCTTGTTGATGTCACCCTGGATGAACTCCATGGAGCTTGCGATGCCGGGCAACGCGACGATGGCGAAGTTCTCGGCGTAGAGCTTGTTGGCCTCCGCTGTCGCGGCCCAGTCGGCAAGCTTCTTCGCCGCCTCGGACTCCTTGGTGGTCTTCAAGATCCCGATAGCTTCCATATCCCAGCCGAGGCCTTCCTTGGGCAGGACAATGCTGATGGGCGCTCCACCCTTCTTGGTCTTGTTGGCGCGATATTCGAACGAGAGGCCTATCGTGTACTCGCCGGCGGCGGCCTGTCGGCACGGCTTCGAGCCGGAATGCGTATAGGCCGCGATGTTCTTGTGAAGCTCGTCCATGTACTTCCAGCCCTCGTCCCAGCCGAACATCTGGAGCCAGGCGGAGACCATCAGAAAACCGGTCCCCGAGGAGGCCGGGTTCGGCATGGCGATTTGTCCCTGATAGACCGGCTTGGTCAGATCGGCCCAGGAGGCGGGCTCAGGCAGGTTCTTCTTGCCGGATTCCACGGTGTTGACGCAAAAGGCCGATGCCCAGACGTCCATGCCCACCCACTCCGGCGAGGCAGCGGGATCGCGCATCTTGGCGTCGACCTTGTCGAGACCCGCCGGCGCGTAAGGCATCAGCATGCCTTCCTTCTGCAGCAGCATCAGCGAAGTTGCGGCAAGACCCATGACCACATCGGCCTTGGGGTTTGCCTTTTCCGCGAGGAGCTTCGCGGTGATGATGCCGGTGGAGTCGCGGACCCAGAGGATGTTGATGCCCGGATTGGCCTTCTCGAACGCGGCCTTGTAGGGCTTGATCTGGTCGGCCTCCAGCGCCGTGTAAACGGTGAGGTCCGCCGCGCGAGCTGCAGTGCTGAGGCAGAACATAGCGGCGGTGATCGACACAACAGCGCATCGCAGACCGCTTTTCGTGCACAGGTTCATGTCGGGCTCCATCGATGTTGGCCACGGGCTGGCACCGTCCGGGCAGGGAACCGATATTGTTAGATGACATTTCCGTCACGTACATGTCGGATTTTGTGCACGGCGCGCCTCGATCGCGGTGTTTCTGCACATCTTGAGTGCAATGTTGCCAATGCAAGCGTCTGCTCCGAGCCTTCTTCAGCGTCTCCGCTTGGCGTGAGCAATGATGCGCGTTTGCCGCTGATTGTGTTGCGGTCGTCGTGGCTTAGCCGAATGGACATTGCTCCGTCTCCCGGTGGAGCCTGGCAGCACGAGCAAAGAACCGTCAGTTTCCGACGGGTTGCAAATTGAAGGCGATCAAGCGTGCTGGACGATTTCGCTGATGTTTGACGAACCAAACATGGAATGAGGATCGCGCGTCCATTGGATTTCGGAAAGCGGGGAGTTCGCGCGTCGCGTATGGCGACCGGCCGGTCGCGCTTTCCGAAAGGGCCAGGATGGCATAGTGCCACTGTTTTGTCCGGCGCGTCAAATGTTGTTCGTGAAATACGAAATTCATGCGAGCCTTGAATCGCGCCCGGCCGACGGCGTGTCTGGCTGCGAAAACGAACCCGGGCCGCAGATGCCGCGTTGCTTGCCGTTTGCCGCTGATTTGCTTGACGCGGCAATGGCTTGACGGCACGGGCCCCTGTGCCGGCCAGCAGCCGCGGTTCTACTGTGCATGGGGTTGTTTTTCATTTGTTTGCAGAAGGGGCCCGAGGCGGCCAAGCGTCCTTTGCGAGTGCCGACATGCTCTGGGCCGTCGAGTCGAGCTCCGTCGCCGCCGCTCCGAAGCTCGCCAGCGCGTCGGACGACCGTGCGTCGAAGTCGGACACCAGGGCATCGATCATGCCGACCCTGCGGGTCTTTTCCGCTTCGTCCGCCTTTTGAACCGCGGCCAGCCTGTCGGCTTCGACGAGACCGCTCTTGAAAATCTGGACGGTGCGCGCCATCGCGCCGATCTCGTCGCGCCGGTCCGCATCCGGAATCGTGACGTGCAAATCGTTGCCGCTTAACTGCGCCATCACGCCGGTCAACCGCCGGATCGGCGATGCCGTGGTCAGGACCGTAACCATGCCGGCGGCGAGCGCGATGCAGGTCGCGACGACCAGGGCGACAATGACGCCGAGGCGCGCCCGACCATGGTCCACGTGACCCGTGCTGCCGGCGAATCCGGCACTGCTTCCGCTCAGGTGTTGCAGGCGGCGTCAGATCTCTCGGTTCGGTCCAAAGCCCTACAGTCGCAAGTCGCAACCTTTTTGGCAGCGATCAAGACCGCCTGATTGCACTTGAACTAAACAAACGAAAAGGCCCGATCGCGATGGCGACCGGGCCTTTCTCGTTTCTGGACGCTTGCGCGCTTACGCGGCCGTCGAAGCCTTCCGCGCGGCCTTCTGCTCGGCGGCGGCGGCCTCGTCCTTGCGGATCTCCGACAGCTTCTTCTGGACCTGCTCCGAGAAGATGTATTGCGCCGGACGCTGCTTGCTCATGTCGATCTCGGGCGCCATCGGGCCCGTGGTCTTGACGCCGCGCAGCGACACCCACATCGCCTTCAGCGGATTGTTGAAGGCTGCGGTCGCCGCGGTCGGCTCGTAGCCGCAATGGGCCATACAGTCGGCGCACTTCTCGTACTTGCCGGTGCCGTAGGTCTCCCAGTCGGTGGTGTCCATCAGCTCCTTGAAGGTCTTGGCGTAGCCTTCACCGAGCAGATAGCAGGGCTTCTGCCAGCCGAAGATGTTGCGCGCGGGCATGCCCCACGGCGTGCACTCGTATTCCTGGTTGCCGGCGAGGAAGTCGAGGAACAGGCCGGAATGCATGAAGTTCCACTTCTTGCCCTTGCCCATCGCGAAGACGTCGCGGAACAGCTTTTTGGTCTTGGTGCGGTTGAGGAAGTGCTCCTGGTCCGGCGCGCGCTCATAGGCGTAGCCCGGCGACATCGAGACGCCGACACCGAGCTCGACGGTGAGGTCGAGGAATTTGGCGATCTCTTCGGCCGGATGGCCGTCGAAGATGGTGGCGTTGACGTTGACGGTGAAGCCGCGCGCCTTCGCCGCCTTGATCGCGGAGACGGCGCGGTCGAACACGCCCTTCTGCGACACGGCCTTGTCGTGATGGTCCTTCAGGCCGTCGAGATGCACCGAGAAGAACAGGTACGGCGAGGGCTCGAACAGATCGAGCTTCTTCTCGAGCAGCAGCGCGTTGGTGCAGAGCGAGACGAACTTCTTGCGCGCGACAAGGCCGCGCACGATCTCGCCGATCTCCTTGTGGATCAGCGGCTCGCCGCCGGGAATGGCCACCATCGGCGCGCCGCACTCGTCGGCGGCGTCCCAGCACTCCTGCGCCGTCATGCGACGGTTGAGGATCGCGTCGGGATAGTCGATCTTGCCGCAGCCGACGCAGGCGAGGTTGCAGCGAAACAGCGGCTCCAGCATCAGCACGAGCGGATAGCGCTTGCGGCCAAGCAGTTTCTGCTTGAGCAAATAACCGCCGATACGCATTTCCTTGAAGAAGGGGATAGCCATTACACGTTTCTTTCTGGGCTTGAAATTCGGGTGGGTCAGCTCGCAGCCAGTTCGGCCGGAAGCCGGAATTCGATGTTCTCCTCGCGGCCCGGCAGCACCGAGACCTTGACTGGTCCGATCCGCCGCATCGCCTCGATCACGTCATCCACGAGTACCTCAGGCGCCGAAGCGCCGGCCGTGACGCCGACGGTCTTGGCATCTTTCAACCACTCCGGATTGAGCGCGCTGCCGTCGGCAATCAAATAACTCGCGACGCCGGCCTCAGTGCCGATTTCGCGGAGCCGGTTCGAGTTCGAGCTGTTGGCAGCGCCCACCACCAAGATCACGTCGACCAGCTTGCTCAAGTCCCTTACCGCAGATTGGCGGTTCTGTGTCGCATAGCAGATATCCCGGATATCCGGGCCTTGAATATCTGTAAAGCGGGCCTGAAGGGCCGAAATGATGTCCCGGGTGTCGTCGACCGACAGGGTGGTCTGGGTGATGTAGGCCACTGGCGTATCTGCCGGCAGGACAAGGGCCTTAACCTCTTCAACGCATTGAACAAGCAGCACCGGCCCCGGAACCTGGCCCATCGTGCCCTCGACCTCGGGGTGGCCGGCATGGCCGATCAGGATCAGCGTGCGGCCCTTGGTGATATAGCGCTTCCCCTGATTGTGAACTTTCGTGACCAGGGGGCAGGTGGCGTTGAGTACCGGAAGGTCGCGCGCGGCGGCCTCTTCCTCGACGCTGCGGGCGACGCCATGGGCGCTGAAAACGGTCACCGCCTTCGGCGGAACCTCGGACAGCTCCTCGACGAAGATGGCGCCTTTGTTCTTCAGGCTCTCGACCACGTATTTGTTGTGCACGATCTCGTGGCGCACGTAGACGGGCGGGCCGTACTTCTCCAGGGCCCGTTCCACGATCTCGATCGCACGCACCACGCCCGCGCAGAAACCGCGCGGCTGCGCTAGATAAACTTCCATAGGACGCCCATCACGCAAGTTGCACCAATCCGCTTCAAAGTTCCCCGGGGGCACCGTACTGACCAATGAGTTGCAATATCCGCACCATTGGTTTCGCGCACGCGGTAGCCACCCACCCCCGTCGGGGCTCCGGCGCATGGAGGCGCAATACTTTGTGTCAAAAAATCGGCAGAAAGGAAAGGTCGGATGGGCCTATTGTTCCCCGCCGACCCAATCGAGGGGTAATATAGTACAGAAAGTGCCGTGAGCAAGATGGCGACATTTGTGCTCACCCCTTCGTCACTTTCCCGCCTCAACTCCCCGGCTATACCGACCGTCCCGCATGATTTTGCCATGGTCTGCGCCGTTTACCTCGAACCTTCCGGCGGCGAGAACCACTCAAAACAGCAATAGGTTTCGCCCGGGAACTCCGATAAAGAGCGGGCGTTTCCGGCAAGCTGTTAACAGCAGAAAGAAAAGAAGTGCTGCAAAGCGTCGTCGTTGCCATCGTCAGGGCCTGCACCCGGTTTGCCTCCCTCGTCGTCGTTCTCGGGCTCCTGCTTTCGGTGGGGGCCGGCTATTACACGTCCCGGCACTTCGCCATCAACACCGACATCAATTCGCTGATTGCCCAGAATCTGGACTGGCGCCAGCGCGACCAGCAGTTCGACCGCGCCTTCGACCGCGACGCGACGATCACGGCAGTGGTCGAGGCCAGGACGCCGGAGATGGCGACCGCGGCGTCGGACGCGCTCTTTGCCAAGCTGAAGGACGACAAGACCAATTTCCAGTCGATGCAGCAGCTCGGCACCGGTGAGTTCTTCGAGAGGAACGGCCTGCTGTTCCTGCCGACCGAAGAGGTCGCCAAGGCCACCGGCCAGTTCGAAGCTGCGGCGCCCCTGATCGAGATCATGGCAGGCGATCCCTCGATCCGCGGCCTGACCGGCGCGCTGGAGACGGGACTTGCCGGCGTCAAGCGCGGCCAGGTCAAGCTCGACAACACCGCGCGGCCGTTCAACCTGATCGCGCAGACGGTCGAGACCGTGCTCAACAAGGGCAATGCGAGCTTCTCGTGGCGCGAACTCGTCAGCGACGAGCCGCTGTCGGCTTCCGACAAGCGCGCCTTCATCGAGTTCAAGCCGATCCTCGACTACAACGCGCTGGAGCCCGGCAAGGGCGCCACCGACGCGATCCGCAAGGCCGCGGTGGAGCTCGATTTCGCGACCAAATACCAGGCGCGAGTGCGACTGACCGGCCCGGTGCCGATCGCCAATGAGGAATATGCCACCGTCCAGGAAGGCGCCGTCGTCAACGGCGTCGGCACCGTCCTCGTCGTGCTGCTGATCCTGTGGCTGGCGCTGCATTCGGCGAAGATCATCTTTGCGGTGTTCATCAATCTCTTCGTCGGGCTCGCGATCACGACCGCCGCCGGCCTGATGATGGTCGGCTCGCTCAATTTGCTGTCGATCGCGTTCGCGGTGCTGTTCGTCGGCCTCGGCGTCGATTTCGGCATCCAGTACAGCGTCCGCTACCGTTCCGAGCGCTACAAGCACAACGATCTTTCGGGGGCGCTGGTGCTGGCCGCGAAACGATCGGCCGTGCCGCTGTCGCTGGCGGCAATGGCGACCGCGGCGGGCTTCCTCTGCTTCATGCCGACCGACTACAAGGGCATCTCCGAGCTCGGCCAGATCGCCGGCGTCGGCATGCTGGTGGCGTTTCTCTCCAGCATCACGATTCTGCCGGCGTTGCTCAAGCTGCTGAACCCGCCCGGCGAGAAGGAGCCGGTCGGCTACGCGTTCCTGGCGCCGCTCGATCACTTCCTGGAGAAGCACCGTGTGCTGGTCGTGGGCGGCACGCTGCTGCTCGCGCTCGCCGGCCTGCCGCTGCTCTACTTCCTGAAATTCGACTTCAATCCGATGAACCTGCGCAACCCGAGGGCCGAATCGATCGCGACCTTCCTCGACCTGCGCAAGGATCCGAACACCGGCGCCAACGCCATCAACGTGATGACGACGTCCGAGGAGCAGGCGAGGCAGGTCGAGGCGAAGCTGGAGAAGGTGCCGGAGGTGCTGCGCGTGATGTCGCTCGACAGCTTCGTGCCGCAAGACCAGCAGCCGAAGCTGAAGCTGATCGCACAGGGCGCCAAGGTGCTGAACCCCGCGCTCAATCCCGACCAGATCGATGCCGCGCCGACGGACAAGGAGAACGTCGATGCGCTGAAGTCCTCGGTCGACAATCTGCGCCGGACCGCCGGTGATGCGAAGGGGCAGGGCGCGGTCGCCTCGCGCCGCCTTGCGGACGCGCTCGATAAGCTCGCCAATGCCGACGAGGCCACGCGGAACAGGGCGCAGGACGTGTTCGTCACGCCGATGAAGATCGTGTTCGACCAGCTCAGGAACGCGCTGCAGGCCGAGCCGGTCACCCTGAAGTCGCTGCCGCCCGATCTCGTCAGCGCCTGGAAGAGCAAGGATGGCATCATCCGCGTCGAGGCGCTGCCCAAGGGCGATCCCAACGACAACGACACGCTGCGCAGATTTGCGGCGGCGGTGCTCGTCGCCGAGCCGACCGCGATTGGCGGGCCGGTCTCGATCCTGAAATCCGGCGACACCGTGGTGAAGGCGTTCATCCATGCCGGCATCTACGCGCTGCTGGTGATCGGCCTTCTGCTGTGGATCACGCTCCGCCGGTTCGTGGACGTGCTGATGACGCTGGTGCCGCTCCTGGTTGCAGGTGCCGTGACGCTCGAGATCTGCGTGCTGATCGGCCTGCCGCTCAACTTCGCCAACATCGTCGCGTTCCCGCTGCTGCTCGGCGTCGGCGTCGCCTTCAAGATCTATTATGTCGTGGCCTGGCGCTCGGGCAGAACAAACCTGCTTCAGACCAGCCTGACACGCGCGATCTTTTTCAGCGCGCTGACGACGGCGACCGCGTTCGGCAGCTTGTGGCTGTCGAGCCATCCCGGCACGTCCAGCATGGGCAAGCTGCTGGCGCTCTCGCTGGTGACGACGCTCGCCGCCGTGCTGCTGTTCCAGCCGGCCCTAATGGGCAAACCCCGCAATCTCAGGGAGTAGGCAGATGTCGCCGACGGTGTCGGCGGCGCCCTTCTGACCGGGCTTGGCCGTGGTGGCGGTCTTCGGGGCCGCGGCAGGCGCAGGCGCTGTGGCGCCGGTCGTGCCTTGGGACGTACCTTGGGGCGCTGCGGCTTGTGCCGTGCCTTGTGGTGCCGTGCCTTGTGATGCCCCTTGGGCTTTCGGCGCAGCGCCGGTGGGCTTCGGCGCGCCCTTGGCCATGGCGTTGGCGGGGCTCAGGGGGATCGGCGGGCTAACCCGGGTCCAGGTCTCGCCACCGCAGAGGAAGCCCATCACGCAGCCCTTGATCTCGAGCTGGTCGGTCCCGGCCGGCGTGATGGTGGCGCTGTAGAGCTGGCCGTCCTTAGCGTTGTAGACCTGTCCTTCCCACTGATCGACGCCGGGCTTCTTCTTCATGTCGATCAGGGTCGCCATGGCCAGCGTCGGCCTGTTCTTTTTCGAGACATCCGGATTGTTCTCGTCGCGGCCGCCGGGCTGCTTTTCCCAGGAAACCGCGCCCCACATGCTGCCATTGCATTGGGCAACACGAATGTTGGCGACGCCGTCGGCGACCCGCCAGTCGCCGGTGGGATCGGCGGCGAGAGCAGGAGTCAGGCAGGTGTAACCGCTAGCCAGTATAATTCCGGTGTAAAGGGCCAAACGCATGAGTGTTCCTTGGCAGTGCAACATGGTTTAAAGCTGTGCTTGCGAAGATGGTCCGAAAAAGGGCAAAAGGCCGCACAGACCGTTTTGAGTAACGGTCCGTTTTCAGTTGACGAGACGGCCCTCAACCGAAGTATGTAGCGGATGCACAGCCCAAATCCAGACATGTCTCAACTGTTCGCGGACCGTCAGGCCCAGCGCAGTGCCCTGCATAATCGGTATCTGAACGAGCAGTTCGTTCGGGTTCTCAAGACCATCGGCTACGATGTCGGCTTCCAGAAGGGGCAGGGGCAGTACCTCTACGACCGCGACGGGGCGCGCTATCTCGACCTGTTGTCCGGCTTTGGCGTGTTTGCGATCGGGCGCAATCATCCGGTCATGCGCGATGCGCTCAAGAGCGTGCTCGATGCCGACCTGCCCAACCTCGTCCAGTTCGACGTCTCGACGCTCGCCGGCGTGCTCGCCGAGCGCCTGCTGAAATACGTTCCCTATCTCGACAAGGTGTTCTTCGCTAATTCCGGGGCGGAATGCGTCGAGGCCGCGATCAAGTTCGCGCGAGGGGCCACCGGCCGCCCCGGCATCGTCTATTGCGCCCACGGCTATCACGGCCTGACCTATGGCGCGCTGTCGCTGACGGGGGATTCGAACTTCCGCGCCGGTTTCGAGCCGCTGCTGCCCGGCTGCACGCCGGTCCCCTTCAACGATCTCGCCGCGCTCGAAAAGGCGCTGGCCTCGCGCGAGGTTGCGGCCTTCGTCGTCGAGCCGATCCAGGGCAAGGGCGTCAACATGCCCACGGACGAGTTCCTGCCCGGCGCGGCCGCGCTCTGCAAGAAATACGGCACGCTGTTCGTCGCCGACGAGATCCAGACCGGCATGGGCCGCACCGGCCGCTTCCTCGCGGTCGAGCACTGGAACGTCGAGCCGGACATGGTGCTGCTGTCGAAGTCGCTGTCGGGCGGCCACGTGCCGGTCGGCGCGGTACTGACGCGCAAGGCCATCTTCGACAAGATCTTCAACCAGATGGACCGTGCGGTGGTGCACGGCTCCACCTTCTCCAAGAACGACCTGGCGATGGCCGCGGGCATCGCCACGCTCGATGTCATGGAGTCCGAGAAGCTGATCGAGTCCGCCGCCAAGCGCGGCGCCGAGCTGCGCCTTGCGCTGACGCGCATGGTGCCCGGCTACGAGCTGATGAAGGAAGTGCGCGGCAAGGGCCTGATGATCGGCGTGGAGTTCGGCCCGCCGAAGTCGCTGCGCCTGCGGGCGTCCTGGAACGTGCTGGAAGCCGCCAACAAGGGCCTGTTCTGCCAGCTCATCACCGTGCCGCTGTTCAAGGACCACAAGATCCTGACGCAAGTGGCCGGCCACGGCAGCCACACCATCAAGCTACTGCCGCCGCTCACCATCACCGAGGAAGACTGCGGTTGGATCGAGCGCGCCTTCGACGACGTCATCGCAGGCAGTCACAAGGTCCCCGGCGCGATCTGGTCGCTCGGCAAGACGCTGGTGGACAACGCGGTGCGGCGGTCGGCGTAAGCCGATCTATCTCAGCAATCGTCATTGCGAGCGAAGCGAAGCAATCCAGTATCCCTCTGCGGATGCGGGCTGGATTGCTTCGCTCCGCTCGCAATGACGGTGGTGCCAGCTACCCCTCCACATTCGCCTTCATCGCCGCATCGAACTTGTCGACGAACTCGGCGAGCTCGTCGGCGCCGAGATCGCTGACCGCCCAGAAGTTCAGGCCGCGATTGCCCCAGCGGCGGCAGTTGAAGCCCTGCATGGTCTGGGTCTTCGGCGGCCGGTGTTCGGTGCTCGAAGTCTGCGACACGAACAGGTTGATCACGTGCTGCCGACGCTTGTAGACGACCGCGCCGATGGCGCGGGCGTCGATATAGTCGAGCCGGCCGCCGACCAACGTAAAGCCCTGCGCGGTGAGGTCGATCACGGGCGGGGCGACGTCGAGCTTGCCGTTGAACCAGGGTTTGACGGTGTGCTGGTCGGTCGAGATCACGTCGGTGAGATGGCCGGCCTGGAGCGAGCGCAGATGGGCGGAGACGACCTCCGACAGGATGCGCTGCTGGTCGTCCTGGCGCAGCACCACGGCAACGACGCCGGTTGCGGCGAGCGCGGAGACCGCCGAGCCCATCGCAAAACCGCGCAGCACGGAGCGGCGGGTGGGTTGCTGGCGCTGCGGCCCAGGCAGCGAGGCTTCGATCCGCGTGCGCAGGCTTGCCGGCGCTGCGTAGCGCAGATCGGTGTCGGCCAGCACGCGCTGCATCTCGCGCTGGGCTGCGAACTCGGCAGCGCAGGCCGGGCAGCTTGCGATATGAGCTTCGACCTCGCGCGCGTGCCCGGCATCGAGCTCGTTGTCGAGCAGCGCGTGAAGCAGGATCCTCGCTTCGTCGCAGGTCATCTCGCTTGCTCCTCTTCCGCCGTCCAGGCCGCGCGCAGCATCGCGCGGGCGCGGGCGAGGCGGGACATCACGGTGCCGACGGGGGCGCCGACGGCGTCGGCGATTTCACGATAGGACAGGTGGTTGATCTCCCGCAGCACGAAGGTTTCCCTGAACGGTTCGGCGAGCGCGTCGATCAGCTTGCGAATGGCGCCGGCATCGCGGCTGCGCAGCATTTCGGTCTCGGGGCTCGCCTCGGTCTCCTGCCAGATCGGCGTCTGCTCAGCGGCGCCGGGCGTATCCTCGATCGCGCTGGGCCTGTGCGCGCGCCGCGCATATTCGGCGTTGCAGACGTTGCGCAGGATCGCGAACAGCCAGGGCTTCATCGTCGGCCCGCGATAGCTGTCGAAGTGCTTCAGCGCGCGCAGATAGCATTCCTGCACCGCGTCCTCGGCATCGGCGGCGTCGCGCAAGAGATAGCGCGCGAGCGTGTAGACGTCGTCGAGATGGGGCAGCGCCGCTTCGCGGAAGCGCTGCGCCTTCTGCAGATCGTCGGTGGCGGGCATCGCTCCTCGCTTTGCCTCTTGTTCCGCTTGCGGCTTCGTTTCGTCCCCGTGTGCGACCGGAGGCACACGAGCCCGGCCGGCGTGGGACCACCGGCCGGGCAAGACGTTGATGCCTTGGTTGGAGACGTTACTCAACCTTGACCATCCCCGTCATGTGCGGGTGCAGCGAACAAAAATACTTGTAGTCGCCCGGATTGGTGAAGGTGAACGAGAACTTGTCGTCGGTGTCCAGGGTCTTGGACCTGAACTTGCCGGCCGAGACGATCGTGTGCGGGATGTCGTCCCGGTTGGTCCAGGTCACGGTGGTGCCAACCTTGATCTTGAGCTCGGCCGGCTGGAAAACGAAATTGTCGATGTGCACGTCCATGTCGTCGGCTCGGGCAGTCGTTGCGGGCAACAGGACGGCCGCGGCCAAAGCGACGCCGAAGTCGCGGCGATTGAGTGTCTTCATTGTCAGCTTCCGTTCAGCCTTGCAGCGGCGTGTCGATGATCGCGAGCCGCTGCTCGTTCTGCTTGAAGTTGATGCTGGCAACGCCAAGCATGGAGCGGAGCCTTGCGTCCTCGACCTTCATCGGACCGGGCGACGGTGCGGCCCCCGGCGCCGGCTGCGGGAAGGCGGTCGAGCGCGCGGTGTGGAAGGTGACGTTGCCCTCGACCTTCTGCATCACCTGGTGGATGTGGCCGTTCAGCACGGTGACCGAGCCGAAACCCTTGACCTGTTCGAGCGCGCGGCCGCCATCCTCGGTGCCCCAGCCCCATTCCGGATAGACGGTCCAGAGCGGGATGTGGGCGAACAGCACGATCGGCGTCGATTTCGACTTGCCGCGCAGATCGTCCTCCAGCCAGGCGAGCTGCTCGGCGCCGAGATTGCCGAGGCCGCCGGCCTTGAGGTCGACGACGTTGACGAGGCCGACGAAGTGCACGCCGCCGGCGTCGAACGAATACCAGCCCTGGCCCTTGGTGCCGCGGCCGTAGCGCTCGCGATAGAACTTCACCTCCTCGTCGAGGAAATCATGTTCGCCGGGGACGTAGTGCACGTCCAGCTTGGCCTGCGAGATGATGCGATCGGCATTGTCGAACTCGGCGGCTTTCGACAGATGGGTGATGTCGCCGGTGTGGATCATGAACGATGGCTTGGCCGGCATCGCGTTGATCTTGCCCACCGCTTCCTCGAGCGTGCCGAGTGCATTGGGATTGGCCGGCTTGTCGAAGCCGACATGGCTGTCGCTGATCTGAAGGAAGCTCATGCCGGGCGCTGCCGCCGTCGCGGCCTGCGCGGAATCGATGATGCCGAGCGAGCGCGGCACGCCGCCCGTGACGGTCCAGAGCACCCCGGTGCCGGCCCAGGTCATGCATTCCAGCACCTTGCGTCGGCTGACGCCGTCGTCCCCGTGATCGTGTCCGCTCATCGCACGTCTCCTCTCGCCCGGAATTGGGCTTCGGGGAGGTGATCGGGGGAGGGCGGGGCTTATTCCCGGATGCGATGACGATTTCGTGAGATGGCGAGATCTGTAGCCCGCATGGAGCGCAGCGGAATGCGGGGGCCAGTGCGTAGCTGTCCCCGGATTACGCTTCGCTCCATCCAGGCTACGGACCGGATTTCGCGAACTCCCGCACGGCCTCAACCACGCGTTCCGGCACTTCCTGCGCCACACAGTGCCCGGCGCCCTCAAAGACCATCGTGCTGACACGCGGAATCAGCGACACCGCGCGTCGCGCCATCTCCTTGTAGATCGGTCCCGACTTCGCGGCGGTCGCGACGCGGACAGGGCATTCGATCTCGGCGAGCGCTGCAAACGGATTGCCGCGGGTATCGCCAACGTAGACCTGCTCCATTGCCTCGTAGATCGGATGCAGGATCGCGGACTCGATCTCGGGCGTGCAGCAGAGCCGCACCCTGCCATCGTCGAGCGGCACGAAGCCATGCCTCACATAGGCCCGGAGCGAGGTCTCGGTCCAATCGGCAAATGCCGGCGCGGTGCGGTAGCGCTCGAACACGGTGTCGGCACTGTCGAACTCGGCCCGCCGGCGCAGCGTGCCCTGGACGCGCGCGAGGGACTCTTCGTTCAATCCTCCGGAGCGTGTCGCGCGCGGGTCCATCACGGTCGGCTCCATCACGAACAGGCGCGTAAAACCTCCGGGGCGAAGTTTTGCCGCGAGCAGAAGATCGGTGGCGCCCGCGCTGTGGCCGATACCGTAGATGTCGCGCAGCGCGAGCGCATCGATCACCCGGCAGACATCCTCGGCATAGTCAAGGAAATGATAGGTGCCGGGCTTGTGGCTCGCGCCGTGGCCGCGACGGTCGAGCGCGTAGACGGTGTAGGTCGATGCGAGCTCGCGCGCGACCTCGTCCCAGACGTCGGCGACGAAACCGGTGCCGTGCACGAGCAGGGCGGGCAGCTTGCCGCTCTCGCCCCATCGCAGCATCGCGATCTGCGCATCAGTGGGGCCGATGGAGAAGCGATGTGGATTGATCATGGGGACAGGATGCTACTTCGCATCCTCCAGGATCATGCTCGCGCCCTTCTCGGCGATCATCGCGGTCGGCGTGTTGGTGTTGCCCGACGTGATCGTCGGCATGATCGAGGCATCGACGATGCGAAGGCCGGAAAGGCCGTAGAAACGCAGCCGTTCGTCGACCACCGCCATCGGATCGCTCGCCGCGCCCATCTTCGCGGTGCCGACGGGATGGAAGATGGTGGTGCCGATATCGCCCGCGGCTTTGGCGAGCGAGGCATCGTCGTCACCGACGGAAGGGCCGGGCAGATATTCGCTCGGGCGATATTTTGCGAGTGCCTTCTGCTGCATCAGCCGCCGGGTGGTGCGGATGGCGTCGGCGCCGACCTGGCGGTCGTCGTCGGTCGACAGATAGTTCGGTGCGATGATCGGCTTCTCGTCCGGGCTCGCCGCGCGCAGCCGCACGGTGCCGCGCGAGGTCGGCTGGAGATTGCAGGCGCTCACCGTGATGGCGGGGAAGCGGTGCAGGGGATCGCCGAACTTGTCGAGCGACAGCGGCTGCACGTGAAACTGGATGTTGGCGCGTGCGCGTGTTGCATCGGAGCGCGTGAAGATGCCGAGCTGCGACGGCGCCATGGTCAGCGGACCGCGGCGGCGGAAGGCGTAGTCGAGCCCCATCAGGCCGCGGCGGAACAGGTTGTAATAGGTCTCGTTCAGCGTGCGCACGCCCTCGACCTTGTAGATCGCGCGCTGTTGGAGATGATCCTGAAGATTGCGGCCGACGCCGGGCTTGTCCATCACCACGTCGATGCCGAGCGGCGACAGCCAGTCGGCAGGCCCGATGCCGGAGCGATGCAGCACCTGCACCGAGCCGATCGAGCCTGCCGACAGGACCACCTCGCGCTTCGCGCGCGCCTCGATGACCTCGCCGTTCTGGATGAAGCGCACGCCGACGGCGCGGCCCTGCTCGATGATGAGGCGGTCGACCAGCACGTGCTTCTCGAGCCGCAGGTTGGGCCGGTTCAGCGCGGGCTTGAGGAAGCCGCGCGCCGAGGACCAGCGTCGGCCGCGCTTCTGGTTGACGTGGAAATAACTGGTGCCTTCGTTGTCGCCGGTGTTGAAATCCGGGATGCGCTTGACCCCCATTTCTTCCGCGGCATCGCCGACGGCGTCGAGAACGTCCCACGATATCCGCGGCGGCTCGATGCGCCAGCCGCCGCCGACACCGTGATGCTCGCTCGCGCCCAGGAAGTGATCCTCGATCCGCTTGAACAGCGGCAGCACGTCGTCATAGCCCCAGCCGGTCATGCCGAGCTGGCGCCAGTGGTCGTAATCGGCGGCCTGTCCGCGCATCGAGATCATGGCGTTGATCGCCGAGCAGCCGCCGATCACCTTGCCGCGGGGATAGGCCAGCGCACGGCCGTTCAGGCCCGGCTCCGCCTCGGTCTTGAACATCCAGTCCGAGCGCGGATTGCCGATCGCGAAGAGATAGCCGACCGGAATGTGGAACCAGATCCAGTTGTCGTCACCGCCGGCTTCGAGAATGAGGACGCGGTTTTTCGGATCGGCCGACAGGCGGTTGGCGAGAATGCAGCCCGCCGTGCCCGCTCCGACGACAATGTAGTCAAACTCACCTTCAAGCCGCCCTGGCATTCTGCTTCCACCCAAACAGGCGTCATGCCCGGGCTCGTCCCAGACATCCACGCGCTTTCTGTCCTAATAGGCAGACGCAGCGGATCGGGACAAGCCCGGCCATGACGGGAGGACAGGGCTCCCCCCGATCCGTAGCGGTTAGGTGGACTGCGGCTTGCATGGTAGACAGTCCTGTATTCCCAACAAAGCTTGAGACCATCCATGCCCATCGTGAACCGTGTCGCCGACCTTCAACCCGATATTCAGGCCTGGCGCCGGGACATCCACCAGCATCCCGAATTGCTTTATGACGTTCACCGCACCGCAGCATTCGTTGCGGACCGCCTGCGCGAGTTCGGCTGCGATGCGGTCGTGACCGGCCTCGGCCAGACCGGCGTGGTCGGCGTGATCAAGGGCAGCAAGCCGGCCGGCGACGGGCTCAAGGTGATCGGCATGCGTGCCGATATGGATGCCCTGCCGGTCGATGAGCAGACCAACCTGCCTTACGCCTCCAAGACTCCGGGCAAGATGCACGCCTGTGGCCATGACGGCCACACCGCGATGCTGCTCGGTGCGGCTCGCTACCTCGCCGAGACCCGCAACTTCGCCGGCGATGCTGTCGTGATCTTCCAGCCGGCCGAGGAGGGCGGCGCCGGCGGCGCGGCCATGGTCAAGGACGGCCTGATGGAGCGCTTCGGCATCGAGCAGGTCTACGGCATGCATAACGGCCCGGGCATCCCGATCGGCTCGTTCGCGATCCGGCCGGGTCCGATCATGGCGGCGACCGACGAAGTCGACATCATGATCGAGGGCCTCGGCGGCCATGCCGCGCGTCCGCACAAATGCATCGACTCCGTTCTGGTCGGCGCGCAGGTGATCACGGCCTTGCAGTCGATCGTGGCGCGCAGCGTCGATCCGCTGGAATCCGCCGTGATCTCGATCTGCGAATTCCACGCCGGCAATGCCCGCAATGTCATTCCGCAGACCGCGACGCTGAGGGGCACCATCCGCACGCTGTCGCCGGACGTGCGCAAGCTGGTCGAGAAGCGCGTGCACGAAGTGGTGGCGGGCGTGGCGCAGATCACCGGCGCCAAGATCGACCTGCACTACAAGCGCAACTATCCCGTCGTGAACAACCACGCCGCGGAGACCGAGGTGGCGCGGCGTATCGCGAGGCAGGTCGCGGGCGATGCCAACGTGCACGAGATGCCCCCGCTGATGGGCGGCGAGGATTTTGCCTATATGCTGGAAGCGCGCCCCGGCGCCTTCATCTTCTGCGGCAACGGCGACAGCGCCGGCCTGCACCACCCCGCCTACAATTTCAACGACGAGGCGATCGTGTTCGGCACGTCCTACTGGGTCAAGCTGGTCGAGGAATCGCTCGCGGCGTCTTAAAGCCTAACCAGAAGCACATATGAAAAGGGCTCGTGCATCGCACGGGCCCTTTGTTTTGAGGATCTGATCGGCTCAGAAGATCCGCGAGAAGATCACGTAGAGCGTGGCCGACAGCATGATCGCGCAGGGCAGCGTCAGCACCCAGGCCATCAGCAGGTTGCGGATGGTCGCCATCTGCAGGCCCGAGCCGTTCGCGGCCATGGTGCCGGCGACGCCAGACGACAGCACGTGGGTGGTCGAGACCGGCAGGCCGAACACGTCGGCGGCGCCGATCGTGGCCGCGGCGACGAGCTCGGCGGAGGCGCCTTGCGCATAGGTGAGATGGGTCTTGCCGATCTTCTCGCCGACCGTGATCACGATGCGCTTCCAGCCGATCATGGTGCCGAGACCGAGCGCGATGGCGACCGCGATCTTCACCCAGTTCGGGATGAACTTCGTGGCGCTATCGAGCCCGCCCTTGTAGGCGTTCAAGGTCGCGACCTCTTCCTTGTTGAGGTCGTTTTCTTTGTCCTTCATCAGGAAGCGGATGGCTTCCGAGGTCAGGTACATGTCGTTACGGGTGTTGCCGACCACTTCCGCCGGTACCTTGTTGAGCGAGCCGTACTTCACGACCTGGTCGCCGACATCCTTCACCAGCACCGACAGCGAGGGGTAGGTGCCTTCGCTGATGTGGTGCGAGGTGATGTACTGCGTCACCGCAGGACGGGGATCGCCTATGATCGAGTGACCGGCGCCCTTGGCCGCGATCACCTTGGAGGCGGCCTCCGAGACCTTCTGGAACTGGGCGACCTGGGATTCCGGCAGCGCGCGGTTGAGCGCGTAGGCGGTCGGCACGGTGCCGATCAGGATCAGCATGATCAGGCCCATGCCCTTCTGGCCGTCGTTCGAGCCGTGGGCGAAGCTGACGCCTGTGCAGGTCGCGATCAGCAGGCCGCGGATCCAGAGCGGCGGCGCCTTGTTGCCTTCGGGCGCGGCATAGAGCGCAGGGTTGCGCACGATGAACTTGAGCAGCAGCAGCAGCACTGCGGCGCAGATGAAGCCGAACAGCGGCGACAGCAGCAGCGCGTAGCCGATCTCGGTGGCCTTGCTCCAGTCGACGCCCGAGGTGCCGTCGCGGCCGCGCATCACGGCGTTGGCGATGCCGACGCCGATGATCGAGCCGATCAGCGTGTGCGAGGAGGAGGCGGGCAGGCCGAAATACCAGGTACCGAGGTTCCAGAGGATCGCGGCGATCAGCAGCGCGAACACCATCGCGAAGCCGGCGCTGGAGCCGACCTGGAGGATCAGCTCGACCGGCAGCAGCGAGACGATGCCGAAGGCGACCGCGCCGGAGGACAGCAGCACGCCGAGGAAGTTGAAGAAGCCCGACCACATCACGGCGACTTCGGCCGGCAGCGAATGGGTGTAGATCACGGTCGCCACCGCGTTGGCGGTGTCGTGGAAGCCGTTGACGAATTCGAAGCCGAGCGCGATCAGCAGCGCGACGAACAGCAGGATGTAGGGCAGGAAGGTCGTCACCCGTGTGCCGGTCGCGTTGACGTCGGCATAGATGCTGTAGGCGACGAACAGCAGGCCCGCGGCGAGGATGCCGAAGAACAGGATCATCGTCAGCGGATTGAAGCCCTTGTCGAGATTTGGCCGCGAGGCCGGCTGGATCGGCGCGGGATCGGCTACCGCGCGGTCGAATGCTACATCGGTCATGTCAGGACGCCCCTTAACTTTCAGGTAAGGGTATTGTCCGCGATGGATTTGAAGGCTGGATGACAAGCGGTGGTTGAAAGGCGTTTTCCCGCCGTTATTTAGGCGGCGCGCGCGGATTTCTTCTGCAAGTTGGCCGCGATCTTCAGATCTTCGACGAAGCGCTGATATTCCAGCACTTTGGCTTCCGGGTCGGGCAGCCGCAGCAGATAGGACGGGTGCACCGTCACCAGCGCCTTGCGGCCGTCGGGAAGGTCGATCAGCCGGCCGCGGGTCTTGCCGATCGGGGTGATCTTGCCGAACACGCTTTGCGCGGCGGTGGCGCCCATCGCCACGACGAGATCGGGTTGAACGGCCGCCAGCTCCCGCTCATACCATTGCCGGCATGCCCGGATCTCCTGTGTATTCGGCTTCTGATGCAGGCGGATTTTTCCGCGCGGCACGAATTTGAAGTGTTTGACCGCGTTGGTGACATAGACCTTCTTGCGATCGACGCCGGCTTCCTCCAGCGCGCGGTCGAGCATCTGGCCGGCGGGGCCGACGAAGGGATGGCCGGCGAGGTCTTCCTTGTCGCCGGGCTGCTCGCCGACCAGCATGATGGTGGCGTCTTTCGGGCCTTCGCCGAACACGGTTTGCGTCGCGTCCTTGTAGAGCGGGCAGGCACGGCAATGCGCGGCCTCCTCGCGGAGCGCTTCGAGATCGTTGGCGGTTGCCTTGTGTCCCATGATGGCTTCCGGACGTGGGGAAATCCGTCCGCCGGTCCAGCGTTCGGCATCGGCGAGCAGGGGTCCAAGTATCGATCCAAGTACCGATGCGTCCTGGAGGTTCCTCCGGCGCTTCACCGGCGCGTCGGTTGTGGTCAGCCGGTCGGGCTGGAAATGGCGCCGCCAGGTTTCCTCCAGGCGCCCTGGGGCCGGCCACTCCGCCCGGCTGATCCCAGGCGTGAAGGAGATCGCGTGACCGTTCCAATGGGCACAAACGTCAGGCGTGAGGATCGACCAGGGCATGTCGGCAAAACGACGTGCGAAGAACGGCGCGGCGAATGCGACGATGTGATGCTCCGGCTCGAACCAGGCGGCGTAATGCGCCTTCTGCTCGCGCCCGATCTCGCGGAAGCGGACGAGATCGCGCATCCGCTGCGCATCGCGCTGCACCGTGCCTGCCATCGTGATTGCCTGCGCCACGTCGGGATCGCTCATCGTTGCGAGCAGGTCGTGATCGACCTTCAACCGCCAGAGCAGGCGATAGAGCAGCGCAAAACGCTCGCCCTCGCGATGCAGGATCGCGACGCGGGCAAGCTCGATGAAATTGGCCGGCACGGTGAACGTGCTCTCGGTCTCGATCGGCGGAAGGCTCGGCGCTTCGGACAGGCCGGGCGGCATCTGGTCTTCCGTCTGGCCTTGCACGTGCCACACCACGTCCGCCGGGGCGACGTGATGCAGGGCGAATGCGCGAGCGGCTTTGCGCCAGCCGTCGAAATCGGTCTCGCTGTTCAGGGTGACGAGGTACATGGCACTCGAATCCTCTTGATTCCGCTCATGAATCCGAAGGCGCGCCAATTCGATTGACTCCCAGGGCGCCGTTAGCTTTATAATAGAACATATCATGAACAAATGAGCCAGCCGCGGGTTCTTATTTTTGAGCCACGGCACCTATCTCAAAGGAGCGGCGAGCATGAGCGGCGCACGCATGAGCGCGCTTGCGACCCTGCGCGGCCAGATCGAGCGCATCGAGACGGCGGAGGTCGTGCATCAGCGCGATCGCGTCGCGCTTGGCCATGGCGAGGTCGACAGCGCGCTGAAGGGCGGACTTGCGCGTGCGGCGATCCACGAGGTGTTTTGCGAGGGGCGCCAGGGCGCCGCCGCGACCGGGTTTGTCATGGGCGTTGCGGGACGCGTGACCGCGCGCCGGCCGCTGCTGTGGGTGCGGCAGGATTTTTCGGAACTGGAAGCCGGCGCGCTGTCGATGAGCGGGCTCGCCGAACTCGGCCTCGACCCGCGCCGCGTGGTGATGGTGCGCGCGGCCGATGTGGAGAGTGCGCTGCGCACTTCGGCCGATGCACTGGCCTGCGATGCGCTCGGCGCGGTCGTGCTCGAGCTCTGGGGCGAGACGCGGCAGTTCGATCTCGTGGCGAGCCGCAAGCTGACGCTGGCCGCGCAAGGCTCCGGCGTCACCGGCCTGCTGCTGCGGATGGCCGCGCAGCCGCTGCCCTCGACCGCGGAGACACGATGGATGCTGCGTGCGACGCATTCGCCGCCTGGCTCGATGTGGAGCGCCTGGGGCGCGCCGCGCTTCGATGCCGAGCTGTTGCGCAATCGTCATGGCCCATGCGGCCGGTGGATCATGGAATGGAAATGTGATGAGTGCCAGTTCAGTGAATCGTCGGCGTATCCTCAGCCTGTGGCTGCCGCACCTGCCCATCGTGCGGATCCAGCGGTTCCTTGGCAGCGCCGGACTGGGTAATAATCCTGAACCCAGCATCGTCGTCGTCAAGGAGACCAATGCGCTGGTGATCCATGCGCTGGATGAGGCCGCCGAGCGCCTCGGCCTGCATATCGGCCAGCCCCTGGCCAATGCGCGGGCGATGTGCCCGGACTTGCGGGTGTTCGATGCCGATGTCGTCGCCGATGCGAAGACGCTGAGCGACATCGCCGACTGGTGCGACCGTTTCACGCCGCTGGTTGCGCTCGATCCGCCGCACGGGCTGTTTCTTGATATCACCGGCTGCGCGCATCTGTTCGGCGGGGAAGCCGCGCTGTTGCAGACGCTGGTTCGCGCGCTCGGCCGACAAGGCTTTGCCGTCAGCGCGGCGATTGCCGGCACCTCGGTCTGCGCGCGGACTCTGACGCGGCAAGTCACAGGCACCATCGTCGCCGATGGCGGGGAAGCGGAGGCGATCAGCCGGCTGCCGGTGTCTGCGCTCGGCGCGGGCGAGGCCATCACCACCGGCCTGCGCCGCGCCGGCCTGAAGACCATCGGCGATGTCGCATCGCGCAGCGCCCACGAGATCACGGCGCGGTTCGGCGCGCGGTTCTCCACGCTGCTCGCGCACGCGCTAGGGCAGGGCGATGCGCCGATCAATCCGCGAAAGCCGCTGCCTGATTACATCGTGGAGAAACGTTTTGCCGAGCCGATCGCGACCGACACCATGATCGCGATGACATTGTCGCGGCTCGCCGACACGTTGATCGCGTCCATGGAGAAGCAGGGCAAGGGCGCGCGGCGGCTGGAGGCTGCCTTCTTCCGCACCGACGGCGTGGTGCGCGCGATCATGGTCGAGACCGGACGTCCGGTGACGCGAAGCGCGGTCATCGACCGCCTGTTCCGCGAGCGGCTCGATGCGCTCGCCGATCCCCTCGATCCCGGCTTCGGCTTCGACATGGTGCGGCTGTCGGCGAGCCGCACCGAGATCGTGGTGCAGGAGCAGCGCGATCTCGACGCCCATGTCCACGACAATGACGAGCTCGCCGCGCTGATCGACCGCATCGCCGCGCGGATCGGTGGAAAGCGCGTCGTCGTGCACCTGCCGCAGGACACGCATATTCCTGAATGTGCGGTGCTGGCCGCGCCGGCGCAGCATCACCTCGCCGCCGCCATGCAGGCCGAATGGCCGGCGCGCGCCGAGGGCGAGCCGCCGCTGCGTCCCTTAAGGCTGTTCGACAAGCCGGAGCCGGTCACAGTGCCGTTCGCGACCGTGCCGGATGGTCCGCCGCATCAATTCACCTGGCGGCGCGCGAAACACGCGGTGGTGCGGGTGGAGGGGCCCGAGCGCATTGCGATGGAATGGTGGCGTCAGGACGGCAAGCAGCTGACGCGGGATTATTTCCGCATCGAGGATGCCGAAGGCCTGCGCTTCTGGATTTTTCGCGACGGTCTTTACGAAGGGGAGGTGTTCGACGCCGACGGCAAGCCGGTTCCTCCCGGCTGGTATGTGCACGGTCTCTTCGCATGACCGCGTCCGCTTATGCCGAGATCGGCATCACCACCAATTTCTCCTTCCTGCGCGGCGGTTCGGATCCGCGCGCCTATGTGCATCAGGCAAGTATCCTCGGCATCTCCGCGATCGGCATCGCCGATCACAACACGCTTGCCGGCGTGGTGCGGGCCTACAAGGAGCTCGACAATGACAAGGTGCTGCACAAGCCAAAGCTGCTGATCGGCGCGCGCATCGTCTTCATCGACGGCACGCCCGACATTTTTGTCTATCCGCGCGACCGCGCAGCCTATGGCCGGCTCTGCCAGCTTCTCACCAGGGGCAAGCGCGGCGACGACATCACGCGGATCGAGAAGGGCGAGTGTCGTCTCACCTTCCCCGATCTCCTCGCGTTTTCGGAAGGCCAGCTTCTGGTCCTGACCCTGCCGCATCGCTTCGAGCCGGCGCGGGCGCTGGATGTTCTTGCAAAGCTCAAAGCGACCCGCGCCGATGGCGTGTGGCTGGCGGCGAGCCTGGTCTATCGCGGCGACGACCGGCGTCGCCTGGCGCGGCTCGATGATCTCGCGGGAAAAGCAAAGGTGCCGCTGCTCGCGACCAACGAGGTGCTCTATCACGATCCCGGCCGCAGTCCCCTCCAGGACGTGCTGACTTGCATCCGTGAAAAGACCACGATCGAGGCGGTCGGACGGAAGCTCGAGGCCAATGCCGAGCGCTTTCTCAAAACTCCACGCGAAATGTCACGGCTGTTCCGTGACTTCCCCGAGGCGATCGCGGAGACCATGCGCTTTGCGAACAAGATCGACTTCTCGCTCGACCAGCTCAAATATCAATATCCGGACGAGCCGGTGCCGCCGGGCAAGACCGCGCAAGGGCATCTGGAGGATCTGACCTGGGCGGGCGTCGATAAATATTTCGCCGGCGAAATCGATGACAAGCTGCGTGCCACACTCAAGAAAGAGCTCGCGCTGATCGCCGAGCTGAAATACGCGCACTACTTCCTCACTGTGCACGACATCGTCCATTATGCGCGCAGCCAGAACATCCTGTGCCAGGGCCGCGGCTCGGCGGCGAATTCGGCCGTGTGCTACGTGCTCGGCATCACCTCGGTCGACCCGACCAAGGTCGATCTCTTGTTCGAGCGCTTCATCTCCAAGGAGCGGCTGGAGCCGCCCGACATCGACGTCGATTTCGAGCATTCGCGGCGCGAGGAGGTGATGCAATATGTCTATCGCCGCTATGGCCGTCACCGCGCCGCGATCATCGCCACGATCATCCATTATCGTCCGCGCAGCGCCATCCGCGACGTCGGCAAGGCGCTGGGTCTGACCGAGGACGTCACCGCCGCGCTCGCCGACACCGTCTGGGGGAGCTGGGGTAGTGGCCTCAACGACATGCAGGTCAAGCAGGCCGGGCTCGATCCGCAAAACCCCATGATCAACCTCGCGGTCGAGCTTGCGACCGAGTTGATCGAATTCCCGCGTCATCTCTCCCAGCATGTTGGCGGCTATGTGCTCACCCAGGACCGGCTCGACACCTATGTGCCGATCGGCAACGCCGCGATGGACGACCGCACCTTCATCGAATGGGACAAGGACGACGTCGACGCGCTCAACATGATGAAGGTCGACGTGCTCGCGCTGGGCATGCTGACCTGCATCCGCAAATGTTTTGATCTGATCGCGGACCACAAGGGCGAGCACTGGGTTCTGGCGAGCGTTCCGCAGGACGATCCCAAAGTCTACGACATGCTGTGTGACGGGGAGTCGCTCGGCGTGTTCCAGGTCGAGAGCCGCGCCCAGATGAACATGCTGCCGCGCCTGAAGCCGCGGACGTTCTACGACCTCGTGATCGAGGTCGCGATCGTGCGGCCGGGGCCGATCCAGGGCGACATGGTGCATCCGTATTTGCGGCGGCGGAACGGCCAGGAGAAGGTGTGCTATCCCTCGCCATCGCCCGAGCATGGTCCCGCGGACGAGCTCTACAGGGTGCTGCACAAGACGAAGGGCGTGCCGCTGTTCCAGGAGCAGGCGATGCGCATCGCGATCGAGGCGGCCAAATTCACCCCCGAGGAGGCCAACGGCCTGCGCCGTTCGATGGCGACCTTCCGCAATGTCGGCACCATCGGCACATACGAGGACAAGCTGATCGGCAACATGGTCGCGCGCGGCTACGATCCCAACTTCGCCAAAAGCTGCTTCGACCAGATCAAGGGCTTTGGCAGTTACGGCTTTCCTGAGAGTCACGCGGCGAGCTTTGCGCAGCTCGTCTACATTTCGTCATGGCTGAAATATTATCACCCTGATGCGTTCTGCTGCGGCCTTTTGAACTCGCAGCCGATGGGTTTCTACGCGCCGGCGCAGATCGTCGGCGATGCCCGCAAGAACGGCGTCGAGGTGCGTGACATCGACGTGTCCTACAGCTTTGCGCAGAACACGCTCGAGCAGGGGAGCGGCAAATATTGCGCGGTACGCCTGGGCTTCCGCCAGATCGACGGCTTCCATTGGCTGGACGAGGATGAGGAGCGCCTGAAACACTCCCAGCTGTCATTCCGGGGCGCGCCACTTGGCGCGAACCCGGAATCCATCGGACCGCATACGCCTGGCGGAATGGATGCCGGGCTCGACGCTGGCGCGTCGCCCCGGAATGACGGCGGAGAGTTGGACTGGGCCGACCGCATCGTCGCCGCCCGCAACCGCCGTCCCTTCACCTCGCTGGAAGACTTCGCCCGCGACACCGGCCTGCCCAAGCGCGCGCTGATCCTGCTCGCCGATGCCGACGCGTTCCGCTCGCTCGGGCTCGATCGCCGTGAGGCGCTGTGGCAGGTGCGGCGGCTGCCCGACGGCGTGCCGTTGCCGCTGTTCGAGGCCGCCACCGCCCGTGAGCAGCCCGACGAGCACGCAAAGCCATTGCCCGTGATGCCGCGCCCCGAGCAGGTGGTCGCGGACTACCAGACCATCCGGCTGTCGCTGAAGGGCCACCCGATGGAATTCCTGCGCGAGATGTTTTCGCGGGAGCGCGTCGTCGCCTGCAAGGACGTCAATCATCAGAACGAGCGGCGCCGCGTCCGCTGCGCCGGCGTGGTGCTGGTCCGGCAGCGGCCGGGCAGCGCCAGTGGCGTCGTGTTCATGACGCTGGAGGACGAAACCGGCATCGCCAATGTCGTGGTGTGGCCCAAGATCATGGAGCAGTACCGCAAGGAAGTGATGGGCGCGCGCCTCATCCTGGTCGAAGGCTATATCCAGAGCAGCCCCGAGAAGGTGACGCATCTCATCGCCCAGCGCATGGTCGACCGCTCGCACGATCTGATCGGCCTTGCCAACGACGCGTTGACCCGCAAGCATCCTGTGCCATCAGGCGCCGCGCTGATCGAGCCTCTCAACGACGACCGCCGCGATCACGCGGACGCGCCGGCGCAGAAAATGCGCCACCCCCGCAACGTCCGCATCCTGCCACCGTCGCGGGATTTTCATTGAGGATGTCGCGCGGGATGCCGCCACGCCGTCATTGCGAGCGTAGCGAAGCAATCCAGAGTCTTTCCGCGGACGCAGTCTGGATTGCTTCGCTACGCTCGCAATGACGAGATTGTTGAAGCGATCGCGCGCCTTATTCTCGGTCGTCATACCCCGCGACCCGGCTACGCCAAGGCTTCGCTGGGGTTGAGGTCCAGGGGCGCCGAAGCTTTAGCGTAGGCGGCAAGCGGGGTATCCAGTACGCTGCGGCTTCTCGGTTCTAGCCGCGCTGTCTCTGGAATACTGGATCGCCCGATCAAGTCGGGCGATGACAGAGTGCCCCCTCTAAAAATTCACCCGGTTCGAGATCGCCCCGTCCACGACGAGATTGGAGCCGGTCGTGAACCCCGACACCGGGCTTGCCAGAAACACCGCGGCGCTTGCGATCTCCTGCGGCGTTGCCATGCGGCCGGTAGGGTTGCGCTTCATCGCATCCTTGTAGCGCTCGGGCATGTTCTGCTCGATCATCTCCCAGACGCCGCCCTTGAAATAGACGGTGCCGGGCGAGACCACGTTGACGCGGATCTTTTTCTTCGCGTATTGCCGCGCCAGCCCCTTGGCCATGTGGATCAGCGCCGCCTTGATCGGGCCGTAGGAGCTGGCGAGATCGGCCTGTGCGGCCGAGATCGAGGAGATGATGACGAAGGCGGCGTCACCGCTTGTCTCGCCGCTCGCTTCGAGGAACGGTCGCGCGGCATCGAATGCATGCACGGCGCCGAGCACGTCGAGCCGGAAATTCTGCTCCCAGGACGCCGCATCCTGACCTTGCGCCATCGCGCCGGCATTGGAGAACAGCAGGTCGATGCCGCCGAGTTCTTTTGCAGCGCCCTCGACCCAGGATTTCAGCGCCGCGCCGTCGGTGACGTCGACCGGGCTGCCGGTGGCGCTGATACCGCTCGCCTTCAACTCAGCGACGGTGGCCGCAACCTGATCCGCGTTGCGCGCGCACACCGCGACATTGGCGCCTTCGCCGGCCAACGTCGCCGCAATCGCCCGCCCGATGCCGCGCGTGCCGCCGAGGACGATGGCGTTCCTTCCCTTGAGACCGAGATCCATTGTTTTGTTTTCCTTGTTGTTGGTCGTTCGACTTTAGCGGTTTACGCTACGGCGTTGAATACGGTCTCCGCGTCATACCCCGCGACCCGGCTACGCCAAGGCTTCGCCGGGGTTGAGGTCCAGGGGCGCCGAAGCTTTAGCGTAGGCGGCAAGCGGGGTATCCAGTACGCCGCGGCGTCTCGGTTCTATCTCCGGCGTCTCTGGAATACTGGATCATCCGCCCCAGTGCGCAAGTGCGCACAAGGCGGATGATGACACCGTCCTGGATGGCCAAGACCGCGACGACCTCACTCCGGCGCCGCCCCCACCGGCGGGCCACCGGGCGGGCGGTGCAGGTAGGTCAGCGAGACGTAGGCGCCGGCCCAGGAGCCGAGCGCCGCGAAAGCGACATAGAAGGCGTTTTCGGTGTAGCTGATCACCGCGTAGGAGGAGAGCAGGTACCAGACCGCGCTCCAGTTCGCCGCCGGCACGCGCTTGCGCGCGATAACGGCGGAGGTGAACATGACATAGACCGCGTCGGTGGCCGCCGTTGCGATGAACACGGCGCCGGCGGTAAGGGGATCGATGGCGGCCATTGCATTCCTTTCTGCGATCATGACATGGTCGCGAAAAGTACAGCATGATCCGGAAAAATGCGCAGCGGTTATCCGGAAGGATCGTACTTAAAACAACAACCCGAAAGGGAGAGAAGCGGCCATGCAAAGCCCCGCCGATGTTCTCAAGGGTATCTGGACCTCCGTTGGCGGCGATCCTGGCGCGCTCGAACGTGTACGGCTGACCGGGGAGGAGCCGCAGATCCCGTCCTCGTTTCGTGTCGCTGTCGCCGGCCAAACCACAATCGCTGCCGCAGGCCTCGCCGCCGCCGAAATCTGGCGACTGCGCAGCGGTGAGGCGCAGGACGTCGATGTCGACATGCGCCATGCCGTGGCCGAATGCCGTTCGGAGCGCTATTTGCGCCTCGACGACAAGCCGCCGCCGCCGGCCTGGGACGCCATCGCCGGCGTCTACAGGACCGGCGATGGCCGCTTCGTCCGCTGTCACACCAACTTTCCGCATCACCGCGACGCGGTCTGCAAGGTGCTCGCCTGCGAGGCGGAGCGCGAGAAGGTGCAGGCCGCGTTGATGCAGTGGAAGGGCGAGGATTTCGAGACCGCGGCCTATGCCGCCGGCGGCGTCGTTGCGCTGATGCGCAGCTACGACGAGTGGTCCGCACTGCCGCAGGCGCGTGCGCTCGCCGAACTGCCGCTGATCTCGATCGAGAAGATCGGCGAGGCCCCGCCAAGGCCGTGGCCTGAAGGCGATCACCCGCTGTCCGGTCTCCGCGTACTCGATCTCTCCCGCGTCATCGCAGGGCCAGTCGCCGGCCGCACGCTCGCCGCGCATGGTGCGGATGTGCTGCTGGTGTCGGGGCCGGAGCTACCCGCCATTCCCTGGCTCACCATCGACACCGGCCGCGGCAAGCTCACCACGTTCGTCGCGCTGAAGAGCGAAGCGGGCAGGGCGCAGTTGCGCGAGTTGCTAAAGGACGCCGACATCGTCTCGCAGGGCTATCGCCCGCGTGCGCTTGCCGCCCTAGACTTCGGGCCCGAGGAGGCCGCGAAGACCAATCCCGGCATCGTCTACGTGACGCTGTCAGCCTACGGCCATGCCGGCCCCTGGGCCGAGCGGCGCGGCTTCGACTCTCTGGTGCAAACCACTACCGGCTTCAACCATGCCGAGGGGCAGGCCGCCGGCATCGACGCTCCCAAGGAACTGCCGGCACAGATACTCGATCACGCTACCGGCTATCTCATGGCGTTCGGCGCGATGATGGCCAGGGTGCGTCAGGCCCGCGAAGGCGGCAGCTGGCACGTGCGCGTGTCGCTGGCGCAGACCGGCCGCTGGCTGTGGAATCTCGGCCGGCTCGACGGCGGACTGGACACCCCGGATCTTACGGGCGAGGCCGTACATGCAGCGTTCATCGAGAGCATGCCATCTGGCTTCGGCACGTTGAAAGCGGTGCGCCATTCGGCGCTGCTGTCGAGAACGCCGGCGCAATGGAGCCATCCGGCGATGCCGCTCGGCAGTCATCCGGCACAGTGGCCGCTGAGAAGCTGACAATTAGCTTACTTGGATAGCTTACTTGGAGCTGACGCGTCGCAAAATTTTAACAAACGGAAAGGTGCGGGGCGTTTTTTAGGTTGTTTGAAATCTGAATTCGGCACTATTAGCGCGACCGATGAGGCAGTCATTTGCCGAGATCGTCGCAGACATGACCGGGCCCCATGGTAGTTGAAAATACCAAGCGATTGCAGGTGCTTACAAAACAACGGGTGATCACATCCGTAGTTTTACTGGCACTCGCCGGCGCCGGTGCCTATGGCTTCCTCTATGCGGGGACCAAAGAAAAAAATCATTCCGAGGTCTCCAGCCAGTCGCGCAGGAACGCGCAGAACTTCACGCCGACGCCGTCCGAATGGGCGACGCTGACGATCGAGCCGGTCAAGGCCAAGACCTTCCGCGCCGAATATGTCACCGAAGGCAAGGTCGCGGTCGACGAGGATCGCTCGACGCCGGTGTTCTCGCCCTATGCGGGCAGGGTCACCAAGCTGCTCGCCAAGCCGGGCGAAATGCTGAAGCAAGGTCAACCGCTGTTCACGATCGAGGCCGCCGACACCGTGCAGGCCCAGAACGATTTCATCGCGGCGATGACCTCGCAGAACAAGGCGAAGTCGGCGATCGATCTTGCCGACATCCAGTTCAAGCGGGCCAAGGATCTCTATGAGGGCCACGCCATTCCGCTGAAGGACTATCAGCAGGCGGAAGCCACCCAGGTTCAGGCGCAGAACGACATGCGCTCCTCGGCGACAGCGCTGGAGGCCGCACGCAACAAGCTGCGGATTCTCGGCTTCACCGACGAGACCATCAAGGTATTCCAGGACAAGGGCGTCATCGATCGGGAGATCACGATCTACTCGCCGATCTCCGGCACGGTCGTGCAGCGCAAGATCGGCCCGGGCCAGTACGTCAATTCCGGCGCCAGCGATCCGGTCTTCGTGATCGGCGACCTCTCCACGGTCTGGCTCACCGCCTTCGTGCGCGAGAGCGATGCGGCCGCGGTGTGCATCGGGCAGGACATCACCGTCAACGTGATGGCGCTGCCGGGGCGGCCGCTGACCGCCAAGATCAACTACGTCGCCGCCGCGATCGATCCCAGCACCCGCCGTCTGCTGGTTCGCGCCACCATCGACAACAAGGACGGCCTGCTCAAGCCGGAAATGTTCGCCAACGTCACGATCTACTCGGCTGGCGACCGTGCGGCACCGGCGGTGCCGAAACAGGCGCTGATCTATGAAGCCGACAAGGTTCGCATCTGGGTGGCGCGCGAGGACAAGTCGGTCGAGCTGCGCCAGATCAAGATCGGCCTCATCAACGGCAACCTCGTCGAAGTCACGAGCAACCTGAAGCCCGGCGAGCAGATCGTCACCAAGGGCAGCTTGTTCATCGACCGCGCGGCGTCCGGCAGCTGATCGACGACCCAAAAACTGACAACAAACTGAAGAGCTGAATGGATCGTCTCGTCGCCCTTGCCGTCAACCGGCGCTTCCTGATGGTCGGCATGTTCGTTGCCGTGCTGATCGGCGGCCTGATCGCGTTCAACCAGCTCAACATCGAGGCCTATCCCGACCCGACCCCGCCGATGGTCGACATCGTGACGCAGAGCCCGGGCCTGTCGGCCGAGGAAATCGAGCGTTACATCACGATCCCGATCGAGACCCAGGTCGCGGGTCTGAAGAACCTCACGACCATCCGCACCATCTCGCTCTACGGCCTCTCCGACATCAAGCTCCAGTTCTCCTTCGCCTACACCTATGACGAAGCGTTGCAGCAGGTCTTGAACCGCCTGGCGCAGCTCGCGCCGCTGCCGGGCAATGTGCAGCCGCAGATCTCGCCGCTCAGCCCGATCGGCGAGATCTTCCGCTACCGCCTGGTCGGCCCGCCGAACTACAGCGTGCTCGACCTCAAGACCATCCAGGACTGGATCCTCCAGCGCCGCTTCCGCGCCGTGCCTGGTGTCATCGACGTCACCGGCTGGGGCGGCAAGAGCAAGACCTACGAGCTACAGGTCGACTTCAACAAGCTCGTCGCCAACGGCCTGACGCTGCCGCAATTGCTCCAGGCGGTCGGCAATGCGAACGTCAATGTCGGCGGCAACACCGTCAATATCGGCCAGCAATCGGCCGTGGTGCGCGGCGTCGGCCTGATACGTTCGATCGACGACCTTGCCAATACCATGGTCTCGCAGACCAACGGCAACCCGGTGCTGGTCAAGGACGTCGCCACCGTCACCGTCGATCAGAAGCCTCGCCTCGGCATTGCCGGCATCGACGATGCCGACGACATCGTGCAGGGCATCGTCCTGATGCGCCGCGGCGAGCAGAGCTCGCCAACCATCAAGCGCGTCCACCAGCTCGTTCAAACCATCAACGACTCAAGCATCCTGCCGCCCGGCGTGCGCATCGAGCGCATCTACGACCGCGGCGACCTGATCGAGCTCACCACCCACACCGTGCTGCACAACATGGTGGTCGGCATCCTCCTGATCGTGCTGTTGCAGTGGATCTTCCTCGGTGACCTGCGCAGCGCGCTGATCGTCGGCGCCACCATTCCGTTCGCGCTGTTCTTCGCGGTGATCATCCTGGTGCTGCGCGGCGAATCGGCGAACCTGCTGTCGGTCGGTGCGATCGACTTCGGCCTGATCGTCGATGCCACCGTCATCATGGTGGAAGCGATCTACCGCCGCCTGACGCAGACGACGCCGGTGTCCGAATCCGAGCATATGTCGTCCGAGACGCTGTTCGGCATGAAGAGCCACGCCATCCTCAGCGCCGCGGCCGACGTGTCGCGCTCGATCTTCTTCGCCGCCGCCATCATCATCGCGGCCTTCCTGCCGCTGTTCACGCTCTCCGGCGTCGAAGGCAACATCTTCGGGCCGATGGCGCGCACCTACGCCTATGCGCTTGCCGGCGGGCTGCTGGCCACCTTCACGGTGACGCCTGCGCTGTCCGCGATCATCCTGCCCGCGCATGTCGAGGAAACCGAGACCAGGGTCATGCTGATCCTGCACCGGATCTACATGCCGGTGCTGCATTGGGCTGTCGCCAATCGCGGCATCATGCTCGGCGGTGCGGTCGGTCTCGTGCTGATGACGGTGGCGCTCAGCCGGCTGCTCGGCCTCGAATTCCTGCCCAAGCTGGAAGAGGGCAATCTCTGGATCCGCGCCACGCTGCCGCCGACCATCTCGCTCCAGGAAGGCAACACCTACGTCAACGAGATGCGCAAGGTGATCCGCGCCCGGCCCGAGGTGGAATCCGTGGTGTCGCAGCACGGCCGTCCCGACGACGGCACCGACGCGGCCGGCTTCTTCAACGCCGAGTTCTTCGCGCCGCTCAAGCCCGTGAGCCAATGGCCCGGCACACGCGACAAGGAAGAGCTGACCGCGCAGCTGTTGAAGCAGCTCGACGACCGCTTCCCCGGCGTCGAATTCAACTTCTCGCAATACCTCCAGGACAACGTCTCCGAAGCCGTCTCCGGAGTGAAGGGCGAGAACTCGATCAAGCTGTTCGGCAGCGATCTGCAGGCGCTCACCGACACCGCCAACAAGATTAAGCAGGTGCTGTCGACCGTGCAGGGTGTCACCGACCTTGCGGTGTTCACCTCGCTCGGCCAGCCGACCATCCAGATCGACATCGACCGCGCCAAGGCCGCGCGCTACGGCCTCGCACCGGGCGACATCAACGCCACCATCAAGGTCGCGATCGGCGGCGACACCGCGGGCGATCTCTACGAGCCCGGAAGCGACCGCCATTTCCCGATCATCGTTCGGCTTGCACCGGAATACCGCCGGAGCGCGGAGGCGATCCAGAATTTGCGCATCGGGGCGCCCGGCCCCAACGGCACCGTCACGCAGATCCCGTTGAGCGAGGTCGCCAGCATCAGCCTCGTCTCCGGTGCGGCCTACATCTATCGCGAGCAGCAGGAGCGCTACCTGCCGATCAAGTTCTCGGTGCGCGAGCGCGATCTCGGCAGCGCGATCCGCGAGGCGCAGCAGAAGATTGCCGACCAGGTGCAGCTGCCGCCCGGCTCGCACATGGACTGGGTCGGCGAATTCGGCAATCTCCAGGACGCGATCCGGCGCCTGTCGATCGTGGTGCCGATCTCGCTGGCGCTGATCGGCGTCCTGCTCTGGTTCAATTTCGGCTCGATGACCGACACGCTGCTCGCGATGAGCGTGATCCCGATGGCGATCTTCGGCGGCGTGCTCGGGCTGTTGATCACCGGCACCGCGTTCAGCGTCTCCGCGGCGATCGGCTTCATCGCGCTGTTCGGCATCGCGGTGATGGACGGCATCATCATCCTGTCGCAGTTCAATCAGCTCATCGAGGAAGGCATGGACCGCGTGAGCGCGGTGATCCGCACCGGCGAGCTTCAGCTTCGGCCCGTGCTGATGACCTGCGTCGTCGCCGGCGTCGGCCTCTTGCCAGCTGCGCTGTCGGAGGGCATCGGCTCGCAGGTGCAGAAGCCGCTCGCGGTCGTCGTCGTCACCGGCATGATGCTGGCACCGGTCGTGATCCTGGTGACGCTGCCGGTGCTGATCTCCTTCTTCTCCCGCCGCGCGCGCTGATCGCGGGCGGCCGTCGCGACTCAGAATCCGTAGAGCCGCGCCGGATTGTCGACCAGGATCTTCTTGCGCACATCCGCATCCGGTGCCCACACCGGGAGCTGGTTGAGCAAACGACCGTCGTCGATCTGGTAGAGCGGCGCGATGTCGATGGCTTTCCGTCCCTCGACGCGGCTCGAATCCGGATGCGGCCAGTCGGTGCCCCAGACGATGCGATCCGGATTGGCCGCGATCAGCGCGCGCGCATAGGGCGCCATGTCCTGATAATCAGGCGCGAGCTTTGACGAGCGATAGGCGCCGGAGATCTTCACATAGGCCTTGCCGGATTTGACGAGCGCGACCAGGTCCGCAAATCCCGGCTGCTCCAGCCCGAGCGAAGCCTCGAGGCCGCCGAAATGATCGAACACCGCGGGCACGGGCGCGGCCAGCACCAGGTCCTTGATTGCCGAGATCATCGGCAGCGTGGTGTAGAGCTGCACGTGCCAGCCGCGCGCCTTCATGCGCTCCACGGCCGCTGTGAAGCGGGCCCGGCCGACATTGGGATCGCTGACGCCGCCGGTCGCAAGGTTGATGCGAATGCCGCGGAAGCCGTCCTGCTGCATCGCGTCGAGCTGGGCTTCCGTCGTCTCGTCGTCGATCACGGCGACCCCGCGCGCGGTTCCGCCACGCGCCTTCATGCCGAACAGAGAGGAGGAGTTGTCGGTGCCATAGACGCTCGGCGTCACGATCACCACGCGCTCGATATGCAGCGCCTTGTGCAGAGCGGCCATTTCTTCAGGGCTTGCCGGCTCAGGCGTATAGACCCGTCCTGCGAAGAACGGAAACTTTTCGACATCGCCATGGATGTGGGTGTGGCAGTCGCAGGCATGCGCCGGAACGTCGAAATTGACCGGCGTCGCGGGCTGCGACGCGCGGGCGTGGGCTTTGCTGGTCATGGCTACTCCGGCGGCAAGTGAGGCAAGCAGGACGCTGCGTCGGTTGAGCATGGTTGTCTCCCTGCTTCGTTATTTGGAGGTGGGACCGAAACAATATCACATCAGCCGGGTAGCCGCTCCGCTTCGCTGCATAGCTGCTCGACAAGATCCGCAAGCGGGCGTGAGCCGTCGATGCGCACGACCGGGCAGGGCAGGCCCGCGAGCCAGGCCTCATCTTTTGTGAGACTGCGGCCCTCGCGATCGCCGGCTTCGTAGCGCGAGGCCCATTCGACGAACGACTCCGTCTCCTCATGACGCCAGCCGCCCTGTGCGACGGCATCAGCTCCGAAATGCGCAGCCTCGCGGCCACGCAGGCGCTGCAAGCGAAGCTCGCGCGGCGTCGTCACAAAGACGACAAGATCGAAGAACGGGACGAGCTCGTTGCCCCAGCCGGTGACGGTTCCGCTCAGCACCCAATCGAGACGCGGCAGAAACATCTCGCGCATCAGGCGCAGGCGCTCTGCGGCGGGGCGCGTCGTCTGGTAGGGCGGCGCGGTCGGCAGCCAGAAATAGTCGTCGCTGTCGTGATGCGGAAGCGCAAGCCGCCCGGCGAGCGCGCGACCGAGCGTCGTCACGCCGGAGCCCGAAGCTCCCATCAGATGGATGCGGCGGCTTTTCATCAGCACCAGCCCAGAAGATCTGGAATCACTGCCCCGACGGCGTGCGCAGGCCGTGCCAGGCGTCGCGGACCTGCTGGTAGTGCACTTCGGGCAGGTAGTCCGGCGTGTTCAGGCTCAAGGTCTTGACGTCGAGATGGCCGACGGCGCTGAGCAGCGTGTAGGAGGCGATCACGCGGTCGCGCAGCGCCCCGATCAGGCGCGCCTTGGCCTGGATCAGATCGGCCTGCGAGTTCAGCACGTCCACCGTGGTGCGCTGTCCGCCGGCGGCCTCGCGCTGCACGCCCTGGAGCGCGACGGTCGCCGCCTTCACTTCGGACTCGGAGGCCGACACTGCGATCTTGGCGCCTTCATTGGCAACCCAGGCACTGACCGCTGCGGTGCGGGCCTGATTGCGCACCTGGTCGAGCACGAGCCGGCTCTGAGCGGTGATCTCCTTGGCCTGCCGCGTCTGCGCGGCTGCCTGGCCGCCATCATAGATCGGCGCGGTGACGTTGGCGACGATTGAAGCCTGGTCCTCTGCGAAGGTGCCGAGTGTCGGGTCGTTGTTGCGGCTTTTGCTGGCGCTGCCCTGGATGCTGGCGCTCGGCAGCAGCGCGCCTTCGGCGACGCGGATGTTGGTGGAGGCGACATCGACGTCGAAACTTGCGGCCATCACCGCCGGGTGCTGGCGGATCGCCATCGTCATCGCGTCTTCGCGGCTCTTCGGCAGGTAGCGATCGACGACCTCGGCGGGCCGGAGCTGCGACGGCGCATTGCCGATCACCTGCGCGTACATCGCCTGGCTCACGGCGAGCGCGACTTCGGCGGCGTTGAGATCGGCAAGGCCGCGGTTGAGACGGGCTTCGGCCTGCGCGGAGTCGGTCGGCGTGACGTCGCCGGCGTTGAGGCGGCGCTGGGTGACGGCGAGCGTCTCGCGCAGGAAGGCGACGTTGGAGCGCTGCGCCTCGACCAGCGACTGGTTGGCCAGCACGTTGGTGTACGCGGTGACGGCGTCGAGCAGCACGCCCTGGCCTACATTGCGCAGCGCCTCGCGGCCCGACTGGACCTGGAGTTCGGCGGCCCGCACGTTGTTGGCGGTGCGGAACCCGTTGAACAGGGTCTGCGTCACCGTGACGCCGATCACCCACGGCTTCAGATTGGCGGTCTGGATGGTGTTGTCGGGCAGCAGATTGCGCACCGATTGCAGGCCGGCGCTGAGGCTTGCCACGATCTGCGGCCGGTAGCCGGCCAGCGCCTGCGGCACGTTCTCGTCGGTCGCGCGCTGCCGCGCGCGCTCGGCATTGAGCTGCGGGTTGGTCTGGTAGGCCTTGGCGAGCGCTTCCGGCAGGGCTTCGGCCCATGCAGCGGAGGAGAGGGCGCAACACAGCGCCAGCGTGGTCCATGTCGCAAGCACAGGACCCGCGCCCGATCGATGCCGCGTCATCACGCGACCAGCTCTGGCGGCTCGCCCAATCATGTAATCCCGCTAACCCCGGCTGTCCGCCCCCGCCGACGGTGGCCTCTTAGCTGTTTAACCAGCCGGGGTCCCGCAGGCAAACTGCCGCGGGGAAAACCCCCATGTATTCCGTGCTTGTTGCAGGTGCGTCACAGGGGTTGTGCGGGGAAGCGGCGGAGTCTTACACCGGCCTTACCGTTTGCCGGCGTTACCGGTTTTTGTTCACCGGCTTGCGCTTCTCGATGAACGCCGCCATGCCCTCGGAGCGGTCTTCCAGCGCGAAGGTCGAGTGGAACAGGTTGCGCTCGACGCTCATGCCCTCGGCAAGCGTGGTCTCGAACGCGCGGTTCACCGCTTCCTTGGCCATGGCGACGGCGGGGCGCGACATCGAGGCGATCTTCTCGGCGGCGGCCATGACTTCGTCCATGAGCTTGTCGGCGGGCACGATGCGGCTGACGAGGCCGCTGCGTTCGGCCTCCGCCGCATCCATCATGCGACCGGTGAGGCAGAGGTCCATCGCCTTGGACTTGCCGATGGCGCGGGTCAGGCGCTGGGTGCCGCCGATGCCGGGAATGGTGCCGAGCGTGATTTCGGGCTGGCCGAACTTGGCGGTGTCGGCGGCGATGATGAAATCGCACATCATGGCGAGCTCGCAGCCGCCGCCGAGCGCGTAGCCTGCGACCGCGGCGATGGTCGGCTTGCGGCAGCGCGCGACGCGGTCGCCGCCGATCGCGGCGAAATCCTCGGAGAACATGTCGATGAAGCCCTTCGGCTGCATCTCCTTGATGTCGGCGCCGGCGGCAAAGGCTTTCTCGCTGCCGGTCACGACGATGCAGCCGATGGCATCGTCGCCCTCGAGATCGTCGACCGCGGCTGCAATCTCGCGGAAGACGCCGAAGGAGAGTGCATTGAGCATCTTCGGCCGGTTCAGCTTGATGATGCCGACCGCGCCTTTGCTTTCCACGATGATGTGTTCGAACGTGCTCATGCTCCACCCACGCGTTTGATTGGGCGGGCAATGTGCCCGCTGCCGCGGTGGGCTTCAAGGGGGCCTGAAAAGCTGCTGGAACAAGGCCGCCCGGAACGCGCAGCAAACTGCGCGTCCCGGACGAGGTCCGTCGGGCCAAAAGGTCAGGCCAAGAAAACCAGGCCCAAGAAATCAGGCCATGAACATCCGCGCGGCGGAGGCCAGCGTCAGCAGCGTGCCGACGCCGATGAAGATCTTGCCGATCAGGGAGCTCTGGTCCCAGGCCGTGCTCTGGTGGCTGCTCGCCATCACCGGCGCGGGTCGCGGCTGCGCGTCGGTTGCGGCGATCACCGCGTTCTGCTTCTGCGTCGGAGGGCTGTCCTGTTGCAGGGCGCGGTCGAGATCGTTGAGCTGGTCGGGCGCCACCACCTGGCTGTCGGCATTCGGGGCGGCGGTATTATCGGCCGCTGCCTGGACGTTGTCGTTGGCGCGGCCCGTCATCGCGGAGGCCGCAGCCGCGGGCGGCGTATCGGCGGCGGCGAGCTGCGCATTGGCGTTGGCGACTTCCGGCGGCATCTGGCCCGAGGCCGGCACGTCGCCACCGGCCTTGCTGTCAGCCTTGTTGTCAGCCTTGGCCTCGTCGGTCTTGGCGGCGGCGTCCGTCTTGCTGGCCTTGTCGTCGGTGGACTTCTGCGCCGTCTTGCTGCTGGTGCGGCGAGCATCGTGGCGCTTGTGCTTGCTCGGCTGGACTGCATCAGCCTGTTTGCCCGCGCTGTCCGATTTGCTGCTCGCAGCCGAACTCGGTGCCGCCTGTGCAGCGCCTCCGAACAGCAGGAAAAGCCCGGCCATAAGAATCAGGGCAGCGCGCCCGCTGGCTTTCATCATGTTGACGATCTCCCCAATCCACCCATGCCCGGACCGAACAGAGACGCCGTGGCGTGACGACAGCGGGGCAAAAAATGGGAATCTTCGGGCTAGACCGGGCAAAAACGGGGCAAGCCGCCCCTTCGGGGCTGGCCGCCGGATGCGGACGGGATCGATCGGTGTTATGAGCCGTCGCAGATTTCCGCGGCCGCATTGGACGGTGGCATGGCATCGATCACGACTTCGTGATCATGCGGGTGCCGGCGTAACAAATTGAAAGTGCGGCCGAATTGCATGGTGAGGGCGCGCGTGCGCGGACGTGAGGACGAATGGACCGGCCTGATGCGGTCGGCCCTGGCAGGCGATGATGCGGCGTATCATCGCCTGTTGAAGGCGGTCACGCCGGTGCTGCGCGCTGCTGCGAGGCGCGGGCTGGCGCGGGCCGGCCAGCCTCCCGACCAGGCCGAGGATATCGTGCAGGAGATTCTGTTGGCGGTGCATCTGAAGCGGCACACCTGGGACAGCGAAGCCCCCTTCGCACCCTGGCTGTTCGCGATCGCCCGCAACAAGCTGATCGATGCGCTAAGACGGCGGGGCCGGCGGGTCTTCGTCAACATCGATGATTTCGCCGAGACCCTGCCGGGCGAAACGCCGCAGGAGACGGCGTCGGCGGGCGAAGTCACAGCGCAGCTCAATACGCTGCCGCAGCGCCAGCGCGACGTGTTGCAGTCGATCGCGGTCGACAGCGCGTCGATCAAGGACACGGCGGCAAAGTATTCGATGAGCGAGGGCGCCGTGCGGGTCGCTTTGCATCGCGGACTTGCGGCGCTCACGGCCAAACTGCGGGACGACTAGTCATGGATACCGATCAACTCATTCGCTCGCTCGCGGCCGACAACGCCCATCGCGCCCCGCGCGTTGGCACCGTGCTCACCATGGCGCTGCTGGTCGCCGCGCCCCTGTCGATCCTGATCTTCGCGACGTTCCTCGGCGTGCGGAGCGACGTGATGAGCGCCATGCACAACCCGTTCTTCGACATGAAGTTCGCGGTGACGCTGTCGCTCGCGATCCCCGCGATCATCGTCAGCCTGCATCTGTCGCGGCCCGAGGCCTTGCTGCGCGGCTGGGGCTGGCTGCTGCTGCTTCCCGTCGGCCTTCTTGCGGTCGCGATCGGCGGCGAGGCGATGATGGCGCCGGCCATGCCGATGACGATGCGGCTGATGGGCAAGAACTCCAGGGTTTGCCTGCTGGCGATCCCCGCGATGTCGCTGCCGCTGCTGGCGGGGGCGCTGTTCGGCCTGCGCCACGGTGCGCCATCGCACCCCGCGCTCGCCGGTGCGCTCGCAGGCCTGGTGTCCGCCGGGCTCGCTGCGACGCTCTATGCCTCGCACTGCACCGATGACTCGCCGCTGTTCGTCGCGACCTGGTACACGCTCGCGACCGCGCTGGTAGCCGCGATCGGGGCGCTGCTCGGGGCGAGGGTGTTGCGGTATTAGGCCGCCGGCGTCGTGCTGTGCTGCATGCGGTGGAAACGCAGCACCTGCTGCGCGGTCGATGAGCGCAGGGCCTCGTAGGTATCGCGCAGCGTCAGCATGTCGGTCTGCGAATCGCCCGAGAGCTTTTCGCGCATGGCGATGATTGCGCGCACGCTCGCCCACGACATGCCCGCGACCTTGGCGAGGATCATCACGCCCTCGGTGCGGCTCTCGATCATCATGTTCTCGGCGGTCTCGACCGCGACGCCCGCGAGCGCCGCAAGCCCCGCATTGGTCTCGTCGAACTTGCCCTGGTCTGCGAAGGCGGCGACCTGGACCTCGTTGAGGCGGCCGTCCTCGTAGAGCGACTTCACCAGCGCGCGCGCCAGCTCGGTCTGCCTGGTCATGGCCGCGGCGCGGACCCGCTGGGCCGCTTCCTGGACCACGCTCGACACCTCGTCCGCGAGCTCCGGATGCGCGGCCTCGAGCTTCCTGCGCACGCTCAGCGACGCCTTTGCGACCAGCCTGAGGTAGTGATGGCGCGGCAGGTCGGGCCGCAGGCCGATGCAGGTGGCGAGGTCGTCGTCGCGCTCGGCTCGCGTGACGAGGTCGGTGAGACTGACCTCGGAAAGCTGCGCGCCGGGATTGCTGACGGTCGATTGCACCACGTCCTCGTTGCCGCGCGTCACCAGTAGGTCGGTCAGCGCCTCCGACAGCACCCGGCGCAGCGAGATCGCCTTCAGATGCGCCTGGCTCCGCGTGCGCGCGATCTCGATCAGGGTCGCCTCGTCCAGCCGTTCCGATTTCGACAGCACCGGGCCGGCGACCTCGATGACCTCGTCGAGCGCGAGCGTGCGGATGATCTTCGGCGGTGCCGCCGCGATCGGTGCGAGGCGGTCGGCGAGCAGCGTCCTGGCCGAGGTCTCGATCTGTTCGATCAGGCACTGGAACACGTCGTCGAACACGCGGATGTGGTCGTCGGAGTAATCCACGGCATTGCCCACGAATAGATCGGTGACGCGGCGTAACGTCTCGACCCGGCGCGCAACGGTGCCGTGCGAGAGCGCAGCCTGCAATTCCTCGAGCAGGTTCTCGGATGGTCTGGCGGATCTGGATATCATTGCCCTGTCCTGGAGCGTTCGGTCCGGCGGCGGCTTCTCACGCGTCGGAGAAAATGGATTGGTCAGCTCGTTGCAATACGGTTGCGCCCTTGCGCCTTGGCGGAATAGAGCGCGCTGTCGGCGCGCGCGAGAATCGTGTCGGCAGTATCAACGTCGCGCAGCGTCACGACGCCCGCGGAAATCGTCACGCGCATGCCCAGGGAGAATGCGCTCCAGTCGAGATCGGCGACGATGCTGCGCAAGCGCTCGAGCATGCGCGAGGCGGCCTCGCCATCGGTGTCCGGCAGCAACAGCAGGAATTCCTCGCCGCCGTAGCGGCCGAAGCAATCGGCCGGGCGGATGTTGGCGAAGATGGTGATCGAGAAGGTGCGCAGCACCTCGTCGCCGACGGGATGGCCGTGGGCATCGTTGATGCGCTTGAACCAGTCGAGATCGATCAGCGCGATCGCGCAAGGTGTCGATGCCCGCCGCGACTTCTCCATCTCGGTGTCGAGCAGCCGCATGATGCAGCGGCGGTTGTAGGAACCGGTCAGCTCGTCGAGCTCGGCCAGCTCCTCGATGCGCTGATAGGCAGCCTTCAGCTCGATGCTGCGCTGGTACAGGATCTTGCGCAGCGTGGCGCCGAACAGGCCGAGGAAGGCGCACTGGCCGATCACCAGCACGAAGCACAGCATCGAGGCGGTCCGCTGGAGCCGCGTTGCAACGGGCATGCCGATCGGCAGGTCGGAGGCGAGGAAGACGGCGGCAAGGCCGATGGCCGCGAGCGTCCAGGTGATCATCGCCTGCGCCGAGGTCATGCGCAGCGTGCCGAAGGCGAAGATCAGGAACAGCACGCAGATGAAGGCGATGCCGATGGTCGGGACCGACAGCAGGAACACGAATTGCAGCGCCATATGCGCCGAGATCTGGAACACGGTGAGATAGTGGTCGGTGAATCTGTCACCGACGCCGGCTTCCGACAGCACGGTGAACGTGCCGATGATCAGGAGGCCGCCGAACCAGAACAGCGAGGCAATGTCGACCGAGATCGCGCCGTCATAGGCGTAGATCATCAGGACGGAGGCGCCGAGCGAGTAGCTCGCCACCTGGCCGATATACATCTGGCGGCGCTGCCGGGCCCGGCGCGCCCGGACTTCGGGCGCCGCCGCCTCGGGCGCGAGAACGAGCTCCGCGACCTCAGCGGCATTCCTCTCGGGAAGGGACGTCGCGGCCGTGTTCATGGTTCCGCCAATGGTGGATGTCAGCCCAAAAATCTACGTGGCAAGCCTTTAGGTTTGGTATCCTTTGAAAACGAATCCGAACCGTGCAACGCAAAACAGGGTGGTGTCGGTCGCAGGGGAAATTTGCCGGCGATTAGGCATCGTTTGCAGTGCGGTCGAGCCAAAGCAGGGCTTCGTGAGACATACGTCGTGCAGGACTGCTATGGAACCGAACTTGGTCGGCCCATTCGTGCCTGAGCAGGCATTCCGCAGGGAAGTGTTGCAGTATTATGTTACCTATCTGGATCGAAACGGCCAATCCGCACGGGCGGGGCAGGAAAAATCCGCGTATGTGGGGTAGATTACACAAGCTCCCGTATGACTGCGGTAGGTTGAACAATTTTGCGCCTGCCGTCGAACCGTCCGCTGCATCGACCCGACCAACCTTGCGAGACGGCCTTTGAGCGTGACACAGGCGGCTTCGGACGAGATCCTCATCGCCAGGATCGCTCAGGGTGACCGGCTTGCCATGCAGGTGCTGTACGGGCGGCACCATGTCAGGGTCTACAGGTTCGGCCTAAGGCTTGTACGGGACGAGCAGGCGGCGGAAGACCTCATCAGCGAGGTGTTTCTCGACGTCTGGCGTCAAGCCGGCAAGTTCGAGGGGCGATCCGCAGTTTCCACCTGGCTGCTGGCCATTACCCGATTCAAGGCCCTCTCGGCGCTCCGGCGCAGGAAGGATTTTGAGTTGGACGAAGACGCCGCGAACGCGATCGAGGATACGTCCGACGATCCGGAAACGGTGGTGCAGAAGAAGGATACCAGTCAAGCCTTGCGGGAGTGTCTGACGGGCCTCTCGCCGGAACACCGGGAAATCGTCGATCTTGTCTACTACCACGAGAAGTCCGTGGAAGAGGTGGCCGAAATCGTCGGGATACCGGAGAACACTGTGAAGACGCGCTTGTTCTATGCGCGCAAGAAACTGGCCGAACTGCTGAAGGCAGCCGGCGTTGAGCGAGGCTGGCCATGATGGCTTTGAGCAAGAAGATGCTGGAGCAAGAGCCCAGTGAGATTGAACTGCTTCTGCCGTGGCACGCGGCCGGCACGCTGAACGCGCGCGACGCACGCCGCGTCGAGGAAGCGCTGGCGCGTGATCCCGAGCTCGCCAAGCAATATGCCGCGATCCGCGGCGAGTACGAAGAGACCATCCATCTGAACGAGAGCCTGGGTGCTCCGTCGGCACGCGCGATGCAGAAGCTGTTCACCGCGATCGACGTCGAGCCGGCGCGTGCAACCGGATCGCTGCCGCTGTCGGCGCGCATCTCGACCTTCTTCGCGAGCCTGTCGCCGCGGACGCTGGCCTGGTCGGGGAGCCTCGGTGCCGTCGCGCTCGTGCTTCAGGCCGGCATCATCGGGGCGGTGCTGATGAAGACCCAGCCCACGACCTTCCAGACCGCCTCGCTTTCGACCAGCGCGCCGATCACGCGCGAGCTTGGGACTGCGGTTGCACCGGCGCGCGCGCTGGTGCGCTTCACGCCCGAGGCGCGGGTCGCCGAGATCACGGCGCTGCTCGACAGCTACCAGGCCTCGATCATCGGGGATGCCAAGGGCGGCATGTTCCGCCTCCAGTTCGACAAGGCAATGAGCCAGGACGAGCTCGCCTCGCTGCTCGGCAGGATGCAGCGCGAGAAGGTCGTCAACCTCGCCGTCGCGGCGCCGTAAGGCGCCGCTGAACCGATGACGCGCAAGTCCGAGAGTAAGTTGCGAGCCGTGGCCTATGCTTCGTCCGTAGGAGCCGCGCTGCTGCTCGCCGCCTGTCTCGGCGTCGAGGTCGCGCAGGCGCAGGCGATCATGCGCACGCCCACGATCAGCGTCCCCTCGCGCACGCCGACCATCTCTCCCAGCGTCGCTGCGCGGGCGGTGAGCATCGATCGCGGCCCGCGCACGATGACGACTGCGCGTATTCCTTCGCCCCGGATGGGGCCGGCGGCGCCGGTGCTGCCTTATGCGCGCTACTCGCCGAACCTCCATCCGTCCTGCACGGCACCCTACCGCGACGCCGACGGCGAATGCCTGGCGCAGCCAAATGCAGGCGGTGACGGCGCCGGCAAGTCCGGCAAGAAGAGCGCGGGCAAGGGGCGCGGCAACAACACGCCCGTTGCGCTGAACCAGCGCATCTTCGCAGGCGAATTCGTCGCCGAGATCGACGGCGCACTGTCGGTGGCCGAAGCCGACCAGCTCGCGCGTCGCCACGGCCTCGCGCGCATCGCGTCCGAGAACTTCCCGCTGATCGGGGCGACCTTCGGCCTGTTTCGCATCACCGACGGCCGTCCCGCCGAGACGGTGCGGCGCGAGTTCGCCGCCGACGGCAGCGTGCGCTCGGTCCAGCCCAACTTCCGCTACGTGCTCCAGGACCAGAAATCCTCCGTGCCGACCGAGGGCGATCCGGCGCAATACGTGCTGGCAAAGCTCCGCCTTCCGCAGGCGCACACGCTGGCGCACGGCGCCAACGTGACGGTTGCGGTGATCGACTCCGGCATCGACGCCAAGCATCCCGAGCTCGCCAATTCCATCGCCGACAATTTCGATGCGCTCGGCAGCGCCGAGGGCCCGCATATTCACGGCACCGGCATCGCCGGGGCGATCGTGGCGCATGCCCGGCTGATGGGCAGCGCGCCCGAGGCGCGCATCATCGCGATCCGCGCCTTCGGCGGCACCACGGGCGGCGCCGAGAGCTCGTCCTATATCATCCTGCGCTCGCTGAACTACGCCGCCGAGCATGGCGCGCAGATCGTCAATATGAGCTTTGCCGGTCCGAAGGATGCCGTGATCGAGCGGGCCATCGCGGCGACCGCCGCGCGCGGCCTCGTGCTGATCGCGGCCGCCGGCAATGCGGGTGCGAAATCGCCGCCGCTCTATCCCGCCGCCAATCCCAACGTGATTGCGGTCAGCGCGACCGACCAGCAGGACAAGCTGTTCACCGCCTCCAACCGCGGCAACTACATCGCGCTGGCGGCGCCCGGCGTCGACATCTTCCTGCCGGCGCCCGAGGGCAAATACCAGATGACGTCGGGAACCTCGTTCTCGGCGGCCTATGTCTCCGGCGTCGCGGCGCTGCTGCTCGAGCGCAACTACGCGCTCAAGCCGGAAGCGCTGCGCATGACGCTTGCGAAGACCGCGCGCGATCTCGGCTCACCCGGGCGTGATGATCTGTTCGGCGACGGCGAGGCCGATGCGTTTGCCGCGGTCATGGCCGTTCCCGCCAACAGCTCGACGCCGGTGGCGGCTGCGTCCGGTACAACAAAACGTGAAGATGGGCAGCCACGTCGCGACGAGCCCGGCATTCGGGCGATCGAGCAGCCCTCGCTGTCGAGCACGGATGATAAATCCACGATTTCTCAGGCGGATAGGCCGGTGCGGCGATAGGCGCTGCGGCAACTTTGCGCGCGGGCCGAAGGTTAAATAATCGAACGCCGCATTGAACGTTCGGCCGGTTGCCACGACCAAATTAAGTGGGAGCGGTCATCCCTCCCCATCAGTCATATCAGGCGCGAGCGCCCATCCACCCCAAGCGCCCATATGGCTCGACCCGTCCGGTTGTCCCCCCGGACGGGTCTTTTCTTTTCGGGCATCCGATTCCTTGAAGCCGTATTTGAGATCAGCTTCCGGTTGAATGGTCGCGTTTGCGTTCATCGCCATCGGTCGGCCGGCATCCCGCACGCCCGCTATGCTTGTGCGAAGCTTGACTCGAAAACACAGCAAATCTCCGCGCGACTACGGTATTTCGCGACGAACGAAGTGTCGTTGCTGGACAAGTCAAAACTTTTCCACAAAATATTCATGTCGCGTCTAAATTGATTCGTGTGCGTTGCGTCCCCGCGTCCGTATTTTTCTCCTGACGGGCTGGATCATGACACATCGCCAAGAGTCTGTTCGCGAGTTTGTTCGCGGCGCGGCCGGTAGCCGTGAGATCGCGGCACGCTGGTGCGCTCTCGCCGAACAGCGGCTCGAGCATCTCTCCGAAATGTTCGAGACCGGACGCTGGCGCCGCTATCATTCCGAGATCGCATTCCTCGAAAACATCCAGGAAGCCAAGCGCGCCGTCCAGACCTGGCGCGCCATCGCCACCGGCGGGGACGTCGCCGCGGCGGCCGCAAGCGTCACCTCCGCATTCGGCTGGTCGCCGGCGACGATGCCCCGCGTGTTTCCGCGTGAGCAGCAGGCGCAGACCGTGCAGCCCAAGATGTTGCAGCCGAAGGCCGTCCACATCGCCCCCGAGACCGCCGTGCCGGTCAAGCTCGCCCCGACGCCGAATGTTCTCGCCGAGGTGACCGAGGCGCCGCTCGCGCCGCTCGCTCCCAGCGCACCGCTCGCGGCGCCCGCTGCGATGGCATCGTTCACTGCACCCGCCGCCGTCCCCCCGCTCAAGGCTCCCGCGGCGAGGGCGCCGCTGACGGTACCTGTCGTGAGGCCGCCGTCCGCAGCGCCTGCTGCGTTGGCGCCGCGCACCGCGCCTCCTGTGAGGTCGCCGCTCGCCGAGCCCGCTGCAATAGCATCGGTTGCCGCGCCTGCAGTGAAGGCGCCTGCCGCGGTGGCAACGCTGCTGCAGCAATTCTCGCCCCCGGCGGACGAAATCGTCGCCGCCCCCGAGCGCGTCGTCGAATTCACCCTCAGCCTCGACGGCATCGAAGCGAAATACCCGCTGCTGCGGAACGCGTTCTAAGGGGAAGGGTGAGAAGGCGGCCGCGCCTTTTCAAACCCCTCATCCTGAGGCGCGAGGCATGCGCTGCAACGCACCGCAAGAGGGAGCCTCGAAGGATGAATGGCCCCATTTGCCAACCGCGCGCCTACCGCCGCACCGCATTCCCGCCGATCACCACCTGCGCAAAGCGCTGTGCGCCGTCCGCCGACAGATCCGACGTCACCGCGCGCGCGTGATCGAGCCCGACCACGGCGCCGCGCGGCGTCTCCGAGATCATGTTGTTGTTGACGAGCGCGGTACCGGCGCCCGGCACCACGGAGACGCCGATTCCGGCCAGCGCCTTGCGGATCACGTTGCCGGTAATCGCGACGTCGCGCAGGTATTTGCCCCAGCCGGCGACGATGCCGTAGGACGGCGCATTCTCGATCACGTTGCCGGTCACCGAGGTATCCGCCTCGATGTAGATGCCGACGCCGGCATCGTCGTCGGGCGCGGTGCCGATCGGCCGCTTCGGGATCAGGTTGCGGATGATGTTGCCCTGGACCACCGCAATGCGGCCGCCCTCGTTGAAATTGCAGACGGAGACGCCGACGGCGGCGCCGTCCACCGTATTGTTGGCGATCACGGCCGCCTCGAACGCGAACTCGGAATAGAGCGCGACCTCGCGCACGTCGCTGACGCTGTTGCCTGATATGTGGATGTTGGAGGCGGAATTGCCGCGCACCGCGGAGTAGTCGCAATTCTTGATGCGGTTGCCGCGCACGATCACATTGCCGGCGCGGAAGGCGTTGATGGCGTTGCCGTACTGGCCGGAGCCGCCCGGGCCGGCCTTGATGTCCTCGATGCGGTTGTCTGCGACCAGCGTGCCGTCATCGCCGATCGCGCTACGCAGGATCTCGATGCCGTTGTCGTTGGTGCCGATGATGGTGTTGCGGGCGACGCTGAGGCCTCTGGCGTCGAACGAGACGACGGCCGTCACCGCGATGTTGGTGAAGATGTTGCCGGAGATATCGCCGGACACCTGCTCGAGCCAGATGCCGCTGCCGCCGGAGCCGGTGATCTCGCAATCGGTGACGCGGACGTCGCGGCCGCCGAGGACGTGGATCAGTCCGCGCCGCGTCGGCAGCAGGATGCCGGCGCCGTCGAAGGTGATGCCGGAAAGGCCGATCGCATCGGAGCCGTCGCTCTGGATCGCCGAGGCGCCGCCGGTGAAGACGAATTTCGTCGCGCCGCGTACGCCGATCAGTTGTGCACCGTTCGGCAGCCGCAGCAATCCGCTGCGGTAGACGCCTGGCGGCAGCGCCAGCGGCATCTGCGCCCGCGCGGCCTCGTCGATGGCGCGCTGAAGTGCGCGGGTCTGGTCCTCGCTGCTGCCGGGCCGCACACCATATTGCGTGGCATCGCGGCCGAGCAGCGATGTCAGCGGCGCCGCGCGCGCAGCATCGGCCGGCATGGCCAGCGCGCCGGCGATGCCGGCGGTCGAGGCTCCAATGAGATGACGGCGGTTGAGGTCCATGGATGCGTCCTCCGGCGGACGCGGGGCGTGTCCGCGGCGGTTAGGTAGCGCAGCGCGACCGGGGCCGTTAGGATTGTTCGCGGTAGGGTTAAATGTTTACCCCTACGAGGTGCGTGGCTTCCGGGCCAATCGCACCATCTCCATTAGCATCGCTTCCCCGGCATCCACCAGTTCCTCCAGCGTGATCCGTGGCGCACCCTTGCGGCGCACGGCGCCGCCGCGGGCAAGCAGCGGAATATGGATGAACGCCGCGAGCTGCGGGCCACCGGCCTTCACGTTCTCGATCGCGCGCCAGCTCAGATAGTTGCAGAGATAGGCGCCGGCATCGCGGGAGGCGCGTGCATCGATGCCGGTGAGGCGCGCCGCGCGCAGCAGCCGTGCGGTGTGTGGGCCGAACAGCATCGCATCCGCATGGCCGGCGATACCGCGCTTGCTCGAGCGCGTGTTGGCGGCATCGGGCCAGAGCATGGTGACCGCGTTGCGCGCGCGGGTCTCGATGCGCAGATACGAGGTCCGCGATGCAAGGCCGAACATCAGCAGCGCGTCGGGCTTTTGCGCAGCGAGCACGTCAGGCAATTGCCGGTCGACCGCGGCATAGGTCACGGGGAAAATGTGGGTCGCAAGTTCGACATCGTCGAGTGCCGGGCGGCGCAGCCGGGCCAGCCGCGCCACCAGCGGCTGCGTCGGATTATAGGGCGCGCCGGGGAAGGGACCGAAGCCGGTCAGGAGAATGCGGAGCTTTTGGCTCATTGCAGCAACCCCAGAATTTGCTCGGCGGCGAGCGCCGGCGTGAGGTGGCCGTCGGCGACTTCGGCCTCGATCTTCCGAACCTTCGTCCGCACCGATGCCTCGCTGCGCAGCCGCGCCAGCATGCGCTGCTCCAGCATCGACCACATCCATTTCACCTGCTGCTCGCGCCGCCGCGCGGCGAAATCGCCGGATGCGTTCATCGCCTTGCGGTGATCGAGGACCTTTTGCCAGATCTTTGCGATGCCGTCGCCGGTCAGCGCCGAATAGGTCTCGACCGGCGGGTGCCAATGTTCGGACCGGGGGCTGAGGATATGCAGCGCGCCGCGATAGTCGGCGGCGGTGATGTTGGCGCGCTTGAGGTTGTCGCCGTCGGCCTTGTTGATCGCGATCATATCGGCGAGCTCGACCAGGCCCTTCTTGATGCCCTGCAGCTCGTCGCCGCCGCCCGGCAGCATCAGGGCGAGAAAGAAGTCGGTCATGTCGCAGACCGCGGTCTCGGACTGGCCGATGCCGACGGTCTCGACCAGCACGACGCCGAAGCCGGCCGCCTCGCATAGCAGCATCGCCTCGCGCGTCTTGGCGGCAACGCCGCCGAGCGTGCCCGAGGACGGCGAGGGACGGATGAAGGCATCGTCCGAGGCCGACAGCCGCGCCATCCGCGTCTTGTCGCCCAGGATCGAGCCGCCGCTGCGCGCCGAGGACGGATCGACCGCGAGCACCGCGACCTTGTGGCCCTGCTCGATCAAATAGGTGCCGAGCGCATCGATGGTGGTGGACTTGCCGACCCCGGGCGAGCCGGTGATGCCGACGCGAAACGCCTTGCCGGTGTCGGGCAGCAGCATCTGCACGAGCTCCCGCGCCAGCGCCTGGTGGTCGCCGCGCCGGCTCTCCACCAGCGTAATGGCCCTGGCGAGGGCCGCGCGACTGCCGGAGCGGAGGTCGCGGGCGAGGGATTTGATGTCCAGTGAAGCCTTCTTCTCAACCATGCCCTGCTTTACAACGCCCCGGCGGGGCAGGCGAGGGCCGCCCGCCCGCTATCACCGGGATGTTGCTGCCACCGCCTGCACCGGTTTCACCTTGCGCCAGACCCACACCATCACCGGCCACAGCAATGCGCCGATCGCCATGGCCGCGAGGATGGCGGCGACGGGACGTTCGAAGAACGGCAGGATGCTGCCGTCGGACTTGATCAGCGAGGTGACGAAGGCTTGCTCGACCATGGTGCCCATGACGATGCCGAGCACCATCGCGGCGACGGGATAGCCGTTCGCTTCCATGACATAGCCGATCACGCCAAAGGCGGCGACGGTGACGACGCCGAACATGTTGTTGCCGATCGCGAACGAGCCGACCGCGCAGCACAGCATGATGATCGGCATGATGGCGGAGCGCGGTGCCAAAAGGATGTAGGCGGCGATCCGGATCATGGCGATGCCGAGCGGGATCATCAGGATGTTCGCGATGATGAACATCAGGTAGATCGCGTACATGCTCGACGCCTTCTCGGTGAACAGCGTCGGGCCGGGATTGAGCCCCTTCATGTAGAGCACGCCGATCGCGATCGCGGCGATGGTGTCGCCGGGGATGCCGAACAGCAGCGAGGGCACCCAGCCCGAGGCGATGCTGGCATTGTTGCTGGCGCCGGCCTCGACGAGGCCCTCGACATGGCCGGTGCCGAACTTTTCCGGTTCCTTGGAGAAGCGCTTGGACATCGCGTAGCTGACCCAGGCGGCCATGTCCGCGCCGGCGCCGGGCAGCACGCCGATGATGATGCCGACGATGTTCCCGCGCGTCATCTGCCAATGGTACTTCTTGGTCAGCTTCCACTGGCCGGCCATGATGCTTCCGAATTTTCGCCGCGGCAGCGGCGGCGGCTCGGGCGTCAGCATCGCGCGCATCACCTGCGCCACCGCGAACACGCCGACCAGCGCCGGGATCGGCTCGATGCCGCCGAACAAGTCGGTGATGCCGAAGGTGAAGCGCGGCACGCCGCCGGGATTCTCGATGCCGATGCAGGAGACGAGCAGGCCGAGGAACATGCCGGCAATCGCCTTCACCGGCGAGGAGCGTGCGACCAGGGTGGCGCACATAAGGCCGAGCAGCGCCAACCAGAAATATTCGAAGGTCGAGAACGACAGCGCGACCTCGGCGAGCGGCGGCGCCAGGATCATCAGCGACAGCACGCCGGCGATGCCGCCGACCGCGGAGAACCAGACGCCGGCCCCGAGCGCCAGCTCGGCCTGGCCCTTGCGCGTCATGGCATAGGCCTCGTCCGCATAGGCTGCGGAAGCGGGCGTGCCGGGAATGCGCAGCAGTGCGCCGGGAATGTCGCCGGAGAAGATCGCCATCGAGGACGCCGCGACGATGGTCGCGATCGCCGCGATCGGCGACAGATAGAAGGTGACGGGGACGAGCAGGGCGGTCGCCATCGTCGCCGACAGGCCCGGCAGCGAGCCGATGACGAGGCCGTACACGGAGGCTGCGAACATCGCGATGATCACCTCCCAGGTGGAGATCAGCGCGAAGGCCTCAATCAGGGTTTTCAGCATGGATCACCAGGGCGTCGGCAACAGGCCGGCAGGAAGTGGCACGCGCAGCAGCTTGCCGAAGATGAGGTGGATGGCGAAGGGCGAGAGCGCGGCGAGCGGCAGCGCCAGCTTCCACTTCGCCCCGAGCGCGGTCGAGGTGACGTAGACCATGATCGCCGCCGTGATGATGAAGCCGAGCCGGTCGGCGGCGACAACGTAGAACAGCAAAAGCGCCGGCGGCAGCAGCGCACGCAGGCCGTAGAGCTTGCCCTGCGGCGGCGGGCTTGCTGCCTGGCCGTCCGCCAGCGGGATCAGCTCTTCCTCCTCCTCGAAGGAATGCCCGATGCCGAACACGATCGCGAGCCCGCACAGCGCAAGCCCCGTGCCGATCACGAGCGGAAACACGTTGGGGCCGACCGGCTGCCCCGGCACCGGCGGCAGGATGTAGCCGCCATAGGCGGCGGCCGCGCCGAGCACGACGAGAAACGATCCCGTGACGGAGTCGGGAAGACGCATGGGCGAAGTCCTATCAGAATTCCGGGAGGTGCGTTCCCTCCCCCCGCGTGCGGGGAGAGGGTGGGGTGAGGGGGGCTCTCCGCGGGGACGGTGAAAGCTGCATTCGCGGAGACTCCCCCTCACCCGGATCGCATCTGCGATGCGATCCGACCTCTCCCCGCAAGCGGGGAGAGGTGAAACGTCACGCTTTGCTCAGGCCTGCGGCCTTCATCGCTTCGCCCATCTGGGCGTCGCCCTTGTCCATGAAGCCTGCGAACTGGCCGGCATCGCCCCACACCGTGCCGAAGCCGCGATTGCTCATGAAGTCCTTGAACTCGGCGGAGTCGTAGACCTTCTTCAGCGCCGCGGTGAGCTTCGCTGCGAGCTCCGGGGGCAGGTTCTTCGGCGCGCCGATGCCGCGCCAGGCGCCGGTCGCGTATTCGATGCCCATCGCCTCCTTCAGTGTTGGCACGTCCGGGAAGATCGGGTTGCGCGCCGGCGCCATGATGGCGAGGCTCCTGGCCTTGCCGGCCTCGATGATGGCGCGCGCTTCCGGCACCGAACAGGTGGTGAGGTCGAGGCCACCGGCGGCGAGATCCTGCATCGCCGGCGCGGCGCCGTTCGACGGCACCCAGGCGACCTGGTTGGCGGGCAGGCCCATCGCCTGCATCCAGCCGACCAGCGCCAGATGCCAGATGCCGCCCTGGCCGGTGCCCGAGGCCTTGAACTTGCCGGGCGGCGCGGCCTTGATCGCTTCGGCGAGGTCCTTGACCGTCTTGTAGGGCGAGGAGGAAGAGACCTGGATGCCGGGCGGGTCCTCGTTCATCAGCGCCAGCGGGGTGTAGCTCTTCGGCGTCAGCTCGGTCAGGCCCTGCCAGTGCATCATCGAGATCTCGACCGTGAGCATGCCGATGGTGTAGCCGTCGGGCTGCGCGGTCGCGATCGCGGTATGGCCGACGACGCCGGAGCCGCCGGTGCGGTTCACCACATTGAAGGGCTGGCCGAGGTCCTTTTCCAGCAGGGCTGCGACAATGCGCGCAGTCGCGTCGGTGCCGCCGCCGGCGCCCCAGGGCACGATCACGGTGACCGGCCGCGCCGGATAGGCTTGGGCGCGCGCGGGCGCGAGGCCGAATGCTGCGGATGCCGCAACCGCGGCGGATGAAGCCGCAAAAGCGCGGCGCGTAATCTTGGACATGAATGCCTCCCAGCGGCGCCCGTAACACCGGACGCTCTTGTCAATGACGGCATTCTAGTCGGCTTTGCAGCGCCGCTGCAAGGTAGCGCTACCAAAGCGCTGTGAGCAATGTGCCGCGGCTCAAACGATGATCATTGCGGCTCTTCCACATCGCCCTTCGGCCGTGCGCCGCCGAAGATGCGCGGGCCTTCCGCGGTGAGGTAAGGCTTCAGCGCGTCCCACGGCACGAAGGCGACATATTCGCCTTCGGCGTAGGGACCGACCGCGTAGGGCGGATAATGGAAGGTGAGACCGGAACTCTTGCCGGCTTCGGTCGACGGGGCGAGCGTCACGGCGCCGATCTTGAGCAGGCTCGGCTCCACACTCTTGAACCACTCGTCGGTTGCGGTCTCGCTGGTGTCGCGCTTCTTCTTCTCGGCCTTGAGCGAGCCGATCACGGCTTTCACCATCGCCTTCATGGTCGGGCCGCCATCGGCGGTCTCGTTGAAGAACGGGCGGATCGAGATGCGCTTGTGCTCGGTCTTGTCCCACAGGATCGTGTTCACGTCCGAGTTGGGATGGGCGCCGTGGGTGTCCATGTAGTCGTCGCGCAGGATGCTGACATAGCGGTCGGCAACGACCGAGCGGATCGCATATTTGCGCTCGAAGTCCCAGCCGCCGTCCTTGAAGAACTGCGGATCTTCTTTGCGCGCGGCGGCGGCCTCGGCCGCGTTCTTGTCGAGCCACTTCCTGCCCTCGGCCAGGCAATCCGCCGCGAGCGCCGCATCCGCCTTGATCCTGTCGTCGAGGAAGACGCGCGCCTCGATGCTCTTGGTCTTGACGACGGCGTCGGGCTTTGGATCCGCGGCGAAGGCGGAGATCACACACGTTGCGCCAAGCGCCACGGCGACGCTCAAACCGGTGATGAACTTCAAGGGTGGTGCTCCTTACGTGAGCGTCAGAATATTTCGAGGATGTCGTCTGCGATCTGCTGCGCGGAGTGGGGGGAGGCGGAGCGCCGGACAGTCGCCTGCGCCTGCAAGCCGGTCGCGTCTTCGATGATCTGCTCGACGTCGATCAGGTTGAGCAGCGAGAAAGAGGCCTCCGGTTCGACCTCGACCAGGACATCGATGTCGCTGTCCGGGCGATAATCGGCGCCGGCCCGCGCGCCGACGATGGCGAGCTTCGAGACGCCCTTGGCTTTGATGGCGTCAGCGTTCTTGCGTATCGCAGCGATGATCTCATCACGTGTCATGGAGACAACCCGGCCGGTGACACGGCCAGCGTAGCATTTACTCCGCCGCCTCGCTATGCCCGAGCCGGGCGTTCAGCTTGCGGATCAGCTCCTCCGCGGCGTCGGCGATCACCGTGCCCGGCGGGAAGATCGCCTCCGCACCAGCCGCGTAGAGCGCATCGTAATCCTGCGGCGGCACCACGCCGCCGACGATGATCATGATGTCGTCGCGACCCTGCTTCTTCAGCGCGGCCTTGAGTTCAGGCACGGCGGTGAGATGGGCGGCGGCGAGGGAGGAGACGCCGAGGATGTGCACGTCGTTCTCGACGGCCTGCCGCGCCGCCTCGTCGGCGGTGGCGAACAGCGGCCCGATGTCGACGTCGAAGCCGATATCGGCGAACGCCGAGGCGATCACCTTCTGGCCGCGATCGTGGCCGTCCTGGCCGATCTTGGCGACCAGGATGCGCGGGCGGCGGCCCTCCGCCTCCTCGAAGGCGTCGATCAGCGCCTGAACCTTCTCGACCCGGTTACCCATGCTGGACGCCTCCCGCTTGTAGACGCCGGTGATGGACTTGATCTCGGCGCGGTGCCGGCCGAACACCTTCTCCATCGCGTCCGAAATTTCGCCGACGGTCGCCTTCGCCCGCGCCGCGTCGATCGCGAGCGCGAGCAGGTTGCCGTTGCCTTCGCCGGCCGAACGCGTCAGCGCGGCGAGCGCGGCATCGACGTCCTTCTGGTTGCGCTCGGACTTCAGCCGGGTCAGCTTGTCGATCTGGAGCCGGCGGACGTTGGTGTTGTCGACCTTGAGGATATCGATCGGAGCTTCGTCCGTCGGCTTGTACTTGTTGACCCCGATCACCGCTTGCTTGCCGGCGTCGATGCGCGCCTGCGTCTTCGCGGAAGCCTCCTCGATGCGCAGCTTGGGCACGCCGGCCTCGATCGCCTTGGCCATGCCGCCGAGCTCCTCGACCTCCTGGATGTGGCTCCACGCCTTCGCCGCGAGGTCGCGCGTCAGCCGCTCGACATAGTACGAGCCGCCCCAGGGATCGATGATGCGGGTGGTGCCGCTCTCCTGCTGGAGGAAGAGCTGGGTGTTGCGGGCGATGCGCGCCGAGAAGTCGGTCGGCAGCGCCAGCGCCTCGTCGAGCGCATTGGTGTGCAGAGACTGGGTGTGGCCTTGCGTCGCCGCCATCGCCTCCACCGTCGTGCGCATCACGTTGTTGAAGACGTCCTGCGCGGTCAGCGACCAGCCCGAGGTCTGGCAATGCGTGCGCAGCGACAGCGAACGCGGGTCCTTCGGATTGAAGGGCTTCAGGAGCTTCGCCCAGAGCAGGCGCGCGGCGCGCATCTTGGCGACTTCCATGAAGAAGTTCATGCCGATCGCCCAGAAGAACGACAGTCGCGGCGCGAAGCGGTCGACGTCGAGGCCCGCGGCAAGGCCGGCGCGCAAATATTCAACGCCGTCGGCGAGCGTATAGGCGAGCTCGAGGTCCTGCGTCGCGCCGGCCTCCTGCATGTGATAGCCGGAGATCGAGATCGAGTTGTATTTCGGCATCTTCTGCGAAGTATAGGCAAAGATGTCGGAGATGATCCGCATCGAGGGCGCAGGCGGATAGATGTAGGTGTTGCGCACCATGAACTCTTTCAGAATGTCGTTCTGAATGGTCCCCGAGAGTTTTTCCGGCGGCACGCCCTGTTCGCCCGCGGCGGCGACGAACAGCGCGAGGATCGGCAGCACTGCGCCGTTCATGGTCATGGACACGCTCATCTGGTCGAGCGGGATGCCCGCAAACAGCGTGCGCATGTCGTAGATGGAATCGATGGCCACGCCGGCCATGCCGACGTCGCCGCCGACCCGCGGATGATCGCTGTCATAGCCGCGATGGGTGGCGAGGTCGAAGGCGACCGAGAGGCCCTTCTGTCCGGCCGCCAGGTTGCGGCGGTAGAACGCGTTGGAATCCTCGGCCGTGGAGAAGCCGGCATATTGCCTGACGGTCCAGGGCTGGTTGACATACATGGTCGGATAGGGGCCGCGCAGATAGGGCGCGATGCCCGGATAGGTCTCGAGGAAATCGAGCCCGGCGAGGTCGGCCTCGCCATAGGCGGGCTTCACAAGAATGCCTTCGGGCGTCAGCCACGGCTCGGCGCTGCCGGCCGGCGCGGCGGCGGCGATGCGCTCGAAGGCGACGTCTGCAAAGTTCGGAATGCGGCTCATGGTTTCGACCATATCATAGACGCTCAATCATGGTCCGGATGCTGATGGCTGACGATGGTCGCCATCTTCTCCGGTCCGTAATTCTGCTGTGTGGTCTGGCTCGGAAGATTGGCGATCCCGACCACCCAGCCGAGGCGCGACTCTGTTCCATATTGCCGGGTCGGCACCACGTGATCCGGACGATCGAACGTACCGGTCATGATCTCGATGCGCGGGCCGTCGATGCGGCGGAAGCTCAGCGGCGTGCCGCAGGCGGCGCAGAAATCGCGCATCGCGATGGACGAGGAGCGGAACGCAGAGGGCGTGCCCTTGGTCCAGGCGAAATCACCCTTCTCGATATCGGCATAGGAGGCGAACGGCGCACCGCTCGCCTTCTGGCACATCCGGCAATGACAGATGCTGATCTTCGCCGGCGCGGCCGAGACCGCAAAGCGCACCGCGCCGCATTGGCAGCCGCCGGTGAGAACGGGTTTGCCTGCCTCCGTCATGGCTGCTCCATCCCTCGATAGGCGTCCTGCAGCGTCGCAAGCGCATCGCCGCCGGCAAAGACGAAGCCGGTGACGCCGGCTGCGCGCAGCGCCGCCTCGGCATCAGTCGGGCGGCCTGCCAGATAGATATGTCGCGCGCCGGCCGTTTGCAGGGCCCGGGCTGCGGCTTCGGCGTGTTCCGCATAGACCTTGTCGCTGGAACAAAGGCAGGCAAGCTCGGCGCCGGAGGCCTTGAATGTGGCGGCAAGCTTGGCCGGATCGACAAGACCCTCGCTGTCGGCCGCCTGGATGCCGCCGGCCTCGAAGAAGCTCTTGGCAAAGGTCGCGCGTGCCGTGAAATCGGCGGGCGTGCCGAGATTGGCCAGGAACACTTTTGGCCGCGCCCCGCGCGCCTTCAACGCCGCATCGGATTTGTCGCGCAGCGCTTCGAACGGTTCCGCCAGCCGGATCGGCGGCAGCGCGTCGAACTTGTATTTCTGTTCGCCATAGGGTGCGAGCGCGACCGGCGTCGCTTTCAGCACCGCCGTCTCGCTCTCATGCAGGTTCGGAAACTCGCTCGCGCCGGTCAGCACGTCGCGGCGTTTTGCGATGTTGGCGTCACGCGCTTTGCGCGCAGCTGCCACCTTGCTCTGGAACAGGCCCTGCTGAAGTGCGGCAAAGGCGCCGCCGGCTTTCTCGCTCTCCTGGAACAGCGCCCAGGCGGCCTCGCACAGCTGCGCCGTCAGCGTCTCGATGCCGCCGGCGCCCGCGGCGGGATCGCTGACCTTGGCGAGGTTGCTCTCTTCGAGCAGCAGCAGTTGTGTGTTGCGCGCCACGCGCCGCGCGAATGGATCGGGCAGCCCGAGCGCCAGCGTGTGCGGCAGGACGGTGATCGCGTTGGCGCCGGCAAGCCCCGCCGCGAACGTCGCCATGGTCGCGCGCAGCATGTTTACATAGGGATCGCGCTGCGTCAGCATGCGCCAGGCGGTGTCGGCGGCGATGAACAACGACATCGGCGTCAGCCCGCACGCCGTCTCGACGCGCGCCCACAGCAGCCGCAGCGCGCGGAATTTCGCCATGGTCAGGAACTGGTCGGCGTCCGCGGCGAGCCGCGCATAGACCATGCCCTGCGCCTGCTCCAGTGCAACGCCGGCGCCTTCGATCGCGCGAAGATAGGCGAGGCCGCAGGCGAGCACGAAGGCGAGCTCCTGCACCTCGGAGCCGCCGGCATCGTGGATCACGCGGCCGTCGGCGGACGCAAACGGCCCCTTGAAGCCGAGCGCAGCGAGGCCCTTGATCCCGCCGGTGACGGCAGGAGCGATCTCCTCCCAGGTGTAGGGGCTGTGGCCCCACACCGCGCCGGCCGCGAGCGGATCGAGTCCGAAGCGGATGTCGCAGGCGGCGGGATCGAGGCCCTTGCTCTTCACACACTCCGCGACATGGATTGCGGCCATCCGCGATTGCGGACCGATCTGAAGCTCGATGCCGATGCCGGCATCGAGATGAATGTCCTTCAAGACCTTTGCGACTGCATCCGCCGAAGGTTCCAGCCCAAAACCGTGAGCACCGTTGCCACCGGCGAACACCAGCGCCAGTCCCGTCGCGCCATTCTCCAGATCCTGCAAGGCCTGCGTGTTCGCGGCCGCCGCGTCGGGATGGTCGATCCGCTGCACGATCTGCCACGGCGCGGCCGCAGCCCGTCCGACCACGGGCGCAACGCCCCTGGCGCGCGGATAGAGCGGATCGATCTTGAGGCCGTCATAGGTCTTGCCGACCAGCTTCTCGAACGGCGCGCCCTTGAGCACGCCGTCGACCAGCTTGCGCCAGTCTTCGACCGTGGCCTTGGGAAAATCCGCCGCCAGCGGCAGGTCGTCAGTCACGGAGGTCATGCGGCGAGGGGCTCCCGAAGGTCTTGTTATTCGCAGGCGAAATTGCCACGGCGGACCGTCCCTGCAAACGGTTGTTTTTGGTTAACCGGTATCCGGAAGCCGCTCAATGCCTTGCGTCGAGACGCTGGAAAGCCCGTCACGCACGCGAATGCCTGAGATCACGCGGTCGGGCGCGATCTCGACCAGCGGCACCAGCACGAAGGCGCGCTCGAACAGGCGCGGATGCGGCAAGGTCAGGTCGGGCTTCTGCAGGCTGACATCGTCATAGGCGATCATGTCGAGATCGAGCGTGCGCGGCCCCCAGGGCCGCTCCTTGGTCCGCGCACGGCCGAATTTCTGCTCGACCTTCTGCATCACGAACAGCAGCGCGTGCGGATCGAGGCTGGTCTCGATCTCGATGCAGGCATTGATGAAGGGATCCTGGTCCTCATCGCCCCAGGGCGGGGTTGCATAGTCCGAGGAGCGCGCGACCAGCGCGGCCTGCGCCATGCCGCAGATGTGGGCGATCGCCTTCCGGAACGTCGCGCGGACATCGCCGACATTGCCGCCGAGTGCGATCAGCACGCTTGCCATGTCAGGGGTGCCGCGAGCGCGTCAGCATGATGCCGACGTCGTCGAAGATCGCGGCGATCGGCGCATGCGGCTTGTGCACGGTGATCTTCACGGCGCGGATGCGCGGGAAGTGCGACAGGATGGCGTCGGCGACCGCGCCGGCTGCGCGTTCCAGCAGCTTGTAATTGGTGTTCTTGAACGCCGCCGTCGTGGTCGCCACGACCTCGGCGTAGGACACCGTGTCGGCGAGCCGGTCGGTGCGCGAGGGCTCCGACAGGTCGGTATAGAGCTCGAGATCAATCACGAAACGCTGGCCGACTTCGGTTTCGTGATCCATCACGCCGTGGCGAGCATGGATCGACAGGCCGGTCACGAAGATCGTATCGGTCATTGCTTGCTCTCGATTGCGTTCGCGACCCGCAGGGCCTGCAGGGTCTCGGCGACGTCATGGGTCCGGATGATCCTGGCGCCGCGCTGGGCGGCGATGAGATGCGCGGCGATCGAGCCGGCGAGCCGCTCCTTCGGCTCGGACGGCGACACCGAGGCGATGAAGCGCTTGCGCGAGGCGCCGACCAGGACCGGCAGGCCGAACATGTCGAACTCGCGCAGCCGCGCCAACGCAATCATGCTCTGCTCGGCGGTCTTGCCGAAGCCGATGCCGGGATCGAGCACGATCTTGTCACGTGCGATGCCGGCCTTGGCGGCGATGTCCAGCGAGCGCAGGAAGAACGCCTTCATGTCGGCGATGATGTCGATGGCGGAATCCACGCTGTCGCGGTTATGCATGACGATGACGGGGACGCCTCTCGCCGCCACCAGCGGCGCCATGGCGGCATCGCGTTGCAGGCCCCAGACGTCGTTGGCGATCGCCGCGCCCTGGTCGAGCGCGAAGGCCACGACCTCCGCCTTCATGCTGTCGATCGAGACCGGCACGCCGAGCGCAACCACGCCTGATAGCACCGGCCTCAGCCGGGCGAGTTCGTCCTCGGCCGTGACTGCCTTGGCGCCCTTGTAGGGCCGGGTGGACTCCGCGCCGATGTCGATGATGTCGACGCCGTCGGCGATCATCGCCCTCGCCCGCTCGAGCGCCTGGTCGGGCGTGATGAATTCGCCGCCGTCGGAGAAGGAATCCGGGGTGACGTTGAGCACGCCCATCACCGCCGGGAGAGGCCGTTCCAGCAGCGTCCGCAGCACGTCACGCCCGGCCGAGTCGGCCGGCGGGACGGAAGAGGAGGGCAAGGCATTCATGCGCGTGGATTTGCGCGGTCGGGGAGGGGGAGTCAAGACGGGATTGGGGGGCGATCCGGTCCGTTCCGGGGCCCGTGAGGGAACGATGCTCTTGCCCGCACTCCGTCATTGCGAGCGCAGCGAAGCAATCCAGAATCTTTCCGCGGCGGCAGTCTGGATTGCTTCGCTGTGCTCGCAATGACGATGTTGAGACAGCCGTCCACTCTTATCCCCGGTGTCGTCTGGGCGAAGGTGTGGCGTCAGCGCTCGTATGCGGTGAGCAGTAGCCCTAATACGTGATCTTCGGCGGCAGCTTCTTGGCCTTGGCGATGATGTCGCCGACCGATTTTTCCGAGGGCAGGATGCGGACGAGCTTCTTCTTCTCGTTGGCTTCGCGCATGCTCTGGGCGAGTCTTGCCGGATTCCGATAGGCGAGCTCGCGAACGGTGGTGACGCCGGCGGCGCGCACCAGGCCGACCTTGGCCCGACCCATCCCGGGAATGCGCATGTAGTCGGAGACGTTGGCCCATTCCAGGAGCTGCTGCTCGCTGATGCCGGTCTTGGCGGACAGCGCCTTGCGTCCCTTCACGGTCGAGGCCGCCTCGAGCAGCGCGTCGGTGGTGCGGATTCCCTGCGCCTTCAACTTATTGGCGGCAAAGGCAGGCAGGCCCTCAATCTCGGAAATCGGATATGTCATGATACTCGATATGAAAAGCGTAGCTCAGGCAAATTGGCTGAGGCCTGGCGTCCCTGCGATGATCTTGCCCATCTGATCCGCTCCGATTTTGTCTCGGCCGAAGCGAAAAAGTTCACGGGCAATGTTCTGAATCTCGGACATGCCAAGTCCCAGGCCCATCAGGCGCGTGCCGACGGCCATCAGGCCGCCGCCCATCAGCCGCGACAGTCCGCCGCCGCTCCTGGACGCGTCGATCGCCGCTTCCGCACCGGGAATATGATTGATCAGGGCTTCAACGTTCTCGGAAGGGCCCTCGCTGCGGAGGAAGCCCAGGATAATGCCGACGGTCTTTTCAGCGACAGCACTATCTATGCTGGCGTTTGTCGCCAGCCGCCCGATCAGCTCGTCCATAAGACCCGCCCCTCAACCGGTTTGCATGCCGGAGTATTGCTTTCGAAAAACGATCTTGAGCCCGTGTGATGTGAAATACAAGGCGAACATGCGATTCGGCTTCGAACGCGCGCAAAGTGTTGCAGCGATGCAAGAGCGGAGATGAAATCAGCAGTAAATTACCGCGGTGCGAACGCGCCGTTCCTACTTTCGGCTGACGTCGTCCACTTGGTTTCCGACCATGTCGCAAGATCGGATCGTGTTTGAACGGTTTCAATCGGCGTGCGACATGCGGTAAACTGCGGAACCGGCTTTTGAGTTTCAATACGCGAAACACGGCAGATGGATCAGAGAAAATAATGACCGCACAGGACAGCAAGCTCGGCGACACCGACGACAAGATTTTCGTCGGCAAGGGAGACGAGCAGGCATGGCTGACGCTGGCGCTCGCCAATCGCCACGGCCTCGTCACCGGTGCAACCGGAACCGGCAAGACGGTGTCGCTGCAAGTCATGGCAGAGGGATTTGCGCGCGCCGGTGTTCCGGTCTTCGCGGCCGACATCAAGGGCGACCTCTCCGGCATCTCCGAGGTCGGCGTGCCCGCGGACTTCATCGTCAAGCGCGCCACCGCGATGGGGCTGACGTTCCAGCCCGACCAGTTCTCGACGGTGTTCTGGGACGTGTTCGGTGAGCAGGGCCACCCGGTGCGGGCGACCGTCACCGAGATGGGGCCGCTTCTGCTCGCGCGCATGCTCGACCTCAACGACGTGCAGGAGGGAGTTCTCAACGTCGCCTTCCGCGTCGCCGACGACAACGGCCTTGTCCTGATCGACATGAAGGATCTGCGTGCGCTGCTCGATGCCATCGTGCCCGACAGCAGCAAGAAGGCGCCGGACGCCGCCGCGGATCCGCTTGCCGACATCCGCAAGGCCGCCCAGGGGTTTGGCAACGTCACCAAGGCCACCGTCGGCACCATCCAGCGCCAGCTGCTGGTGCTGGAGAACCAGGGCGCCACCAAGTTCTTCGGCGAGCCGGCGCTGACGCTGAAGGATTTCATGAAGACCGACCGCGACGGCCGCGGCATGGTCAACATCCTGGTCGCCGACAAGCTGCTCCAGAGCCCGCGGCTTTACGCGACATTCCTGTTGTGGATGCTGTCGGAGCTGTTCGAGGAGCTGCCCGAGGCCGGCGACCTGCCGAAGCCGAAGCTGGTGTTCTTCTTCGACGAGGCGCATCTGTTGTTCAACGACGCGCCCAAGGCGCTGATGGACAAAATCGAGCAGGTGGTCCGCCTGATCCGCTCGAAGGGCGTCGGCATCTATTTCGTGACGCAGAACCCGATCGATGTGCCCGACCGCGTGCTCGGGCAGCTCGGCAACCGGGTGCAGCACGCGCTGCGCGCCTTCACCCCGCGCGACCAGAAGGCGGTCGCCGCCGCGGCCCAGACCTTCCGGCCCAACCCGAAGCTCGACACCGCCAAGGTGATCATGGAGCTCGGCAAGGGCGAGGCGCTGGTGTCCTTCCTCGAAGGCAACGGCACGCCGGCGATGGTCGAGCGTGTGATGATCCGGCCGCCATCGGCCCGGATCGGGGCGATCACGCCGGAAGAGCGCAAGGCGATCATGGATGCGAGCCCGGTGAAGGGCAAATACGACACCGCCGTTGATGAAGAGTCCGCCTACGAGATGATCCAGAAGCGCATCGCCGGCACCGCGGCGACCGCGGACGCTCCGGCCGGCGGAAGCGGCGGCGGCATCCTCGGCCAGATCGGCTCGATTGTCGGGACCATCTTCGGCACCAATGTCAAGCGCGGCCGCCTGTCGGCCGGCCAGGTCATTGCGCGCGACGTGACGCGATCGGTGACCAACCAGGTGATCGGGGGGATGGCCGCCAATCTCGGCAAGTCGGTCGGCGGCCAGCTCGGCGGCTCGATCGGCCGCACCTTGGTCCGCGGCGCGCTCGGCGGCTTGCTGCGTCGGTAGGCAGACAAGCTAGATTTGGAGGCAATCCGCACGCCGGCGCGGCCGCTTCGCCATGGGTACAATTTCAGGTGAAGGGCTGACCAACCGTCCGCCGGTCTGCTATGCGCAATGTCGCCGCCGACTGGACCCTATTGTGAGCTCAACCGACTTGTTAGCCAAACCTGATACGCCGAGACGCCCGTCGCTGCGTGCGCCGCTGGATATTCTCTTTCTGCTCTGTTGCTTCATCCTGGCCGCGGACGTCCTCGGTCCCGAGCTGTTCGGCAAGGGCAAGACCAAGGATTATGGGCTGTGGTACTGGGCCGGGCAGCAGGTTCTGAACGGGGGAGCGCTCTATCCCGCCAACGCCGGTGGGTATTTCGAGTTCATCTATCCGCCGCTGCCGGCGATCCTGCTCGCGATTCCGAGCTGGTTCGGCAAGATCCCGCTCTACATCGTGCTGTCGGTCCTGAATGCGCTGGCGTGGTGGTGCACCGGGACGTTCTCCGATGTCATGACCGGCTCGGGTCGCAGGGCCGGTCCGTGGCTGGAGGCACTGCCGGTTTTCGTCACCGTGTCCTTCGTGTTCGACATGTTCGATCTTGGCCAGCCCAACCTCGTGCTGCTGGCGATGATGCTCTACGGGTTCTGGAGCCTGCAACATCAGCGCGCCTGGCTCGCAGGCTTCATGTTCGCGCTCGCGACCGCCATCAAGGTGTTTCCGATCGCGGTGCTGCCCTATCTGGTCTGGCGGCGGAAGTGGGCGGCCGTCGTCGCGACGGTCGCCTTCACCGGCATCCTTCTCTACGTCGTGCCGGCGCCCATTCGCGGCTTCGAGCGCAACGCGGCCGAGCTTGCGACCTGGTATCAGGGCATGGTCGGGGCGAGTTCGGAAAAGGGCTTTGGCCAGCGCGACGAGCAGAACTGGTCGTGGGTCAACCAGTCCATCATTGCCGTCACGCACCGCCTGGTCCGCCCGATCAACTACAATCAGGAGGATCCCGGCAAGCCGCTGCGCACGATGAATATCATCGACGTCGATTACAGGACGGCGAACTGGATCGTGCTCGCTGTGTCCGTGTTGCTCGGGCTCGGCTTCGTCGCGGTGATGCCACGGCAATCGCGGCGAACGGCGCGCTCGGATGCCGAGGAGCTCGGCATCCTGTTCTGCCTGATGACGGTGGCATCGCCCCTGGCGCGGCAATACTACTTCATGTGGCTGTTCTTCCCGATGACGGTGCTGATGCATCGTGCCGCCTTCGACGAACGGGCGAATGTGCGGCTGGGAACCTGGCTTGCCCTCGGCGCGGCCGGCTTGCTCATGCTGCTGTCGCTGCCGTGGTTTCCCACTGCCTTCCAGGCCTGGGGCAATAATCTCCTCGCCACCGCCATCGTCGCGGGCAGCCTCGCATGGCACATCCGGCATCCGCCGGTTGCGGCTAGCTCCGGCGCCCCGGCAGGGCTAAAACCCAAGATCTCTTGAAACCCAAGGCCTCTTGAGAAGACCTCTTGAGAAGCCATCTCGAGACTCAAAAGTCAGGAATCCGACCATGGCCAATGCGCAGCTTCAATCCGTGCTCGACCACATCGACAAGGATTTTGACAACAGCCTCGAGCGCCTGTTCTCGCTGTTGCGGATCAAGTCGATCTCGGCGGATCCGGCCTTTGCCAACGACTGCAAGGCCGCGGCCGAGCATCTCGCCAAGGACATCGCGAGCCTCGGCGTCGCCACCGAAGTGAGGCCGACCGCCGGCCATCCCGCTATCGTCGGCAAGATTGGAGCGGGCGGACGGCCGCATGTGATCTTCTATGGCCATTACGACGTGCAGCCGGTCGATCCGCTCGACCTCTGGCATCGCCCGCCGTTCGAGCCTGTCGTCACCGATCATGCCGATGGCCGCAAGATCATCGTCGCGCGCGGCGCGGAGGACGACAAGGGCCAGGTGATGACCTTCGTCGAGGCCTGCCGCGCCTGGAAAAAGGTGACGGGCTCGCTGCCGATCGATGTCACCTTCCTGATCGAAGGCGAGGAGGAGGTCGGCTCGAAGAATTTCGTGCCCTTCATCGAGGCCAACAAGGACGAGTTCAAGGCCGATTACGTGCTGGTCTGCGACACCGGCATGTGGGACCGCAATACCCCGGCGATCACGACGTCGCTGCGCGGCCTGCTCTATGAGGAGCTGAAGATCACCGCCGCCAATCGCGATTTGCATTCCGGCGTGTTCGGCGGCAGCGCGATGAACCCGATCCGCGTGCTCACGAAAATCCTCGGCGGGCTGTTCGACGACGACAACCGCATCACCATTCCCGGCTTCTATGACGGGGTGAAGGATCTGCCGCCCGATATCCTGGAGCAGTGGAAGAAGCTCAATCTCACGCCGGAGATGTTCCTCAAGCCGATCGGCCTGTCGATCCCGGCCGGCGAGAAGGGGCGGCTGTTGATCGAGCAGGCCTCCTCGCGTCCGACTTGCGACGTCAACGGCATCTGGGGCGGCTACATCGGCGAAGGCTCCAAGACGGTGATCCCGTCGCATGCCTCGGCAAAAATCTCGTTCCGTTTGGTCGAGGGACAGGACCCCGCAAAGATCCGCAAGGCCTTCCGCGACTACGTGACGGCACGGCTTCCGGGCGACTGCAAGGTCGAGTTCGGCGACCATTCCGCCGCGCCCGCGGTCGCGCTCGACTGGAACATGAAGCCGCTCGCCGCCGCCAGCAAGGCGCTGACCGAGGAATGGGGCAAGGAGACCGTGCTGATGGGCTCGGGCGCCTCGATCCCGATCGTCGCCGACTTCAAGCGCACGCTGGGGCTCGACTCGCTGCTGGTCGGCTTTGGCCTGGACGACGACAACATCCACTCGCCGAACGAGAAGTACGACCTCCGCAGCTTCCAGAAGGGCATCCGCTCCTGGGCGCGCATCCTCGCGGCGCTGGCGGAGGTGAAGTAGGGCGAGGTCTATCCCCGTCATTGCGAGCGAAGCGAAGGCAATCCAGAATCCCTCAGCGGAAACACTCTGGATTGCTTCGTCGCAAGAGCTCCTCGCAATGACGGTGGAGGCACGAGTGACGGCTCCCAAATAAAAACGCCGCCCGGAATTGGGCGGCGTTTCATTCCAAGACGTGCAGAGGTAGTTGAGAACTATCCAACACGAAATCCCGAAAATCTCAAGACCGATAGCCCGGCAACTCGCGGTCCAGCTTGCGCAGCAGCGGCGGCCACACGAGGTTCGTCGCGCGCAGCTCGGCGCGGTCGCGGTTCGCCAGCAGCTCGGTGTTCTTCTCGATCGCAATCTCCTCGACCGGATAGACCGGCGTGCCCAGCGCGCGCGTGCGCACCTGCATCGAGCAGGCGCGCTCGAGGTGATACATGCGCTCGAAAGCGGAGGCGACCGAGCGGCCGACCGTCAGCGTGCCGTGGTTGCGCAGGAGCATGTGGTTGTGGTCGCCGAGGTCCTTCTGGAGTCGCGGCCGTTCGTCGTGGTCGAGCGCGATGCCTTCATAGTCGTGATAGGCGAGGTCGTGGGTGACGAGCTGGGCGGTCTGGTTCAGCGGCAGCAGCCCTTCGGCGCTGCTCGACACCGCGGTGCCGTCGAGGGTGTGGAGATGCAGCACGCAGATCGCGTCCTCGCGCACCTCGTGGATCGCCGAATGGATGGTGAAGCCGGCCGGGTTGATGCTGTACTCGCTCTCGGACAGCTGGTTGCCGTACAGGTCGACCTTGACGAGGCTCGACGCCGTGATCTCGTCGAACATCAGCCCGTAGGGATTGATGAGGAAGTGATGCTCGGGGCCGGGCACGCGCGCGGAGATGTGGGTGTCGACCAGGTCGTCCCAGCCGTACAGCGAGACGAGACGATAGCAGGCGGCGAGATTGACCCGTTGCTGCCACTCGGCCTCCGTCATGTTCGACGGCGCTTCTCTCAGGCGCGCTTCCGCTGGTGACATGGCAAATCTCTCCGAACCTCGTTGTTGCGGGAAGGGAGCGTAGTCGCGGGTGAGGCTGGCAGCAAGGCGGTCAAATCGCAGCAGCCAAGCGTAGCCCGCATGGAGCGTAGCGTAATGCGGGGGGCTCACCAAGGACCCCGGATTTCGCGGAGCCTGTCATCGGGCGGCGCTTCGCGCCGACCCGGTGGCTCCATCCGGGCTACAAGGCAGGAGAAGAATATTACGGTGCCGGGATCGAGAGCAGGCTGGAAATGCTGCTGCCGCGGATGTCGTAGACGCGGGCGAACACCACGTCGTCGCGCTTGATCTCGACCATGACAGGCGCGGTGAGGCCCTTGCAGTAGAACTCGCCGAGCGTCATCGCGAAATCGGCCGCATTGGAATCCCAGCCGATGGTGAAGTCGGGCCCGAGCGCGACCTGCGCCGGACGCTGCGGACCGCACACCGCGACCTTCCATTTGCGGTTGCGCGGCGGCACTTCCTGGCGCTCGACCAGTTGCTCGCGCAATTCGTCGGAGGCCTGCTTCAGCGCCAGGCCCCAATAGTCCAGCATGAAGCGGTCGTCGGCGGCGCGCACGGTGCCGGCGATGTGGTTGAAGTGGGTGTATTGATAGGGATGCAGCCGGATCATCTCGGCGAGCGAGAGCGCAAGGCCGAAGCAGAAGGTGGCGAGCACGACCGGTTGCCAGGTGCGGTGATTGGCGCGCAGGCGCTCCATGGTCCAGGCGAAGGCGACGCCGCCGAGCACCGCCATCGGCGGGATCACGAAGACGAAATGGCGGATGCCGTTGTAGAGCGCGGGCCGCTTCACCATCGCGATCGCGAGCGGCAGGGTCGCGGCGAGCGTCAGCATCAGGAGGATGGTCTTGCGACGGGCCGGAACCCCGCCGCGCGGCAGCAGTGCGAAGGTGCTGACCACGGCGCCGGTCATCAGCACCAGCATCACCTCGGGCAACTGAAGCGCGAACAGCGTCGGCAGATAGGACCAGGGCATGTCGGGCACGGACACGATCGCGCCGTCGAACATCTCCTTCCAGGGCTTCTCGAAGAAGTGCGAGAAGTAGGTCAGCGCCTCGAAGGGATTGCCGGGTTCCATGATCGACCACGGCCAGATCAGGCCCATCACGAGATAGCCGAACACGAGGCCGGGCAGCAGCACGTAGACGACATGGGCGAAGCGGCGGGCCGCCTCGCGAACGCCTTCGGTGCGCAGTTCCTCCAGGAACAGCGGGATGAAGCCGATCATGGCGTAGACCAGCGCAAGCCCGCCGAGGATGCGGCAGCCGATCGACAAGCCGGCGCCGATGCCGACGATCAGGACCGTGCGCGGCGAAGGCTGCGGATATTCCTCGGCGAGCCGGACCAGGCTCAGCATCAGGATGATCATGGCCACCGCGAAGGGCGCATCCTTCGGGTTCATGAACATGTGGCCGTAGAAGATCGGGCAGAGCGCGAGCAGCAGGAGTGAGGCGAGACCGGCCAGCGGCCCGCCGATGCGGCGGCCGAGCCGCCACGTCACCGCAAGCCCGATCACGCCAACGACGGCGCCGAGCAGGCGTCGCGTCTCGAACAGCTCGAGCGGAATGACCTTGTGCAGGAGAGCCGCGACCATGTCGAAGCCGCCGCCATACATATAGAGGTTGGCGAAGGAGAGCGCCGCGGTGTCCTTGAAGCCGGAACCGAACATGCGCAGCAGCAGGTCGGCATATTCAGCGTGGGTGTAGTCGTCCCATCCGAGCCCGTAGTCGCGGAAGGTCAAGCCTGCAATGACGGCGACCGCGGCCAGCACCAGCATGGCGAGATCGTCGCAAGTCCGTTCGACCGAGCGCCGCAGAGGCGTGTCGATCGCCGAAGTCGTGATGGATGTCATGGCTATTGGTGACCCGGAATCCCCTCTTGGCCCTGGTGGCGCGCGCGGGCCTGCTCCCCGGACTCCGTATAGCGCAGTTCCATTACCAAGTAATTGGGCATTATGGCTAAATTCCTGATGCGACGCAGCAAATCCAGAAACTCAAGAGCACTCTAGGAGTAGCGATCCGTAGCTGAAGGGAATGTGAATAAGTCCCTGATTTCCTTCTCTTTAGGAACGCTGATCACAATTCGCCGTTGGCGACGAACACAGGATGACGGTATCGTGGCGCGAGTGTCGCGTGCGGATGCACGGCCGGGGGTGAGTTCGATGACGTTGGCATTGTTGATCGCGGGGATTGTCGCCGTCCTGGCGGGCCTCCTTGGGATCCTGTTTGGCTTCACCGTCAGGGAGTTCAGCCTCGGCAGTACCCTCATAATCTCGGGCACGATCGGCGTCTGCTCCGGATTGTTACTGGCGGGCCTCCATGTGGTGCTGCTGGAACTGAAGGGCATCGCCCGCCGGCTGGCCGGATCAGCCGCAGCGTCCGAGGTGCGTGTCAGGCCCGTGCTGCCGGGTCTCGCGCTGCCCGGTGCGCCTGCGCCCGAGCCTGCTTCGGCGATGCG
>NZ_LBJZ01000009.1:0-428 GCF_028128935.1 Bradyrhizobium sp. CCBAU 11361
AACCCGTCGCGGCAAACCGCCGTGCTGCTGGCGAGCGCCGAGCGCATCGGACCGCAGACCAGGGCCTTGTGCCAGCAAGTGTTCGACACCGAGGGGCGCCCCGGACAGCGCGCGATGTGGGGCATTGTCGGGCTGAGCCGGAAGTATCCAGCACGGCTGGTCGAGCAGGCCTGCGCGCACGCCATCGGCAACCGCATCTACCGTTACAAGCACGTGCGTGCGACCGTCGAGCGGTTGTTCGAACAGGCGATCGCGCAGGTTGGAGCGACGCCACAGCCGGCATCGCCGCTCACCCAGGATCATCCGCTGATCCGTACCCCCGCGGAATACGGCGATCTCTTCAGCCGTGCCGTGCGGCACGATGCCGGCGACAATGGCCGGCAGGCCGAGGCTCACGACGATCACGCCACGGCAACCCGCGCTCGTGG